>CAYHQZ010000061.1:0-17626 GCA_964358555.1 uncultured Planctomycetia bacterium
CTCCGACAGGTCGCCACGATCCGAGCCCCCACCCCTCGCCCTTCTTGTTTTTCGGCTCCAGGAATACACAAATCGGCGCCGCTAGGCCGCGCCGACAAGCCGGACGTATCCGCGCGGTGGCAGCTCTACGGATTCGCTGGGGCATTTCCAGCCTCCGGGAACAACCCCGGGGCGAGCGATTCCTGGAGGCGCAGCAGCTGGCCGAGGTTCTTGTAGTGCAGCTTCCGGAGCCGGCCGATGGCCTGGCTGAACTGCTCGACGAGCTTTCCGACCCAGGGCCCCGGGATGTTCTCCTCGGGCAGGGGGCCGAGGAGCGGGCCGGGGAAGACGAAGGAGGCGGCGGTGGCATCCTCCTCGAGATGGGAGACGGCGGGCAGGCGGATGTCCTGGCAGCGCTTGGCGCTCATGACCAGCCGGGCGCGGGCGGTCTTAAGGACGCTCCGCGCCGCCGCGTAGTCTCCCTCCGACAGCTCGCCGGCGCCCTGGAGCTGCTGCAGCAGGGGGAAGAACTCGCGCTCGATGTCGTTCAGCCGCCCGATCTCCTTCTGCACGCCGAGGAGGCAGCGGTAGCGCTTCATCAGCTCCTCGCGGCAGGAAGCGGCTCCGGCCTCCGCCCGTCCGCTCAAGAGGTAGAAATGCCGGAAGAACGCCCGGTCGGCCTCCGCGAGGCCCCCGCGCCGGGTCCCGACCTCCTCCCGGACTTTCTCCAGCAGCCTCGGCACGTCCTTCTTCACGATCGCCTTCCCGCGGAACGCGAAGCCACCCGAGGGGATCTTCTCCTCGCCCGATTCCAGTCGCTCCAGCGTCCCGACGTCCTTTTCCATCGCCGCGATCTCCGCCATCCGGATCTTCAGCGGCTCGCCCGTCCAGGCGGCGGCGGCGGCGCGCGCCTCGTCCGCGGGCGGCGCCCCCGAGGCCTCGGCCGCGTCGAGCTCGGCGGCGACGGCGTCCACGTCGCCCGGCTCCACGATCCGGTTGTCGAACAGGCCGTGGTAGTGCGGGGCCTGCTCCTGCTCCTCGCGCTCCTCGCGCATCTTCTCCTCGATCTCGGTCGCCGGGCGCATCCGCGAAGGCTTCGGCAGCCGTCCGAGGATCGGGCGGTAGGCGATCGCGGTGAGCCGGCGGGTGAGCGCGGCCGGCAGCCGGAAGAGGCCGTCCGCGGGGCGCTCGTCCGGCTTCGCGGGGACGTACAGGCGCTTCGCCTCCACCTCCCGATCGTGGTCGGAGGGGTGGGTGTGCCAGAGGCTCGTCTTCTCGCCTTCCTCCTCCTTGAAGTGGATCGCGCGTCCCGGGCGGTAGGGGCCCAGGAGGACGCCGACGTCCTCGCCCTTCGAGAGGGCCTTCCGGAGCAGGCCGTCGAGGCGCTCCAGCGCGGCGCGCTGGTGGGAGAAAAGATCGTCCGTGTAGAGCGTATGGTCCGTCATGGACTCAAGACCGCTCGTCGCGATCCGCATCGCGGCCGCGGCGCGGTTGATCTTCCAGAGGGCGCCAATGTGCGTGTCGCTTCCGGCCATTGCGACGGCGTGGCGGTCCGCGGCGAACTCCATCTGCCTCGATAGCGACAGGTTGAAGATGTTGATCAGGCGGAAGAGCAGCTTCAAGAAGCCCCGCAGCAGCCAGACGACCACCGTGAGCACCCACGCGATCCAGGCGACCCGCAGGTCGATGCCCCTCCATTTCCGCAGCAGGTCGTCCCAGAAGTCCCGCCCGTAGACCATGTCGCAGATGACCTGGTTGGCCAGGTAGACGTACTGTCCGAGGCGCATGCTGGCCTGGGCGAAGTGGCCGAACTCGTGGGCGAGGACCGCCTTGAACTCGGAGAGGCTCAATGCCTTGGCCAGGCCCATCCCGATGAGGAGGTTCTTCCGGGAGGGCCAGACGATCGAGAGCAGGGAGCGTCGGTAGAAGACGGCGGCGTTCACCTCGGGGTCGAGGTAGATCTTCGCCGGAAAGGGGCTTCCGCACTCCTCGCACAGCCGGCGGACGAAGGCGAAGAGCAGCGGCTGGTCCTCCTCTTTCGCCTCGACCATGTCGTCGGTGTCCACGCGGTTGCGCTGGAACAGCCCCTTCACCATGAACAGCGCCAGCATCGCGGCCCCCGCGATGAGCAGGACGTTCGGGTCCTTCATCGTGATGTGGGCGTGGACGAGCCATATCGAGCCGGCCACGAGGCCGAGGTAGAGCGCGAGGAACGTGAAGAGCGAGACGAGCACCGACACGACGCGGAGGCGGTAGGCCCCCGTGGTCGCGAGGAGCTCGGGGCTGGAGCGGGGGGACGGCGGGTAGAAATCCTCCGCCGATTCCAGCGCCGCCTCGGCCGGCGCGCCGGGATCGTCCGCGCCGGGAGCGCCCTCGCCGGAATCCGGGGAATCCTCGGGCTCGCCTTCGGGGTCCGGGTCGTGGGACGTGGCCATCGGCGGACATTCTATCTATAGTCCGGCGTCCCGCCACGCCGGCGGAAAGCCGCGAGGCCTCATCCATGGAATCCCGCCCGCCCCCGGCCGCCCCCGTCCCGCCCGGCGAGTTCAACCTGCCCCCCGAGCGCGACATCCCGCCGCCCGTCCCGCGCCCGCGCGCGCGGCGGAACGTCATCGTCATCGCCTGCGATTCCTGGCGCGTCGATCACCTCGGCTGCTACGGAAATTCCTGGGTCAAGACCCCGAACATCGACCGCCTCGCCGCCGAAAGCGCGGTTTTCGATCGCTGCTACCCCGAATGCCTGCCCACGCTGCCCGTGCGCACGTCCTGGTTCACCGGGCGCTACATCTTTCCCTTCCGAGGCTGGGGCCGGCTGGAGCCTTCCGACGTTCTCCTCGCCGAGGTCCTCTGGAACCAGGGCTACCACTCGGCGCTCATCTCCGACACCTACCACATGCACCGTCCGACGATGGCCTACGAGCGCGGCTTCGACCACGTCGAGTTCATCCGGGGCCAGGAGATGGACCCCTACGTCGTGGACGACGTCCCCGTCGATCTCGAGCGCTACCACAAGCCGGGCCCGAACGATGCCGACACGGTGAAGATGCTCCGGCAGTACCTGAAGAACCGCCACTGGTGGAAGACCGACGCCGACTGCGGCGCCGCGCGGGTCGCGAGGGCCGCGGTGGACTGGCTCAAGACCCGGCATGCGCGCGATTCCCAGCGCAAGAACTTCTTCCTCTGGGTCGACATGTTCGACCCGCACGAGCCGTGGGACCCGATGCCGCCGTTCGACCGGATGTACGCGGACCCGGCCTACAAGGGAAAGGACATCATCTTTCCCATCGCGGGCCCCGCGGACTATCTCGCCCCCGCGGAATTGGACCACGTCCGCCGGCTCTACGCCGGCAAGTGCACGCAGACCGACAAGTGGGTCGGCCACCTCCTCGACGCGATCCGAACGGAGCCGGGATTGCTCGACGAGACGCTCCTCGTCTGGACGACCGACCACGGCGAGTGCTTCGGCGAGCACGGCTTTGTAAAGAAGGCGAGGCCCTTTCCCTACGTCGAGGAGGTCCACGTCCCCTTCCTCGTCCGCCACCCCGACGGCCTCGGCGCGGGCAAGCGCTTCGACGCCTTCACACAGGCGCCGGACCTGATGCCGACGATCCTCGACTTTTTGAACGTCACGCCGCCCCCGTGCCTGCACGGGGCTAGCCTGCTGCCGATCCTCTCCGGCGAGAAGGCGTCGCTCCGGGACTTCTGCGTCGTCGCCCGCCACGGCCGCGCCTGGCGGATCCACGACCGGGAGTGGTGTTTCATCCACTACTTCATCGACCGCCCCGACGAGCTCTACCGCGTCCGCGAGGACCGCTTCGAGCGCAACAACGTCATCGCCGCCCACCCCGACGTCGCCGCCCGCTACGAATCGACGCTGCGGAAATTTGCGGAGGGCCTGCGGTAGGAGGGCGGGGTGACCCCGCCCCTACATCGCGGCATGCATGTCGTCTGCGGCAGGAGGGCGGGGTAACCCCGCCCCTACATCGTGCATGCATGTAGGGGCGCGGTTCCCGCGCCCTCATGGCTTCGTTGCCTCCCGTATTGACACCGCCGCCGCCGCGAACAGAATGGCGAGCCACGTTGTTGGTCGTGCCGGTGGAAGAATTTGGCCACCCAAGGAGGAGATTGTTCGAATGGAAATCAAGGAAACCGCGGCCTGCGGCATCGCGGAGCGGGAGTTCGCGATCGACCTGGACGAGGACGAGGTCAAGCACATGGAGCGGCTCATCGGGATCGCCCGCGACCAGTCGCTGATGGAAGCGGACGCGGCGCAAAAGCTGCTCGACAAGATCCAGGAAGACAAGCCCACCGGCCAGGTATCGCTGCCCTTCAAGGACACGGAGATCCGCGTCTTCCACGCGGCCATGAAGGGCGCGGCGCCCCACGCGACGCCCGCCGCCAAGGAATTCGCCGACGACATGTTCCTCTACATGGAGCAGATCGTGGGCAGCGATCTCGGATGCTCCTGATCTTTTCCTTCACCCCTCGCCTGGAGGCCACCCCATGAACGTTATTTTCATCCTGAACGACAGCTTCCGCCCGGACCACCTCGGCTGCTACGGAAACAAGTGGATCAAGACGCCGAACATCGACGCCTTCGCCAAGGAGGCGGCCGTCTTCACCGACGCCCACTCCGAGTGCCTGCCGACCATTCCCTACCGCACCTCCTGCTTCACCGGCCGCTTCGTCCTTCCCTTTCGCGGCTGGCAGCGCCTCGAGACCAACGACATCCTTCTCGCCGAGGTCCTCTGGGACAAGGGCGTCCAGACGGCGCTCATCTCCGACGTCTACCACATGCACAAGCCGACGATGGCGTTCGAGCGCGGCTTCGACTACGTCAAATGGGTCCGCGGCCACGAGTACGACCCCTGGGAGAAGGACGCCTCGATCCCGGTCGACGTCACCGGCCACTACAAGACCGACGGCAAGGACAAGGTCGTCTTGAAGGGCACCGAGCAGTACCTCCGGAACCGCCACGGATGGAAGAGCGACGCCGACACCTTCATCGCCCAGGTGATGAAGGAGGGCATGCGCTACCTCGACGGCCTGAAAAAGCGCGACAACGTCTTTCTCTGGATCGACGCCTTCGACCCGCACGAGCCGTGGGACCCGATGCCGCCCTTCGACCGGATGTACGCCGAGCCTGGCTTCAACGGCCCGTTCATCACCAGCCCCATCCCCGGCTACACGAAGGGCTACCTCAACGAGGACGAGATCAAGGGCATCAAGGCCCTCTACGCCGGCAAGGTCAGCCAGTGCGACAAGTGGGTCGGGATCTTCCTCGACCACTTGAAAAAATTGGGGATGTTCGAGAACTCGCTGATCATCTTCAACTCCGATCACGGCGAGCCTTTGAACGAGCACGGATTCATCCGCAAGGCCTACCCGACGCCCTACATCGAGGAGACCCAGATCCCCTTGATCATCCGCCACCCCGAGGGGTGGGGGGCCGGCAAGAAGTTCGACTGCTTCGTCAACTCCCCGGAGATCATGCCGACGCTTTTGGACTTCATGAAGGTGAAGGGCCCGAAGATGCACGGATCGAGCCTGATTCCCATCATGAAGGGCGAGAAGGAGAAGATCCGCGACTTCGCCCTAAGCGGCCGCTTCAAGCAGTCCTGGCGGATCATGACGAAGAAGTGGGCCTTCACCCACTACCTCACGTCCGAATACCAGGACGAGCTCTTCGACCGGGTGAACGATCCCGCCGAGCAGAAGAACGTCCTCGCCGAGCACCCCAAGGAGCGCGACGAGCTCGAACTGCAGATGCGGCGGTTCCTGAACGAACTGCGCTGAACCGGGGCTGTCTGCGGCGCTGAGGTTCGGGAGGAGCCTCTTCTTTCGAAGCCGTCCCGCCGCCGTCGAAGAGCCGCCTCCGGCCCGTGCCCCGCCCTCCGGTCGCGGCCCACCGGATGATTCCGACGCCGACTCCGGCGCCCCGGACGCCCCGGAAGCCGGGGACTGGGATGCGACAAATCCCCTTGAGATACAATTCGGGGATGAGCGCTGACTCCCAGTTCAGTTTCCGCATCGCTGCGGGCATGGACGACTTCGAGGCGGTCCACCGCCTGAACTACCGCACGTTCGTCGAGGAGATCCCGCAGCACGCCCCGAACGCCGAGCGCCGCCTCGTGGACAAGTTTCACGCCGAGAACACCTACGCGGTCTGCTTCGACGGCGACGATCTTGTCGGCATGGCCGCGGGCCGCGCGAACCGCCCGTTCTCGCTGGACCAGAAACTCCCCGACCTCGACGCGCACCTGCCGCCGGGCCGCAGCGTCGTCGAGGTGCGCCTTCTCTCGGTTCTGCCGGGATACCGCAACGGAATCGTGTTCGCCCGGCTCGTCGGACTGCTCGCGCGGCACTTCCGAAACCTCGGCCATGACCTCGCGGTCATCTCGGGAACGCTCCGCCAGGAGAGGCTCTACCGCCATCTCGGGTTCACGCCGTTCGGGCCTGTCGTGGGCAAGGGCGACGCGCTTTTCCAGCCGATGTACCTGACGCTCGAGCGGTTCTTCGAGATCGAGAAGGCGCTCTCGCCGCCGTCGGCGACGGTCGCGAAAGTGCTCGCGAATTACCTGCCGGGCCCCGTCGGCATCCGCGGCGAGGTGCGTGCGGCATTCGGGCGCGACGTCGTGTCGCATCGCTCAGGCGCCTTCGCCGCCGACTTCCGCGTCGTCAAACGCTGCCTGCTCGACCTCACCGGTGCCGCGCACGTGGAGGTGCTGCTCGGCTCCGGCACGCTCGCGAACGACGCCGTCGCGGGCCAGATCTCGCTCGCCGACGCGCCGGGGTTCGTGCTGACAAACGGGGAGTTCGGCGACCGCCTGGTCGACCACGCAACGCGGTGGGGCCTCGACTTCGAAGCGGTCGCGACCGAGTGGGGCCGCCCGTTCGACTGGGACGCGGTGCGCGCGCGACTCGCCGGGAACCCGCGCGCCAAGTGGATCTGGGCCGTGCACGGCGAGACGTCCACCGGCATCTTCAACGACCTCGACAGGCTGAAGACGCTCGCCGCCGACCACGGCGCGGCGCTCTGCCTCGACTGCATCAGTTCGATCGGCACGGCGCCGGTGGACCTGCGCGGCGTGCGATTCGCGTCGTGCGTCGGCGGCAAGGCGCTTGCGTCGTTTCCCGGACTGTCGATGGTGTTCTACGACCGCCCGCTCACGCCCGCGCCGCGGTCGCTCCCGCGCTACCTCGACCTCGGCCTCTACGCGTTCGAGGGCGGCATCCCGTTCACGACGTCGTCGAACCTCCTTCACGCGCTGCAGACGTCGCTGCGGCGGACGGACTGGAACGAACGTTTCGTGCGAATCGCCGCGGCGTCCGCGCGCCTGCGCGACGGCCTGCGCGCCGCCGGCTTCCAGGTGCTCGCGCCCGACACGTGCGCGGCGCCCGCGGTTGTCACCATCGTGATCCCGCGCGACGTCGAGTCCGCGGCGGTCGGCCGCGAGTTCGAGAAGCGCGGCGTGCTGCTCTCGTGGCAGAGCGGTTACCTCGTGAAGCGCAACTGGATCCAGGTCTGCCTCATGGGCGAGTGGACCGAGGAGAGCCTCGAGCGCCTGCCTGCGATCCTCGCCGACGTCTGCCCGCCGCGCACCGCCGCCGGCGCGCCGTAGCAGGGCCGCCCGACGTCCTCAGCGGCCTCAAGGGCCTCTCAGGCTTTTTTCGCTCGCTCGGGCTTTTCGAGGCGGGCGTGGATTTCGTCGGCGGCGCGAAGGCCCTCGGCGATGGCGAGGACCGCGGTGGTGCCGCCGTTGACGATGTCGCCGCCGGCGAAGATGTTCCGCACGCCGGTCCAGCCGCCGGACTGGACCTGCAGCAGCCCCCGCCGGGTGAACGGCAGGGGGGCGAGGCTCTTTCGGAGATCGTCGGGGACGGACTGTCCGAGGGCCTCGATGGCAAGGCCGGCCGAAAGCACGCTCTCGGTGCCGGGGAGGACCTCGGGGCGGCGCCGGCCGGATTCGTCGGAATCGCCGAGCGCGGTCCTTGCGATCCGGACGCCCGTGAGCCGTCCGGCCGCGTCCGTTGCGTAGCCCATTGGCTGCGTGAGGATGAGGAAGTGGATGCCGGACTCGAGGGCGCGGTCGCGTTCGGCGGGCCATGCCGGCATCTCGGCGAAGGATCGGCGGTAGACGAGGAAGACGTCTTGCGCACCCAGACGCAGGGCCGTTACCGCGGCGTCCATGGCGGTGTTCCCGGCGCCGAGGACCGCGACGCGCGGCGGAACCGTATCGAGCGCGCGCTGCTTGGATCTCCGGAGGAAGTCGAGCGCGTCGAGGACGCCGTCCGCCTTGCCGATGGATGCGGATCGGCCAAGGCCGATGGCGAGGAATACCGCGTCGTGGCCCGCCTCCAGGCCCTCGATCGAAAGGCCGCTTCCGAGGGCCTCCCCGAGCCGCACGGAAAGCCGACCGGCCCGCATGGCAGGATCCAGGATCGCGTCCGCTTCCGCCTTCGCGCTCTCGAAGCGCTCCTTGGGGATGACGGCGTCCGGCGTGCCGCCGAGCCGGTCGAGCCGGTCGAAGAGATCCACGCGATGCCCGTGCTCGAGGAGGCGGATGGCGCAGGCGAGCCCCGCGGGGCCGGCGCCGACGACGGCGATCTTTTTGCCGGACTCGCGTTCGGGCAGGCGGACGCCGGCGAGGCCCTTTCGGCGGGCGGCCTGGCAGACGGCGAGCTGGATGTCCCGGATGGGGACCGCGCGGCCGCAGAAGATCCGCTCGAGGCAGCCGCCTTCGCACTGGACTTCGGAGGGGCAGACGAAGGCGCACATCTCGGGCAGGACGTTGCGCGCGCGCAGGATGTCGTAGGCCTCGGCGAGCCGGTCCTCCGCGAAGGCCCGCAGGAAGGCCGGCACGTCCACGCCCGCGGGGCAGGCCGTCTGGCAGGTCGGCGTGAAGCACTGCCGGCAGCGCTGGGCCTCCTCGCGCAGGTAGTCGAGGGCGAGGCGGCGGCCCTTGCGGTATTCCTCGGCGTAGATCGCGCCGTCGCGGACGACGCAGCCGGTCCGGCCGCCGTCGCGCATGATCTGCGTGCAGCCCGAGCAGGCGACGCAGCACTTCGCGGGATCCATCCGGCCCGTGCGGAGGATGTCCGAAGGCGCGTCCGGATAGGCAAACGCGCTGCGGCCGAGCCCTACGAGGCTCGCCCCGCCCGTCGAGAGGACGCTGGCGGCGACGTTGGGCACGAGGTGGCGCAGCCAGGAATAGCCCGAGCCGATGACGGGCAGGTCCGGGTGGGCCTCCTGGATCCGGCGGGTGATGTTGAGGAAGCGGACGACGCCTTCGAGGGGATGCTCGGATGCGGCCGGCGCGTGCTGGATGGGCCAGTCGTAGGGCCGCCCGTAGTGGGGGTTGAAGTAGGGGTTCCCCACGGAGATGTTGATCAACGGGGTTCCGAGGGCTTTCAGGCGGGCGACGAGTTCGAGCGGCTCGCGCAGGTCGGGCTTCGTCTCGTCGGATTCGTCCACGCCGAAGCCGTAGGGGCGGCGGATCGCGTCGAAGACGTTCAGGCGCGTCGTGATGAAGAGCCCCTTCACCTCGTCGCGGATCCGGTGCAGGGCCGTGAGAAGAAAGCGCGTCCGGTTCTCGAAGGAGCCGCCGTAGCGGCCAGCACGGGTGAACGAGGCCAGGAGTTCGGAGACGAGGTAGCGGTGGCAGGCCTTCACGTCCACGCCGTCGAAGCCGGCCTTTGCCGCCAGTTTCGCGGCCGAGACGTAGGTGTCGAGGAGGCGGTCCAGGTACTTGTCCGTGACGAGCGGGTAGTCCGGCGGAAGCGCGTGGGTCGGGTCGAGGACAGGGGAGTGATGGGCGATGAGGGGCTTCGGCAGGCCGTGGGGCTTCGAGTAGCGGCCCGAGTGGGTCAGCTGCAGGATCAGGACGGGGTCGCGGCCGTGGGGGGCCGCCGCGCGGCGGGTCAGTTCTGCGAGCCGGGCGTAGACGGGAGCGCTGCCCTCGTGGAGCCAGAACTGGTGCGGGTTGGAGCGGGCCTCCTCGAGGATCGCCGTCGCCTCGAACCAGATGAGCCCCGCGCCGCCCTCCGCGTAGCGGCGGTAGCGGCGGAAGGAGAGCGGCCCCGGCTCGCCGTCGTCGTCGGCGTCGAAGCCCTCCATCGGAAGGACCGAGAAGCGGTTCGGGGCGGTCTTCGTCCCGATCCGGACGGGGGTGCCCAGGATCGAGATATCCTCGGAAAGCGGCATCTCGAGGCCGAGGGATGAAAGCTCCGTCCGCAGCTGATCCAGCGTCCGGATGTCGAAACGCTTGCGGGCGGAAGCCATGGATGCGAAAAGGCTAACGGCCGGACGCCGTCTCGGGAATGGGGGGCGGCGCGAAAAGCGCGGCGGCTCCGCTACACTGGCGGGACCTTGCGCACGCTTCCGATCTCGGTCTGCACCCTCGCCCTGAACGAGGAGAAGAACATCGCGCGCTGCCTCCAGAGCGTCCCCTTCGCCGCGGAGCGGATCCTCGTGGACTCGGGCAGCACCGACCGGACCGTCGAGATCGCGAAGGGGCTCGGCGCGCGGGTCGTGACGCACCCGTTCGAGGGCTACGTGGCGCAGTCGGCCTACTCGATCTCGCTGGCCGCCCAGCCCTGGGTCCTCCAGCTCGACGCCGACGAGGCGCTGGGCGAGACGCTGCAGTCCGAGATTCTCGCGCGGTTCGGGGACTTAGAGCCGCCGGAGGACGGCTTCCGGATGCCCCGCTGCACGTTCTTCTTCGATCGCTGGATCCGGCATTCCGGCTGGTATCCCGACTACAAGACGCGCCTCTTCCGAAAGGACCGGGGCCGGATTTCTGGCGAGGAGCCCCACCAGCACGGAGAGGTGGACGGGCGCCTCGGGACGCTTTCGAATTCCATCCTCCACCACACCTATTCGGGCTTAGACGACCACGCCCGCACGATCGAGCGCCTGGCCCGGATGTCCGCCGAGTCCCGACGGAAGGCCGGCCGAAAGCCCTCGCTTTTGCGCGCGGCGCTGGCGCCGGCCTTCAAGGCGTTGCGGGCCTATGTCTGGAAGCGCGGCTTCCTCGACGGCCGCGCGGGCTTGCTGCTCGCGCTCTACGCCGCCCACTACGCCTTCCTGAAAGAGGCGTATCTCTTCGAATCGCCGCCGCCGGCCAAGGGGTGAGGGGGCTTTCGGCCATGGGGAGAATCGAGTGGAGGATCGAGCGGGAATGCGAGGACGCTGTCCGCGCGCTCGAGGCCGCGGGCCCCCTGCCGCCGCCCGTGGAGGCCGCCTTCCGGCGCAAGAGCAAGCGGCGGATCTGGCGGCTGCCCCCGGCGCCGGGGGTCCCGAAGGGCGCTTTCCTCAAGCAGTATCTGGGCCGGGGCGGGCTGCTGGGGTTCCGGGACACGCTCTGGATTTCAAAGACCTGGCGCGAGGCGAGGAGGATCCGGCGGTTCGCGGCCGCGGGCCTTCCGACGCCGCGGTTGCTTGCGGTGGGGGCCGACTGGCGGGGGATGCTGCGGGATTCCACGTATCTCCTGACGGAGGCGGCCGGGGAGACGCGCACGATCCGGAACGCGTTGCGCGACGCGGACGGTCCGGGCCGGCGGGCGGCGATCGAGGCGGCCGCGCGGGCCGTCCGGGGGATGCACGAGGCGGGCTTCGCTCATGGCGATCTCCATCCCGACAACATCCTCCTCCGGGAGAGCCCCGCGGGCGCCGTCGAGGTCGTCTTCATCGATCTGCCGAGCTCCCGGGGCATCGCGTCGCCCGCGCCGCGCCCCGACGCGTTCCTCTCGCCGCTCATGGCGCAGGACCTCGCGCAGGTATTCGCCTTCTCCCGCGCCGTCTGCTCGATGGCCGACGCCCGCTTCGCCCTGCACGCCTACCTGCGCGCCGCCGGCGCCGAGCGGTTCCCGATCGGCATCCTGCGCGAGATCGCCGACGCCATGACGGAGGAGAACCTCCGCCGGCTGAAGGCCGCCTCCGGTCCCGGTTAGAGCTTAGGTTGCTTTCAGGATTCCTTTCTTGACAGGTCCCTCCCGGCCATGCGGAACCATCGAGTGCAAGGGGGCATCTTTCGGATGACTACCGCGAGCAGGAAGACGTCCATCGCCCGCGCCGCCCCTGTAAGTACTATATGGAAGTGAGCATCCGCCGCCGGCTCCCCCCTGTGGCCATCCCCTGGCGCAATAGACCAATCGTTCGCGTGGCATTGATACCAGAAGTCCACCGCCGCGCCCTACGCGCCCCCGGGCGCCAATGGCCGCGTGGCTCCCAAATCGTCACCTTGCCTTGCCCTTGGGGACGGGCTAGCCTTGCCTTTCACGGAGGGCGTTCACAGTGCCCAGGATCGATGTCCGCTCAATAGAGCATGTCCTCGTCGGACGCGAGGCGAAGCCGGTGCCTTACGCCGGCGATGATTGCGAGGCGCAGGCTGCGCGGATCCGCGAGGTCCTTCTCGGCCAGGTCCGGGAGGACCTCCAGGCTGGCCTGCGCTCGATCATCGCTTCCAGCTGGAAGGCGGGCATCCCAGAAGGCATCCGCTGGGACGTTCGGGGCAACCTCGAACCCCACCGGGATGCGGACGGCCGCGTCGGCATCGACGCGGCGGGGTTCGACTCGTTTACCGTTTCGGTGCGCGAAGAGGACGTGCCGGCGCTCTGCCGCACTGTGCTCGCAGCGACGGTCTATGATCGGATCGCCAGGCGCAACCAGCCGCACGAGGACGAGCTCCGAGCGAAGGAAGAAGCGCTCGCCGCAGCCAGAACGCGGACGGAGGAATCGCGAAACAGGCTCGATGCCCTGCGGGAACGCCAAGCCGACCACGAACGGCTCATAGCGGAATGCGTGGCGCAACTCAAGGAGACCGAGGAACTCCTGGCGGTCTCCGGCGATCTTGTCGGGAGCCTGGAACGGAAGATCGGCGAGATCCAGTCGGATGGGGAGGAGGTTCGAGAGTCCATCGTGGAGTTAGACAGCCAGGTCGAAGGGATGACCGCTGATATGGAGCGGCTGTCCTCTGAGTTCAAAACGGAGGGCGCGAAGAAGGTTAGGCAAGAGAACATCCGGGAACGACACCTGGAACAGATCCCTCTGCTGGAAGAGCAGGCCAAGGTGAAACAGGGATTGTTCGACGAATCACTGAGGGAAAGCAATGCCATTCCCCCGGCCCCTGCAAACGCTCCTGAAAGCACCGAAGCGGCCGAGAAGCGGATGAAGGTCGAGGCTGCCTCGAAGGATCTGGCCGCCGCCCGGGCGGAACTGGAGCAGGAGCGAAAGACGGCGGAGAGATGTATCCAGGCTATCGGCAGGCATCAGGCGCAGATCGAGAAGCTGCAAAGGGACATCTTCTCGATCGGCGCGGAGAGGGAGAGCCTTTCGGGCCAGCGCGCCATGCTGGCCGAACAGGGGAAGGAACTGGATTCGGAATGCTCACTGAAGGAGGGCGAGCGGGCCTTCGCCCGAAGCGAGCAGGAGAGGCTCAAGGAGGAGCTGGCCCAGTTGATCCGGAAGCGGGAGAAGGAAACGAGACGGTTCGGGCCGGACGATGGCCAGCCGGAGTCTTTGCTGTGGGAGGCGGAGACGGCGCTCAAGGACGCGCAGGCGAAACGCGACGAGGCGCTGGCGCGAAGGGATGCTTCCGGCGTGGCCCTCCTCCAACTCGAACAAGACCTCGCCGTCGTCCAGGCGAACGGAGACCAGGAAGGCTTGAGGTCGTTAGCGGGCCGGCACGGGTTCGATTATGAGGCCGAATGGAAGGCGGCGGAATCCAACGTTCGGAATGCATTGGCGCTGGAATATTCCATTTCGGGGAAGCGGCATCCGCATCCGGTCGCTGCCGCGGGCACGGTTCCCGCGCCTGGCGGGTCGGGGATTATCGTAGGCGGCATCGCCGTTACCGTGCTGATATTCGCTCTCTTTGCATTATTGCGGTCGCCGCCGGAGAAGTCTCGTATTGCTCCGAGCAACAACCCGATTATCGAAAAGCCGCGATCCAAGAAGGCGCCGGAAGTGCGGGAAATGATGCCGCCGTTGCCATCTGATTTCAAAACCGATGGCCTCTATTTCTGGTTCGTTCCGGCCGATGACGGCATGGGATTGGATTTCAATGAAAAAAAGATCGGCGACGAGCTTGCCGGATGCAAAATCATTTCGTTTGCGTATGTCGATCATAACAACAATCATTTCATAGCGGAAAACCCAAGCAAATTGAGAACCGTCAAGTTGAGCCCCAAAAATCTAAACGTTGGAAAGGTGAAAATGCAGGTAATCAAGGATGGCCGCGACATTGAATTCATTTTTCCCGTTACGAATCCCTGGGCGGAAAAAGCCCCCCAGGGTGGCCCTGCGAATAAGGCCGGGCCGACCGACGAGCATCGCGAAAGGAGATAGGAGCCCGCCATGAATTTCCCTCGCGCAAAGATAGCCAGGATGCTCGTCGCCTTCTTCGACCGAGACGATCGGCGGATCGAGCACGCCTTCAAGGTGCTCTTCTACTCGGAGAAACTCCTGGAGGGGCGGACGGACTGCCTGGGGTCCGCCCTTGTCATCGGTCATGGCGGGAAATCATCCTTGCCGATCCGCTGCGTTCCTGGAAGGGGCTGAAAGAAAAAGCCCCGCCGCGGAAAGCCATTTCGGCGACGGGGCCGGGAAAGCCAAAGTGACCACTCCTTCGACCTCCGAGGGGATTATAGCCCTCGCAAGTGACAGCCGGGAAGGCGTCGTGCGAATGCGCGGAGACGCTGTCTGCTGGCCCGGAGATTGCGCTGTGCATACAGAGGAAGAGGCTGGCGGCATTCCCCAGCAGGAGGGCCAGGGGGAGCGTCGAGGAGAAGGCACGCCGATTGCTGGCCAGCCGTTCCGGCCCGCTTTTTGCTATCGGAAGTTTTTTGCATTTGTACCCTTGCAGTCCCAATTCAGGCTGCTATGTTCTTGGACAGGCCACCTAACCATCATGCTGGACACGAGGTGCCCATTCCGTATCCGTAATCAAGAACCATACAAGGTTACAATGCCAAAATACATTACCGTGCAAATCCTGCTCTGGCTGGGAGCCATATTTTCGTCTTTTCAATTTTCAAATAATGGATATGGATCGGATCTAGGTGGAGGGGCACTTCTGGCGCACAAGGCTGACGAATCGATGCGATTGTCGGTAAAAATCGATAACGGGAATGCGCTCGAAGTCGGACGCCAATTAAAAATAAACATCACACTGGAAAATATATCCAAGCAAGCCTTTTCAATTCCGATTGAGATGAAAAATGATAACGCAATAATCCCAATCCATTATATGCTTGAATATCAATATGTCGGCGAGACAAGGCCTAGCGAGGTAATCGGTTACGGCACATTTCACGGTACAACTAGAAAAACAATGGCATATCAACTCATTGAAATAAAACCTAACGAAAAAGTGGATTGCCAGGTGTGCCTGACTACAATAGCGCCCGGCGAAGGAAACATCCACGTTTCCTATACAAGCAACATCAAGCCCGGCGAGATCCCGATCTATGACAAGACGAATCCTCGGGGGGTCTCAATAAAAAAAATAACGAATGCTTGGTCGGGCGACCTAGAAATTAATTTGCCCGTGAAAATAATCATGGGCGAAGGGCTAAAATTCGACAAGCGAATAGAGTCTCTTCGGAGGCAAGAAATCGTCGACGTGGAAAAGATGGCAGCGTTGCAATTTTCATCAGACGAAAGAAATCCACACGTTGTTCGCTTCCTTCTCGAAGAAATAAAAAAGATGAAGGAGGCAAGCCCACTCAAATTCGTTTGCGTTCAATCACTAGTGGAAATGGCGCGTGAAGGATACGGTTACGAAGGAATTGGGGAATTGTTAGAAATAATGAATAATGAAAATGAAATGGAGAATACTAGGCTTCTTGCCATGGACATATTGCCTACCCTTGTTGGCAAAGACCGAATCAGTATCAAAACGAAGCATTCGATGGGTTATTATGAAATATCGAAAGCCCTAAAAAATGAAACCATGAAAACCTTGGAGATGTTAAGGGAAAATGAACGTGAAAGCATACGTGAAAAAGCGGATGGAATTCTAGAAAAGGAAGTGGGGTCTCCAGGCGATCTCCCTGTGCCAAAACCCAATGCCGATCAGAAAACCGACAACGCGAGTGGCAACATGAAGGAGAGCAAAGGTAACGATAGCAAAGCGCGTGCTTCTGAAGGCTCCGAAGCGCACGATCCGTTGTCACCTAAAGGTCGATGAAACGCTCATCTCCTGAAGCGCCCGCACCGACACCCTAGGCACCCCCCTCGTGACCGGCAACGCCAGAACGCGCTTCTGGACGCCTAGCGGCAGCCGAAGTAGCCCCATGACCTGCGTGACCCGCGCACGGGAGATACCCACACGGCGGGCGATGTCGGTGCGGGTCCGGGCTTCCTCGGAATCGAGCAGGGATTGCCATTCCTTGGCCCTCTGTAGCGCCTGGACTGTCGCGGGCACCTTGGGCCCCCTGGCGGGCTTCGGGCGCGTCCTGCGCGCTGGGAAGGCGCTTACCGCCCGCCCGGCGGGAATCCGGCGGGTCAGGCGCCCTTTGGCAGGCCCGAAAGGATTCTCTTGGTCGGAGCCGGAAACTGCGAGCCATGGGAGGATTTTTAAGCGATGAATACGGAACAATCATCCGGCCCGGAAACCTTGAAGCCGACGAAGGTGTCGATCATCGCGCCGCTGCACAACGAGGAGGAGAACGTCGCGACGACGGTCGCGAAGATCCGGGAGGCGTTCGACGCCGCCAAGGAGGACTGGGAGTTCGTCTGCGTGGACGACGGATCGCTCGACGGGACGCGCAAGGCGCTGGAGGCGGAGGCGGCGAAGGATCCGCGGGTGCGGATCGTTTCCTATTCGCCGCGGCGGGGGCGGGGATACGCGCTGCGGCAGGGGTTTGCGGCGGCGAGGGGCGCGTTCGTGGTCACGACGGATTTCGATCTCTCCTACGGGCCGGACCAGCTCTTGTCGCTCTTGAAGAACCTCCGCGCGGATCCGGGGATGGACATCGCGCTGGCGTCGGCCTACATGGAAGGGGGCGCCGTCGAGGGAGTGCCGGGATTCCGGCTGTTTCTCTCGAAGTTCGGGAACTCGATTCTCCGCCACGCCCTCGGCGGACAAATCCGGACGGCGACCTGCATCGTCCGGGCCTACCGCCGCGAGGCGCTCTCCGCCCTCGAGCTCTTCTCGACGGGCAAGGAAATCCACCTCGAGATCCTCTCGAAGGCCCTGGCCCTGGGGCTTTCGGTGGGGGAGTTCCCGGCGACGCTTCGGGGCCGGACGAAGGGCAAGTCGAAGTTTAAGTTCCGCGAGACGACGCTGTCCCACCTCGGGTTCTGCATCTCCGAGCGGCCGATGCTTCTCTTCGGGGTGCTGGGCGGCCTGTCGCTTCTCGGCGGCTTTGGCGTCTCGGCGTTCCTCCTCTTCAAATACGTCGCCCAGTTCTTCGGAGGCGGGGAGCTGCACCCGGATCGTCCCTTGGTGCCGATCGCATTGGTCCTGATCCTCGGCGGGCTGATCATGCTCGGCTTCGGCTTCCTTTCCGTCCAGGCCAACGCGTTGCGGCGAGAGGTCCTGGGGCTGTCGAGAAGGGTCCGCTCGCTCGAGGAGCCGAAGAACAAGTAGGGCGAGGGGCGGGGGCTCGGATCGTGGCGACCTGTCGACGCGCGGTCCAACGC
>CAYHQZ010000062.1:0-17504 GCA_964358555.1 uncultured Planctomycetia bacterium
CCTCGGCGTGCGGCTGGGGTTGTGGTTCTCGCCCGATTTGCACCGGCAGTACCGGACCTGGCGGGAGGAGGCGGACATCCTGCTGGACCTGTGGCGCCGCCACGGGATCGACGCCTTCAAGATCGACACGGTCCTGCTGCGCTCGAAGGACGCGGACGAAAACCTCGACGCCTTCTGCCGGCGCGTTCTCGAGGAAAGCCGCGGCCGCGCGACGCTCAACCTCGATATCACGGCGGGCCAGCGGTGGGGCTATTTCCGGGCGCTCGACTGCGGGAACCTCTTCCTCGAGAACCGCTACACCCAGTGGGGCAACTACTGGCCCTGGAAGACGCTCCGCCACCTCTGGCAGCTGGCCGAGTTCGTGCCTACGCGAAAGCTGCAGATCGAGATCCTCGACACGGAAACGGGGGCCGGCAAATACGACCGCAAGGATCCGACGCGGCCCGCGGCGGCCGGGCAGGACTACGCGGCGGCGGTTGCGCTCTTCGCGAATCCGCTGTTCTGGGGCGAGCCTTCGTCGCTGTCGGCGAAGGGACGCGCCTCGATCGCCCGGATGACGGCGTTGTGGAAGTCGGTGAAGGACGAGGTCCTGTCGGGGACGGTCTGGCCCGTCGGCGAGGAGCCCTCCGGGCGGGGATTCCCGGGCTTCCAGTCGGCAGGCTCGGATGGCCGCGGGATCGCGATTTTCTATCGCGAGGCGGCCCGGGCCGCGAAAGCGTCGTTCGATCTGCGGTTCCTCGACCCCGGGCGCTACCGGATCGAGCCCGTCTGGCCGCCGGGCCCGCCGCGGTTCGTCCGGTTCGGCCGCCAGCCCCGCCTCGAGATCGAGTTCGCCCGCCCGCACGATTTCCGGATCGTTCGCTACGCTCGATTGCCTTAAACGAACGGCCCCGGGCGGCGCCTTTTCCTGCGATGAGAACCGACGCGCTGTGGATGGGGGGGATCCTGGCGGCCGCGGGGATCGCCGTGGGGGCGATCCTGCTGCACGCCCCCTCGAGCGCGCCCGTTCCGGCCCAGCCCCCGATGCCGCCGCCCCCGGCCGCGAAATCCGTCGCGCCGTTCGATCCCCTCGCGGGCGTGGAAGGGACCGAGGGGGCGCTGCCGGAGACGGGTGCGCCCGGGTTTTCTGTCCCGACGCTCGCGCCGGCGCTTCCCGCCCCGCCGCCGGCGGCCTCCGTGCCGACGGTCCTCCGGACGATGTCGGCCCGGGACGGCGTGAGGATCCAGCCCGGCGAAAGCCCCGGCGCCCCCGTCCTCGTCGTGGATCCGTTCCCGGAGGACGGGCCGATCCCGGCGAAGGCCGCGCTGAAGGCGGGGCGGAAGGCGGCTGGCGGGAAGACAAAGGAAAAGGCGAAGGCCGCGCCCATGGATGCGGCCGGGGGGGAATGAGATGCCGCGCGCCAAGGGAATCTGGATCGGGCTTTTGCTTGTTTTCGCCGTGTTCCTCGGCGGCTCGCCGGAGGGCAAGGGCCCGCCCGACGACGCGGGCGCCGCGGGGGATCCCGAAGCCTTCAACGCCGGCCGGAAGAGCGGCCTCGTCGCCCACTACTACAAGGACCCGACCGAGTGGGACGGCAACTGGAAGGAGGGGCAGAAGCCCACCGTCATCGCGGCGGCCTGGACGTTCCGCGATTACCGCTACACGCGCATCGAGCCGCTGGTGAACCACCAATTCGTCCGGCGCGGCTGGTTCAGCGTCCGCTGGGTCGGCTCGATCGATCTCGCCCCGGGCGCCTCCGACGCGGCCGCGCCGAAGGCCAAGGGGGGCGGGAAGGCGGGCAAGGGCAAGGGGGCCGGCAAGGCCGGCGCGAAGGCAGGCTTGCCTTCGGATCTGCCGCCGATGCCGAAATCCCCGGCTGAAGCCTCCGAGCCCGCCAAGGTTCCCGACAAGCCGGTCCTCGTCACGTTCGAGTTATGGGCCGACGACGGGGCGCGGCTCCTGCTCGACGGCAAGCCCCTCATCGACGACTGGCGGCCCTGCCCCGAGAACGATCCGTCCTCGCACCGGCAGACCGTCGCCTGGGTCTCGCCCGGCCCGCATCCGATCGAGATCGAGTATTTCCAGGGCGAGAGCCTGCGACAGCAGGACCACGACCCCTGCAAGCTCTTCTGGACCTGCGAGGCCGCCGGGATCAAGCGCCAGATCGTCCCCGCCTCGCACTTCGGCCACCAAGACAGCGACCTCGAAAGCAAGGACCCCTCCACGAAGCGCACCGGCCCCCCCGTCGGCGACAAGCCGGGGAAGGCGAAGGCCGACGACGGCGGCGCGGACGCGGCCCCGAAGGGCGGGGACGGGAGCGGCAAGGGGAAGGGCAGGGGAACGGAGTAGGGGCGGGGTCCCCCCCGCCCCCCGTTCCGGTTGCAGGCTTCGGCCGTTCCCCGGCTGGGTGCATTCTCCAGTTGATGGAGCGTTGGTCGGGGGCGAGGCACGGCCCTAGGCTCCCGGTCTCCGCACGGTCCACGGCATGTAGACGAATTCATGGCGTTGGACCGTGCGGAGACTGTCGCTACGGTCCGCGCCCCGCCCCCTCCCGTTTTTTCAAGTGGGGAATGCACCCGAGTAGGGGCGGGGTCCCCCCGCCCGCCGTTCCGGTTGCAGGCTTCGGCCGTCCGACCTGCCCGGGGGCTTGAGATGAAGTATCATTTCTGATACCTTGAATGCATGAACGGAACCGCAACGCATTCGGCCTCCCGCCGCCGCGTCCTCGCCGTCCTGGAGCGGCCGCTCCGCGCCCGCGTCGTCGAGATGGCCCGCCGGGACGGCGTTTCGCTTTCGCAGAAGGTCCGCGACCTCGTCGCCCGCGCGGTGTCGCTCGAGGAGGACGCCGCCCTCGAAGCCCTCGTCCGGGAACGCCGATCGAACCGCGCCCCCTCGATCCCTCACGCCCGGATGAAGCGGCGGTTCGGCCTGTAGGATCCCGTGGAGCCCTACCGGGTCGTCTACCGGCCGGAGGTCGCGGCGGATCTTAAGCGGATTCCGGGGAACGTCCGCAAGCGCATCGGGCGGGCGATCGAGGGCCGGCTCTTCACGTCGCCGGCCCTCTACGGCGAGCGCCTCGCCCAGTCGCTTCTGGGCCTCTGGCGGATCCGGACCGGCGATTACCGGATCGTCTACGAGCTCGACCCCGTCGCCTGTCTCGTGACCGTCTGGGCGATTCGGCACCGGAAGGACGTATATCCCGAGATGGAACGGAGGCGGAGGTAGGCTCCAGAACGCGCGCCAAGAGCTTCAAGTGGAGCCATGGCCGCAAAGCCGTGGGAAAGGCCCCCCCTTGCCACCGTGCGCAGGCCGGGACGACAATTCCCGCATGAAGCGGATCCGGATGACGGCGACGGGTCGGGCCGGGTGCCTTCTGTTCCTCGGCGGCGTTCTGTGGCTCGGCGGCGGGGTCGCCCCGCGGCTCCGCGCGGCGGAGGAGGCATCTTTGGTGCCCGAGAGCCTCCGGGACCTGGCGAAGGAGGAGCCGGAGGGGCGATGGTCCCTGCCGAAATGCATCAATAGCCTCCGGATCCTGGACGACGGGACGGCGGTGCTGACGACCTGGCAGGACCCCGAGAAGCGCCGGGGACTCGAGAAGGGGAAGAAGCGCGTCTGGATTCCCGGCGAGGCGGCGAGGGAGTTCCATCCCGACACCGTCGGCGCTCCCGAGCTCATCGATCGCGAGGGGACCGCATGGTTCAGGCCCTTTGGGACCAAGGATCAGCTGTGCTACGTCGCCGTCGGCGCCGACAAGGCCGCGGTTTGCAGGTTCCCTTCGATTGCCCGGGAGTCTCCCTGGCTGGACAGCCAGGGCCGCGTCTGGATCCAGGACTACACGGGGATGCACCTATGCCGGCCCGACGGGACGATGCAGTCGTTCGAGCTCGTCGAGACGGATTTGCCCGTTCCCAAGCGCTACGGAAGGTTCGGGATGGCCGAGAACACCGACGGCTCGATCCTGTTCTTCCCGATCGAGTGTGGCGAATTGTGGCCGAAAGGGAAGGACGGGCCGTGGAGGAGTTCGTTCGAGAAGGCGAAGACGTGGATGATCTACCTTCCCAAGGGGAATCCCAAGGACGCGATCAAGGCCCCGCTCGGCGTCGATTACGTCCATCACGCGGCGCCCCTTCCGGGCGGTGCGTGGCTGATTCGAAAGCGGACGGGCGAGAAACTGCACGGCTCGGAGGCGTGGTTTCCACCTGATCTGGCGCACGAGCGCTCGAAGCTGGGCCCGCTGCTGGAGGAGCTCGGCTCGGAGGATTTCGCCGTGCGGGAGCGGGCCGTCCTCGCCCTGCGGGGCCGGATGCCCGACGTCGCGACGACCCTGAAGGAGTGCCTCCAGGGCGAGCGCAAGCCGGCGACGCGCGCCGCGCTGGAGTGGCTCCTGCGCTACCCCGCCTCCGGCCCCCTTGCCTCCTTCCGCTGCGTGGGTCCGTTCGACGGCTGGTACTTCTACGACGCCTGGTCGTATCGGGGCGAGGGCGAGGGCGCGCGATTCCTCGTCGTGGCCGGCCTCACCCGGGAGCCCGGGGCCCCGCCCCCCCTGGAAAATTTCCCTTCTGGCAAGTCCCCGCTCTCCCTGGTCCGGTTCGACGCCAATGGAAAGTTCTCGGTGGTCTGGAAGGACTTTCCCGGGAGCGCAGAGGACGACGGCCGGGGCTGGAAGGGCGCGTGGCTCCACGAGGCCCCGGACGGGACGTTTCTCTTCGCCCCCCGGGTGATCTATCGGCCGCATCCGACGATCCCGAAGGCCCAGCAGAAATGCGACGAATCCTTCCGCCTCACGGCCGGCGTCGCGAGCCCCTGGCCCATCCAGGCCCCCGAGGACCGCCACGGAACCGTCGGCCCCTTCCTCGCCCAGATCGACCGCGCCGGGCGCCTCTACTACCACGATTGGGTCCGGGGCGCGTTCTTCGTCATCCCCGACGTCCGCGGCGATCCGCCTCGTTGGAAGGAATGACGGAAAGGCGATCGTGGCGCGAACGTCGAACGACGGCTCTTCCGGCGCCGGTTTCGATTTCCGGAGATGGTTCGTCGCCGGCGTGCTCGCGCCCTTTCTCTGCATCCTGGCCATGCGATTCGCCGTCATGCCGTATGCCTGTCCGAGCATCGCCTCCGACATCGGGAATCTCCTGGGCATCGCCTTCCTCTGGTATCTCGTCGCGTTCATCGCTGTCGCGGCGATCCGGAAAACCCTGCATCCGGGGAACCATCCGGGCTGCAGCGCCAGGAAGCTGGCCAGGGCCAGGAAGGTCATGGCGGCGATGGCCGCGACGTTCCTGGCTGGCCTGATTCTCGTCGTGATGTTCGTTCCTGGTTTCGACGGGGAACAGCTCGACCGGACGCTGTCGTATTTCCATGAAAATCATCCCTCCATCCATTTCCCCGGAAAACTGCGGATTCAGATGGCCGGCCTGCTGCACTGGCGGGAAGAATCCTTCCGGATTTTCCTGGACCCGAAATACGAGCTGCTCGTGCTCCGGGTGTCGAGGGAGCGGGCTCGCGGCGGGCTCTTATCCAAATTTCTGTTTTGGTCGAAACCCGATCGTGTATACAAGCAGTGGCGCCTATACGCCGAACCCTTGCATCGAAAGGACTACATGGAGTCCGCCAAGAGCAGGGGCGAAGCGCTGACTCCGACTGATTATTGCAGGTACTACTTCAGCGAACTCGCCCGGAAGCGCGCCATCCCAGGAGATTTCTGTGGCCCATGGAACTTCCGGGACGCGATGAAAGGGAAGGACGGAAGGTATTATTTTTACGTCGGAAGGTCGCACATCGCGGGCTCGGGGCTTCTCCTGATCATCGACAAGGACGGGAATGTTCTCGAAGAACGGCACCTGTTTTCCCCGATGTAGGGAAATCCGGAAACGGCCATGGCGGCGGCATGCGGGGGATGCGGAATCCTCCCCGTCCGGCCTTCCCCCTTGTCCGCGGGCGAGGCGGAGGACGACAATCCCGGGATGAAGCGCCTTCGCTCGATGGGGCTCGCGGCCGGGATTGGAATGCTTTCGCTTTTCCTTGCGCTTGCGGCGGGGGAGGGCGGGAAGGCGGCGGGGGCGACGGGGGTGGCGCTCTTCGACGACGCGAATCCGGGGGCCGCCTTCAAGGTTTCGCTTGCGACGGTGGCGGGGAAGGCGGCGTTCCTGGAGGGCGACGAGATCCGGTTCTCGGTGGCCTCCGAGAAAGACGGGTTTCTCACGCTCGTGGCGCTCGATCCGGAGGGGGGTATTACGCTCTTGCTTCCGAACGCCTGGCAGAAGACGTCGCTCGTGCGGGCCGGCAGGATCGAGACGGTTCCGGCGGAGGGGGCCGAGTACCGCTATCCCATCCGGCCGCCGCACGGGACGACCCGCGTGCGGGCGATTGTCTCGGCAAGATCGCTTTCGCTCGAGGGCGTGACGGACGAGCGGATCGCGCGCGAGCGGTTCGTGGGGCTCGGCAACGTTCGCGCCGCCGCCGTCGAGGGGGCGCCGGGGCTTTTGCGCACGAAGCCTTCCGACGCCTTCAAGGCCGACGAGTGGGCGGCCGTCGATCTCGACGTGGTGACGCGCGCGCCGGAAACCCCGAAGCCGGAGGAGCCTTCCGTTTCGCGCCCGCCGGCCTTGCCTTCGCCTTCCCCGGACGCGCGCGACGCTTGCGAGCGTTTGCTCGAGCGATGGGAGACGATCCGGACGGGAGGGGCGAAGGGGGTGGCCTCGGCCGCCGACACGCCCGTGGCGCGCGGGGTAGGCGCGATCGAGCCGGTGGAGGAGGCGATCGTCTTCTACAAGACCGGCGCGGGCGCGAAGGGCCCGGCGCCCGAGGGGCCGTTCAAGGAATCGAAGCGGATTGTCCGGCTCGCCTTCGCGGGGGAGCGGGGGGTCGGGGGCGCGGACCTCATGAAGCGTCTCCGGTCGCTCGAGGAGGATCCGAACGTCCTCGCGGCCGTGCCCAACGTCCGGATGCGCGCGTTTGCCGAGGCCCCGACGCTTCTCGATCCGGTGCATTGGGAGCTTCAGAACCCCTTCCTCGCGAACTGCGATTCGGGGGCGACCCGCGCGGAGGCGCTCGCCGTCGGGATCGAGCCCGCCCTCGTCGGCGTCGTGGACCAGGGGCTGCACACGGACGACCCGCGACTCGCGGCGCTCGCCTGGGCGAACCCCGGCGAGGTCCCCGGCAACGGCCTCGACGACGACTCGGACGGCTTCGTCGACGACGTAAACGGCTGGAACTTCGTCGAGAACACGAGCCGGCTCTATGTTTCCGGCGCCCCCTTCAGCCACGGCTCCGCGGTGTCCGGCGTCATCGCGGGCCGGCCGGTGGGCCATCCCCTCGACGTTCGCGGGATCGCGCCGCGCGCGCGGATCGTCAGCGCGGTCGTCCTCGATCCGCGCCCGGGCTCGAAGGAATTCGGCAGCGGCGACTGGTCGCGGATCCGGCTGGGGATCCTCTACGTCGTCGCGCGGGGCGCGCGCGTCGTCAACTTAAGCCTCGGCGGGGTCAACACGCCCGCGGGGCTCGCGGCGCTGTCGCGCGATCCGATCTGGGAGCATCTGCAGGCGCAGGACGTCCTCGTCGTGGCGGCGGCGGGCAACGACGCGCTGGACATCGACGTGACGCCCGTGACGCCCGCCTGCGTCGTCCGGCCGAACCTTGTCTGCGTGGTCGCGGTGGACCCGGCGGGCCGGCTTGGCCGCGGGATCGGCAAGACGGGCCGGCTGGAGACCTACAGCAACTTCGGCGCCCGCTGGACGCACCTCGGCGCCCCCGGGAGTTTCATCCCGGTTGCGGTCTGCAAGGATCGCGCGGCGCTGGCCTGCGGGACGTCGTTTTCGGCGCCCTTGGTGTCCGGCGCCGCCGCGCTCGTGCGCGGCAAGCACCCGGACTGGTCGGCCGAGCGCGTGATCAAGCGCCTGCTCGACACCGCCCGCCCGGCGCCGGATTTGCAGCGCCGTTGCGCGACCGGCGGGATCCTGGATCTCGAGGAAGCCTTGAAACGCTGACGCGCACGGAGGACCATGCAGTCCATGGATCTGAACTTTTGCGTCCGACCTCTCGATTGCGGCATGGCGGCGCCGATCCTTGTGTTCCTGGAATCGAAGAACAAGGAGGGCGAGGGGTGGGGCTCGTATCGCAGCGACCTGTCGGAGCGAGGTCCAACGCCATGAATTCGTCTACCTTCCGTGGACCTCGCGGAGACCGGGAGCGCGAGGCGAGCCCCGCCCCGAGCCCGTGCCCGGTTTATATCCCTAACGAAAGAGTTCGAATGCTTCGCGCGTTCGGACGGATGGCGTGGCTGCTTCTTTTCGTCCTGGCCGGCTGCACGGTCTCGATCGGCCCCGACCTCATCGTGCTCAAGCCGTCCCAGGACCCGCCGCTCCTGCGGCTCGAGGGCGTCTCCGAGAAGCTCACGGGCGGCTGGGAGGCCGTCGCCCCATCCGGGATCCGGCCCGCGTTTCAGAACCTCATGCGCGGCCCCGAGATGTCCTCGCTCTTTTCGGGCGATTCCGACAACCTGGGCCTTCGGATCTCGATCGTCACCGAGCATGCGGACGACGGGCCGCGGCTCTTCGGGCTCGGCTGCGCGAGCGTGTTTACGCTCGGGATCATCCCGATGACCTACCACTCCGTCTGGCACTCGACGGTCGAGGCGGACGTCCGGATGTCGGGCGGGCGCGTGGTGAAGTCCTACGTCGTGGAGCAGGACGGGACGTTCGACATCGTGGCCTGGCCGCTGACGATGTTCAACCTGATGTTCGCGGGGTTCAAGGGGCCCACCTACGGCCGCGAGGTCATGGAGAAGATCTCGAACAATACCGCCTCCCAGCTGATGGACCGGATCTCGGCCGACCGGAGGCAGCTCTCGATTCTCAAGAAGAAGAACGCGGAAGAACTGGCCGATCTCTCGAGCCCGCGGCCGCCCCCGGTGGCCGGCATCGGCCCGATCGTGGAGCCGCCGAAACCCATCGACTTAGGCCCGGGGACGCCGCCGTTGCGCCCGGTCGAGCCCGCCCCGCTCCGCCCGGCCGAGCCCGCGTCCGTGGCAAGGCCCACCCCTCCGCCCACGCCTTCGCCCGCCGCGAAGCCCGTGATGGCGGGCCGGGGGTTTGCCGTGGTCGTCGGGATATCGAAATACAAGAACGCGGGCAAGGCGGGGCTTACGGACCTGCTCTACGCCGACGCCGATGCGCAGGCCTTTGCCGGGCGCCTGAAGGCCCTCGGCTGGCCGGAGGACCGGGTCAAGGTCCTCCTGAACGAAAAGGCGACGCGCAACGACGTCCTCGTGGCGCTGGAGTCGTGGCTTACGAAGGCCGGCCCCGAGGACACGATCCTGCTGTTCTGGTCCGGCCACGGCTATCCCGACCCAGACGACCCCGAGAAGGTCTACTTCGCCTGCCACGATTCCGACCTCTCGATCCCCGCGACCGGCTACCGGATGGACCACGTCCGGCGGGCCATCGAGGAGCGCAACGCCCGCAACGTCATCGTCCTCGCCGACACCTGCCACGCCGGCAAGCTCATCACCCGCGGGACCGAGCGCGCCATCGCGGTCGAGCCCTATGTCCAGGCGCTGAAGCGCGAGGGGAAAACCCCGAAGGGCTGGGTCTTCATGGTCGGCGCCGATACCGACCGCACGGCCGTGGAGCATTCGTCCTGGTCGAACGGCGCCTTCACGCACTGCCTCCTGCAGGCCCTCTCCGGCAAGGCCGACGGCTACGAAAGCGCGGGCGCGAAGGACGGCGTCGTCACGATGGGGGAGCTGCGGGCCTGGATGACGAGCGCGATGCCCGACGAGACCCAGAAGGTCCTCGGCACCGCCAAGCGCCCCATCGTCGCGACCTCGTCTGGCGACACCGGAATCTGGAACCTGACGCTGCAGGGGAAGTGATGGCCGGGCGCCTTGCGCGATGGGCGGCCGCGGGGTGAGTGGGGGGAAAACCTCATTGCAATCCTGCAATTTGATTGCATAATTGCAATTAGAGGCGCAACTCCTTCATGGATAAGTACATTCACAGAAGTCTCGAGCCTTTTCTTCTCAAGGCAATCCATCAATTCCCCGTCGTTCTACTGACCGGCCCACGGCAAGCCGGAAAGACGACGCTACTTAGGAATTTCCTTGGCAGCGAGTTTCGTTACGTATCCCTTGATCCCATGGACGTCCGGGCCGCAGCCGCGTCGGACCCGCGCGGATTCCTGGAGCAAAATCCTCCTCCCGTCATCCTCGATGAAGTCCAGAACGCCCCCGACCTTCTTCCTTACATCAAGCAGCGGGTTGACGAGCAGCGGGACATTCCCGGTCGGTACCTCCTATCGGGCTCGCAGAACCTCCTTGTTCTGGAGCGGGCGTCCGAGACGCTCGCGGGACGTGTCGCCATTCTCCGTCTCTTCCCGCTTTCGCTTCGGGAAATCCTCGGCCGGCCCGGTTCCGGTCTGCCCTGGGAGACGGCAGGCGTTCCCGCCCTCCGCGGCCCGGCTCATCTCGATCTGTGGCGCTTGTTCCTTCGCGGGGGGTATCCGGAACTCGCCGCCCGGCCCGACCTGGACGCCGCCCTCTGGCATTCGAGCTACGTCCAGACGTACCTGGAGCGCGATGTCCGCGCGCTACGCCAGGTCGGCGACCTCGGGCCGTTCCGTGACTTCCTCTCCATTCTTGCCGCTCGCAGCGGCAATCTCCTGAACCTGACGGACGTCGGGCGGGATCTGGGGATCGTTGCGAACACGATCCGTGCGTGGCTTTCGATCCTGGAATCGACGTTCCAGATCATTGTCCTGCGGCCCTGGTTCGAAAACGTCGGACGGCGTCTCGTGAAGATGCCGAAGGTCTACCTCTCGGACACCGGCGTTCTCTGCCACCTTGCGGGACTTACGGACGCCGCGCACTCTGCCGCGGGCCCGCTTTCGGGCGCCATCCTGGAGACGGCCGTCGTCGGGGAGGTCTTTCGGACGATCCTCCACCGGGGCGAGACGCCGAGGCTCCACTTCTGGCGCACCTCTACGGGGCTCGAGGTGGATCTTGTCGTGGAGGCCGCCGGGCGGCTCGTTCCCGTGGAGGTGAAGGCAACCTCGACGCCGCGGCCCGCGATGGCGGCCGGAATCGAGGCCTTTCGTCGCGACTACGCCGAGCGCGTGGCGCCGGGTTTCGTTATCCATTCCGGCGACATCCGCCTGCCGCTCGTCCCCGGCGTCGAGGCGGTGCCGTTCGGGCAGATGTAGACGAACGGCGGGCGGCTACGAGGCACGGCCGGCAAGGACCGCTCCTTACGGCCTGTCGGCGGACTCGACGAGACACCCGATCCGATCGAGGGCGTCGGGGATGTCGGTGACGATGAAGGCGTTCGAGTCCTGATCGAAGTTCGCCGTTCCGGCGGGGGAGAGCTCGGCGGCGATGGCGCGGAAGAGCGGAAATCCTTGCTTCGGCGAGCCGGAGTTCGGGTCGAGGCTCGAGCCGGAGGACGCGATATCCGACGGTTTGCGTGCCCGGTAGGGGCCCGGCGGCCGGACGAATTTCAGCGGGTAGGTCCTTGTCTGGAGCGAACGGACGAGAGTCTTGTGGGTCACGACGTACAAGCCGTCGGGCTTAGAAGTCCTTACGGTCACATGTCCGTAGTTGGCGGTGACGGTTCGAAACGCTTCCTCCCATGGAACGTTTCGCAAAAGCATGGTCACCTTCCCCTGGACATCGGGCGCGAGCACGAGGTTTTTCCTGCCGATTCGGGCAAGAGTTCCCAGGACCTCGCGGATGTCATCGCCGGCGCAATCCAACGTTACCAGCGGGCCGCCCTCGGCGCGCATCCGATCGTCTGCGAGGCGCATCTGCCGGATGGACACGACGATGGCCGTTGCGAGAAGGGCGAGCAGCAGAACGGCCTCGAGAAGCGTGAGGCCTTTTTTGGCGGGTTGCGAGGGCTCCGTTTTCGGGGCTCCGTTGTCCGGCTCGCTCACGGGCCGGTCTTTCCCTTCGGGTACATCGCCTCCCACAAGGCGCCCAGGCCGCTTTCCCGGTTGAAGGGGTGGTCGGCGTAGAGGCCGCGCACGGACGGGTCCACGGGGACGCAGACCGAGAGGGAGTAGTAGCGGCCGGAGGGGCGCGCGCCGCCGGCGGATCGGTCGGTCCAGACGAGGACGAGGCGCTCGAACATCCATTTCTGGAAGGCGGCCAGGGCGTCGGGCGGCCGGCGGTTCTCCCGGAGGGCGGCGTCCATCCAGCGCAAAAGATCGTAGAAACTTTCCGGTCCGCAGGCGAAGGCGGGGGCGAGGCCCGCGGGGGGCTTCGGCGGAGACGCGTCGGTTCCCTGCAGCGCCTCGAGGATCGGCTTCAGCCGCGCGGGCAGCTCCGACAGCATCTCGCCGTTCATGCAGGCGAGGTGGACGTAGTGCGCGTCCGTTTCGAGGATCTTTTTTCCGGCGGCCGCGCCGGTCGCGTCCTTCTCCTTGTCGAGCCATTGCAGGAGCGGCTCGTAGTAGGTGTTGGGGGAGCCTACCTCCATCTCGGAGGCGAGGACCGCCTTCGCCGTGCCGCGGAAACTGAAGAGGTTCTCGACGGAGGAGCGGCCGCACTGCTGCAGGTAGAGCAGGTCGAACGAGCCCGCCAGGCGCGGCTTGAAGGCGCGCAGGGTCTCGCCGACCTTGCGCGCGCTCATCCAGCCGGACAGCTTCGGCGTCCCCGTCCGGTTGTCCCGGCACATCTCGTCGAGCCGGCCGCCGTGGTTCAAAAACACCAGGGCGAAGTGCCGCGAGGGATATTCCCGCGCGACCCACGCGAGAAAGTCGGCGAGGACCGCCTCGGAAGCGCTGTCGTCGGTGTCGAGGGTCTCGGTCCGGCGGCCGCTTGCGTCCAGGACGATGCGTTTCAGGCCCGTGGGCTTCTGATCGTCGGCGAGGACGGCGACCGCGATCTTCGTGCCCTTCACGCCCTTTTCGATCGCGTCGAGGATGACGGGGCCGGCGGGCTCGAGGTCGTTGTCGTAGGACATGACGTAGGCGAACGTCCAGTCGCGGACCGGCTTTGGAGTGCCCGGCCCGGGGGCGGGGGACGCCGGCGCGGGCGTGCCGGCGGCGTCGGGCGGCTGGAGCGCCCGCGACGGGTTGTTTTCGCGCAGGACGAAGAAGAGGGCCGCCGCGGCGAGAAGGGCGATGGCGGCGCCTCCGACGAGTTTCATGAGGTTCCTCCCGCGGCCGGGACCGCAGCCGCGAAACGCAACGGGCATCGTACCCTATGATGCTCCCCCGGATCGAGGATGAACGCGAAACCCGAGCTGCTCGCCCCGGCGGGGTCGTTTGCCTGCCTCAAGGCGGCGCTCGCCGGAGGGGCGGACGCGGTCTACCTGGGATCGAACGAGCTGAACGCGCGGCTGCGCGCGCCGAACTTCGCCCCGGACGCGCTCGCAGGCGCGGTGGAGCTCGCGAGGCGGGCCTCCGCGAAGGTCTACCTCACGGCGAACACGCTCCTCTTCGACGAGGACCTGCCGCGCGCGGCCTTGCTCCTGGACGCCGCCGTCGAGGCCGGGGTGGACGCCGTGATCGTCCAGGACCTGGGATTGGCGCGATTGCTTCGCGCCCGCCACCCGACGCTCGCGCTCCACGCCTCGACCCAGATGACGGTGCACAACGCGCGCCAGGCCGCAACGCTCGCGAAGGCGGGCTTCTCGCGGTTCATCCTCGCCCGGGAACTGTCGCTTCCGGAAATCGCGGGCGTAACGGCCGCGGCGAAAGAGGCCGGCGCCGGGACGGAGGTGTTCGTCCACGGGGCGCTGTGCGTCTCCTACTCGGGGCAGTGCCTGGCGAGCGCCTTTCTCGAGGGGCGCTCCGGGAACCGCGGCGTCTGCGCCCAGTGCTGCCGGCAGCGCTACCGGCTCGAGAAGGCCGGCAAGGTCCTCGCCGACGGAAATCTTTTGTCGCTGCGCGACCTGTGCGCGCTTCCGAGCCTGCCTGCCCTTGCGGAGGCGGGGGTTTCCGCCCTGAAGATCGAGGGGCGCCTGAAAAGGCCCGAATACGTGGCCGGCGTGACGTCGGCCTATCGCGAGGCCCTTGACCGGCTCGCCGCGGGAAATCCGGGGCCCTGGCCGGATCTGCAATCCCGGCTCGATGAACTCTTCAACCGCGGCTTCACCGGGGGTGGGATGACGGGGCCGCTTTCCTCCGCCGATCGCACGAGCGGGGATGCCGGCCCCCTGCATCCGAGGCTAGGCTTCGTCGAGGACGTGGACGTCGAGCGCTCGCGGCTCGTGGTGCGGCTCGAACGAAAGCTCTCCGACGGCGACGGCTTCTACGTGGCCCCGTCCGAGGGCGGGCCGCCGGCCGCCTTCATCGTGTCCAAGGTCTTCGATCCGATGCCGGACGGCGCGACCCCCGTGGGCGTTCGGGCGCGCGGCGTCCTTTCGCACGAATTGAAGGGCGGCGAGGCGTTCCTCTCGGGGCCGGCGGAGGCGTTCCAGCGGGAACGGGAGCGCGTCGAGCGCTGGCATCCGCCGGGAATCCCGCTGGACATCGTCCTCGAGGGAGCCGCGGGAAAGCCGATGTCCGTCCGGGCGAGCGGTCCCGACGGGGTTGTGGGCGAGGCGCGGAGTGCCCTCCCGCTGCAGGAGGCGCGGCGCCACCCGATGAGCGCGTATTCGCTTGCCGGGACGCTCGGGCGGTTCGGCGGGACGCGATACCGGGCCGGCCGTTTCCTCCTGCCGGAGGGGGCGTCGTGGTTTTTGCCCACGAGTGAACTGAACGACCTGCGGCGGCGGCTGCTCGGGAGCCTCGAATACCAGCGCGAGCGACCCCGCAAGGTCCTCGCCCCCTGGCAGCCTACGGCGGCCGAGCCGCACCCCTCGCGCCGGACGCTCCTTCTCGCTGTCGTATCCGATCCGGAAACGGCCCGGCTCGCCGCGGCCGCGGGCGTTGCGCGCGTGGCGATGGACAGGCATTGGGAGACGCCGCCGACGATCGGGAGGGCCGAGCGGTGGCTTGCGACGGGGCCGATCGGGCGAGGCGATTCGTCCGAGCGGCTTTCCGAGTGGCTCGGAAAACACCGCGGCGAGTGCGCCGGCGTCCTCTGCGGGGACGCAGGCGCGCTTTCGGCCGCGCGGGCGGCGGGCGTTCCCGCCTGGGCCGGCCCCTCGTTCAATCTCGCGAACGGCGAGGCGGCGCGGGCGGCGCAGGCGTTGGGCTTTGCGGGCGGGATCGTCTCCTGGGAGGTCTCGCCCGCCGCCGCGGGGGCCATCGCGGCGGCGATGGAATGGCCGATCGGCTTCCCGGTCTTCGGCCACGTCCCGCTGTTCGCCACGGCGTTGTCCGATCTGGATCGGGGGGACAAGCCTGCGAGGGAGGCCGGGCAGTTCCTCGTCGACGAGGCGGGCCGCCGCCTTCCCCTGGATCCCTTCGAGATGGGCGGGAACGCGGGATCCGGGACGATGGTCCTTTCCGCCGAACCGATCGACAGGCTTTCGGAGGCGCCGAACGTCCTCGAATCCCTCCTTGGGCGCGTTGCCTCCTTCGTTCTCGACCTGCGCCATCTGGCGCCGCAGGCTGCGGCGAAGATCGTTACGGCCTATTCCGGAAAGCGACCCGATACGAAGGACCCCCGCGGGAGGCCGGGCCGGCCGTAACCATCGGGTGGAAACATGGGTGGCCGAAAAGATTTCGCACGGGAACCGCTTTGCCGCCCGGGGCGTCTAACCGATATGCCTGGGGAGGTTGCGTACAAGAAAACCCGGATAAGATGCCCGATAGTCAACGAAGGGGGGCCGCTCCGTGAGTGACGCCTGCAATTTCGGCGGACCGAAACCGACGATCGTGGGGCCGCGGCCGGACGACGACGCCGGCTTGTCGAGGGACGTCCCCCGGGGGATGGAGAGGCTGCTGACGCTCGCCGGGCTTTCGGGCGAATGGCGCGAGAAGGTTCTCGAGAATCCGCTCGACGCGGCCGACGACGCGGGGATCGAACTCTCGATGAGCGAGCAGGCGATCCTCAAGTCCGTTCCGAAGGCGGCGTTGTCCACGATGGCCGATTCGTTCGCGCGCAAGAGCGGCCGGCCGGTGCTGGCGCGCGTGGCCTCCGGCGTTGCCGCCGCGGCGCTTTTGGCCGCGAACCTTTCGGGCTACGCCGCCGACAGCGCCGGCGGCAAGGGCGGCCATCGGGCCGACGTTCCTCCCCCGCCCGCGACGGGCTCCTGGGAGGCGACGCCACCCGCGGCCGGGGGCGTTCGCGCCGACGAGCCGATGCCGAAAACCCGCGGAATCCAGTCGGACATTCCGCTGCCGAGGCCGGGGCCGGACGTTGCCCCTCCGGACGTTCCCGCGCCGACCCCGGAAGTCCCGCCCCTCGTCTGGCAGGACAATCTCGCCTCGGCGCTGGCCCAGGCGAGGGCCGGGAACCAGGCGGCGATGGCGATCTTTTTGCACCCGGATCCCCCCCGGCCCTCTCCGGGGCGGACGGAGGCGACCGACGGCGATCGCCCGGACATTCCCGAAGTCCCCATCGAGCTCCAAAGCCAGAAGGCGATCCTCGCGGACAGCCAGGAGTTCCGGGCGGCCGTGAGGGACGCGAGCGTCCTGGCTGTGAAGATCCTGAAGCCCGTCCCGCCGCCGTCGAAGGCGGAGCCCGAAATGCCTGCCGGGGCGGAGAAGGATCGGCGGAGGGCGTCGGCGGAGTTCACCCCCGCCCGGCGCTACGAGGCGGAACGCAAGGCCTACGAGGCCGCGCTCAAGAAATACGGCGTCGCGGACACGCTTCCGGCCGTCATCTTCCTCGCCCCGGACGGCTCCGAACTTTCGAAGCTCGTCCAGCCGACGGAGGAGGCGAAGATCGTCGAGGGCCTGAAGGGCGTGCCGCCAAAGCTGGCGGCGTGGATCACGAACCAGCGCCCCCGCGACGACCGGAACTTCCGGGCCACGCCGGGCATCCCGCCGAGGGATCCGAAAATCTACGATCGTCCTCCCGGGCGCTGATTGCCGATGGCCGCCGACCTCACCCTCGTCAACCTGAACATGCTCTACGTCCGCTACGCGGACGGGCGGACCGAGCGGGAAAAGCACCTGCCGCTGGGGCCTTTGTATCTGACGAAGGCGCTCGAGAACGCGGGGCTTTCGGTGGATTTCCGCGACTACCAGGTCCACGAGTGCGCGGATCCGTTTCGTCCCGAGACGATCGCGGCGTATCTCGCCGGCAGCGCCCCGGTCCTGGGGGTTTCCTGCATGGCGAACCTCCTGCCCTTCACGCTGCTCGCGCTCAAGGATTTCAAGGCGCGAAACCCGGGCAAGACCGTCGTTCTCGGCGGCGTAGGCTCGAAGTCGGTGGAGCGCGAGATCCTCCGCGCCTGCCCCTGGGTGGACGTCATCGCGCGGGGCGAGGGCGAGGTTTCGGGGCCGATACTCATGCGGGCGCTGAAGGAAAAGCGGACGCTTGAGAACGTCCCCGGCGTCTTCTTCCGGAAAAACGGGGACGTCGTCGAGAACCCGCCGCCGCCGCGGATCAAGGACCTCGACGAAATCCCGGCGCCCGCCTACCCGCACATCCGGGTGAAGGACTACGAGGGCTACGGGATGATCACGAGCC
>CAYHQZ010000063.1:0-17453 GCA_964358555.1 uncultured Planctomycetia bacterium
ATTCATGGCGTTGGACCGCGCTCCGACAGGTCGCCGCGATCCGAGCCCCCGCCCCGAGCCCTCCTTGTTCTTCGGTTCCAGGCATGCGGCGATCGGCTCCACAGGCGCCAGAGTCCGCCCCCGGAAAGCATGTTTTCCCTTGACATCGCAATTCCTCGATTCGATAATTCTGTTCCTCGCACGTCCCAGGCAAAAACCGCCTGAACCTCTAGTCTTCGGCGGATGTCCGTGTCTGGACACCCTAGGACAAAGCGTGACTGCGCTTCCGTTGTCCATGGACAGTGCCGGCATGACATCCCTGGATTCGAAGAGGCAGGAGCGGAATGCGTTCGCCTTGCGCCTGGGAGTCGTGGAGACGGCTGCGGTTCTGTCGACGGAAGGCTGTGGCCCCGCCGCCTGAAGACCCGTCTGGGCTCACCCGACGTTGGGCAGGACATCCCCCCTGGACAACCGCTGGAAGCCGCCCCTGAACAACAGGAATGCCTCGGGCACGTCCTGGACATCGAGGCTTCCCTCGTAGGGGATTGGCTCTGCCTCCGCGGAGCCGCATTCCAGGCTGATTCGACTCCGGAAATCACCCATTCCTCCCCAATGTCCAGGGGGAGGGGGGTGGACATTGTCGAGGTGGACAATGTTCGTTTCCTCCCCATTCCTACCCCCTGTCCAGGACATTTCCAGGCCTTTGTCCCGGGACATGGGGTGGAAATCGGGGGGTTTGTCCATGGTGTCCATGTCCAGCCATGGATGTCCATGGACAAGTCCGACCCTGGGTCGGGCGTCTACACGGAACGTGTCGGGGGCGGATGTCCCGGGACATTCCCTGGCGATGCCATTCTGACAGATCCGTCTCTGGAAGTTGTTTCCGGAGCCTTAGGACCTGTGAGTTTTCGAAACCACGGCCTTTTGCGGCGCCCAACCGGTGCCGCGGAGGCCTCATAGGAGGACTCGACGTGCCCACAGAAACTGTCGTCGGCGAGGAGGTCATGACCGTCGCGGATGCGTCCAGAAACTGCGACGTCAAGGCCAAGAAGACGATCATCCGATGGGCGGAGGCGGAAGGGATCAAGGAGGTCTACGCCCGGACCGTTTCCAATACCATCGAACGGGCCGTGCCCGTCGAATGGGTCCACCGGAAGATGCAGGAACGCTCCATCCAGACCGAGCCCGTGTTCGAGCGGGTCGAGGTCGCGGCGAACGTCTCGTTCGACGCGCCGGGCGGCAAGGAGGGCGGGGAGATGCTGCCGGACACGATCCGGGCCCTTCCGGAGCTGGCCCAGATCGTCGAGCGGTTCGCCCGGCTCTACGAGGAGCACACGGAACTCGTCGAGAGTTTCGTCAAGGACTCCAAGGGCCTTACGGAGCTGGTCCACAAGTCGATGGAGCACGAGCACAAGCAGCACGAGGCGACGCTGTCCGGGGTGCTGAAAAACCAGAAGGCCCAGTATGCCCTCATCGGGGGGATCCTGCTGTTCGTTCTTGTCGGGATTGGCTGGGGGGTCTACGGCCTGTTCACGGTCCGGGACGACACCCTCGATCGCGCCAAGGGGCTCGCGGGGGACGTGAAGAAGGACTTGAGCAAGCAGATCTCCGAGCAGTCCCGCATCAATGACGAGCTGCGATTGAAGGATCGCCAGGCGATGGAGAAGCTCGCAGCCGAGGTCAAGACCGCCCGGGAGCGGGAGACCGAGGCGACGTCCCGGATGGTGCGGATGCGCGAGGAGGATCTGAAGGCGGCCCGGGAGCTGCTCGCCAAGGAGCAGGTCCAGCGCCAGCGCCTGGAGGACGAACTCCGCGCCGTCAAGGCTGGCATCCCGCCGGCCGAGGCGCCCCCCGGGGGCCTGCCCAAGTAGGGGCGCGTTGCCACGCGCCCAGCCTCCCCTGCGTCCCGCGCGGGATCGCGGCGGGCGGGGGCTGTCCCGCCTGCGGCGGCCCGCTATAATCGGAGCGGCGCGGGTGTAGCTCAGTGGTAGAGCGCGAGCTTCCCAAGCTCGACATGAGGGTTCGATTCCCTTCACCCGCTCGAGACTCAAGGAGAATCAGACGATGGCAGCGACGACAGCCCGGATCGCGGCGTCGGCGGCGTTTCTCTTCCTTCTCGGCGCCGGGGCGGACTCGCCGCGGACATTGACGGTCCTTCCGAAGAAGGGGCCGGTCGTCGTCCTCGAGGACGCGGAATTCGGCATCAACGCCGGCGACGTGAAGAAGTGGGGCGCCTTCTTCGAGCGCTCGAATCCCCAGGCGAAGCCTGCGCCCGGCAAGCCCGCGCCGATGCTCCAGATCCCCTTCGAGGCCCTCGAGAAGATCGTCGTGGACGACACCGTCGTGGCCCCCTACGAGTTCACGCAGAAGGACAAGCAGGTCCTCCGCCTCAAGGCCTTCTTCAATTCCAAGTCCGGGTCGCTGCGCGGGCGGGTCGGGACCGAGGTCAAGACGATCCGGTTCGACGACGTTTTGCTCGTCCTCTTCCATGCCAACACCACGGAGCCCTACCGGCATTGGGAACTGGCGAGGGCGACGGACCTGCCGGAGGCCTACGACGAGTTCGCCCAGAAGAACCCCGGCGCGGTCGAAGTGAAGGAGGCGACCGAGCGGGCGAACCTGCTGCGCCGGTGGCGCCAGGCCGATTCCATCCAGCTGACGAACGTATTCCTGAAGCTCCCGGGCATCAAGGACCGCCAGAAGGTCGTCCAGATGCAGGCGCAGAAGGGGAAGAAGGACGCCGTAAAGCCGCTGCTGGACGCCGCCCGGGATGACGCCGCCTGGCCCGTCCGGATCGAGGCCGTCCGCTCGCTCGGCGAAATCGGCGATCCGGAGGCCGTTCCGGTCCTGACGGAGATCCTCGCCAAGCCCGCCCATCCCACGTTCAGCGTCCGCAAGACCCCCGGCGAGGTCGGCCTCGAACTGCCCGACTCGATCGCGCGAAGGCTCGCGGCCGCCGAGGCCCTGGGCCGGATCGGAAGCCCCCTGGCCATCCCCGAACTCCGGGCGCGCGTCGAGTCGGACCTGAAGAAGGAGCCCAACCTCCCCGTCAAGATCGAGTGCATGAAGAGCCTCGGGAAGATCGGCGGGGCCCCGTCCGTCGAGGCCTGCGTGGCGGTCTGCAAGACCTTCGACCCCTCGACGGTCACCCCGAAGGATTACCCCTGGACCTTCGAGGTCACCAAGCGCAAGTTCCAGGCCCTCCGGGACGCGGCCATCGCGGCCCTCGAAGCGATGCCGAAGATCGCGATTCCGGACGCCACGAAGTGGGGCGAAGGGGCCGACGAGGCCCTCAAGAAGGCCCTCGAGAAGTTCAAGCCGTAGGGATCGCATTTCCCTCCGTGTATACTGTTCCATGAGGGGGGGCTCGGAGACAGGCCTTGGCTCGAAAATCGACGTTCGCCGTTTTCGTCTTCCTGCTCGCGCTGTCGTCCGCCTCCGCCGGGGAGCCGCCCGCGCCGCCGCCATCCCCGCCGGTCGCCCCCGTCCCCGGACCGGCGCCTCCGCCCGCGCTGACGGCCCTGCCTCCTGGCGTCGTGGTCCTGGAGGACTTCGAGGACGACGGCTGGTCGAACCGCTGGACCGTCACGCCGTCCCGCCTCGGCGACGTCACGGGCAACCGCCCTTTGCACGGCTCGAAGGGGTTGCTGCTGAAGTCCCCCGGGATGGCGACGTTCGATCTTTCGGCCGCGAAGGCCCCGTCGGACTGGACGAAATTCGAAGCGTTCTCCTACGGGGTCCGGAACATCGGGAGCGCCGACGGCGTCATCGAGACGCAGATTTCCGGCGTCCGCTCGGCGTCCAAGCGCGACAAGGTCCCGTGCGGCGGCTCGCTGCAGCTGGGCTTCCTTCTCGGGGGGCTGCAGCCGGACATGCGCGCCTCGATCCAGACGATCACCATCCGGGCGGTTTCCCCGGACGAAGGCGAGTTCATCCTGGACATGTTCGCGGTGCGCCCGGCGGGCGTGCCGGATCCGACGCTCGCCGGGGCGAGCCCCGCGGGGCCGTCCTCGTCGACCGGCTCGGCCCCGGCCATCCCGTCGAATCCGGTGTCGCCGCCGCCCGCGCCGCCCGATAAGCCGGCCTTTCGGACGCCCCCTACGGGGACCAGGGAGCCGAATCCCGGATTGGGTTCCGCGCCGCCGGATACGGCCCCGGGAAACCCGCCGTCGAATCCCGCGGCGAAGCCGCCCGACGGGGAGCGCGCGGAAATCCTCTCCTCCTTCGAGGAGAACCTGGACCTCGGCGTCTGGTACGGCAAGAACGTGCGCCACGAGTTCACATCTGATCACGCCACCCACGGCGCCCGGTGCGCGAAGTTCTCGATCGTCCCGGGCGTGGGCTACCTGGAGATCCGGAAGTTCGATCAGCTCTGCAAGGGTCCGTCGACCTATCGGAGTCTCAAGTTCGACGTCTTCAACCCCAACGACATGGAGTTTCCGATCCGGCTGCAGTTCTTCCGGACCAAGCACCAGGTCCCGCAGAAGGGCACGGACATCATGAACGTGACCCTCTTCGAGAAGGTCCTGAAGCCCGGGGCGTTGACGACCGTGGAGATCCCGATGGCGGACGCCTGGAAGCACGAGTCCGGAAAGCCGATCCTCGGCTGCCGGATCGATTTGCCGTTCAAAGTCCCGGGCCCGCCGGACCAGGCCCTCGTCATCTTCATGGACTACGTCCGCTTCACACTGCCCTAAGCATGCGAATCCAGTTCGCGTTCAATCCGGCCCCGGACCCGTTGGTCGCGATCCCCCCGAAACTGGGATTCCAGCTCCTCGGAAAGGCCCGTCACCTGGCGATGTCGCTTCTCGGCCGCGTGCTTTCGGGGATCGGGCGCGTCCACGGGGAAACGGTCCTGGCCGCCATCGTGCCCGTGGACTCGATTTCCCCGTCGAACGTCCCGGAGTTTTCCGGCGAAATCGCGCGCCTGCTCCAGCACTGCAGCCTGCTGCCGGCGGAATCCCTGCCCCCGGATCTCCTCGTGACCGTCCGGCGCTTCGATCGTGCGTGCAAGGCCATTGCGAGCGCGGGGCTCACCGCGGAGGTTCGCGTGCGCCTGGATCCGATTGCGGGCAGCAACAGCGCCGACGATCCCGAGGACGGCGGCGCGGTCCTGGCGAAGGCCCTCCTGCACGACATCCGCTGGGACGCGTATGCGACATGGGAGGCGTTCGCGGCCGCCGTGGGGGAGAGGGACCGTGAGGCCTCGAAGCCCAGGTCCGAGCAGGGGATCGACAAGACGCTTGAGAAGGAAGGGATCGCCTTCATGGCCTGGTTCGACGAGAACGGCAAGCGGTTCCTCGCCGACTTGCGCAAGCGCGCGGTCCGGAAGGACCCCGCCGCGGCCGGCCTCCTCGCCCTCATGCGCCAGCAGGCCCCCGTCGTCGAATTTGTCAAGGAATTCAGGCGCCAGCGCGCCATCAAGGCCGCGGAAGCCTTCCAGGCCGCCGAAGAGGGATCCGCGCCCGCCGCCGATCCCCCGGCGCAAGAGGAATTCCCCCCGGCGGGGCAGGGGTAGGACGAAACACCCCCGGTCTAGTCCGGGCGGTGGGCGACAAAGATGGTGTGCGTGACGCGCTTCGCCTGTTCGTAGGCCTTGGCACCCACGGCTTCGACGGCAAATCCGGCGTTCTCCAGTCTTTTGACGAAGGCCGGGTCCCGGCTGGCGGACCAGAAAGCCACGCGTCCCCCGGGCTTGAGCGCCCGTATGGTCGCAGCGAACCCCTGGGCTTGATAGAGCCGCGCGTTGCCGTCGTGAACCATGGCAATCGGTCCATTGTCCACATCGAGCAGGATGGCGTCGTAATGCGCCGCGGGAGCACGGGTAATGACCTGGAACACGTCCCCGATGGACACCCGGACACGGTGATCGTCCAGCAGGAGGCCGTTCACCTCGCCAAGGAATTCGCGATTCCAAGCCACAACTTCCGGCAGCAATTCCGCCACATGCACTTCGGCATCCTGGCCCACAAGCTCCAGCACCCGCCGCAGGGTGAACCCAAATCCGAGCCCGCCAATGAGCACGCGGACGGCGGCCTGGTCGCGCAACCGGTCGCAGGCAAGCTGGGCCAGAATTTTCTCCGACTCCGAGGCGTTCGTGCTCATAAGCGGCTGCCGGTTCATCCGGAGGTAAAAATGCCGGTCGTGGGCATGGAGCGTGAGTTCGGCACCCTCCGGAGTGCGGGCCTTGGCGAGAGTGAGGAACGGTTTCATCAAGAAAGCAGCAGTTAGGATTGGCCGAAAGGACCGAAAAGTCCCGAAAAACTACGGCGAGAAGCCAGTGTACTCCCGCCGCAATTTCTGCGCATAATCACGAGGAAATCCCCGGACTAATTCGCCTTCTCTTGACCACGGGAATGCCGGACGCAATGAGCGGGGGAGCGGCGGTTTGCCCGGGTGGCCACCAGATCGACAGGGAACGGCATGCTGCCGATCTTCACGCCAGGATTTCGCTCCAGAAAGTACTTCATGCCCCATTCGTTCGCAAACAACAGCGCCCACCTTCCCTGGCCGTCGGTCGCCAATTGCGTCCCGCCCGGCACATACAGCTTGTCCACGTTGGTGGCAGGATCGAGCCAGCGGGACAGAATCCAGGAGGCGGTTTCGATGCGCGACTCCGCCCCATACTCACTCTCCAACCGGTACTGCAGGACCTCGAACTGAAGCGGGCCAACGGCCCCCAGAAGCGGAACGTTCTGCGAAGCGTCCGGCAGTTCGTAGCGCTGCACCACGCCTTCCTGAATCAGATGGCGCAGCCCGTTGCGGAACCGCTTGAAGTTGGCTGGCACCGGGTTGCTCAAGTGCGCGAAACACTCCGGGGCGAAACGGGGGATCTCGTCATACGTGATGGCCGGATCTTCGGTCAGCGTGTCGCCGATGGCGAACCTTGTCTTATCCACAATGCCCACCACGTCTCCGGGGTAGGCCTCGTCCACTGTCTCGCGCTCCTGTCCGAAAAGCGTGGAGGCGTAGGCGAGGCGCACGCTCTTGCCTGTTTGCGCGTGGGTGACCGTCATGCCCCGCTTAAACTTCCCGGAAACCACTCGCACGAAAGCGATCTGATCGCGGTGGCGCGGGTTCATATTGGATTGCATCTTGAAGATGAAACCCGAAAACGCTCCATGGCCCGGACGGACCAGGCCCTCACGGATGTGTCGGGCTGTGGGCGGCGAAGAGTGCTCCAGGAATCCATCCAGCAGGAGCTGCACGCCGAAGTTGTTCAGCGCGCTGCCAAAGTAGACGGGCGTGGTCCTCCCAGCCATTACCGCGTCGGGCTGAAAACAGGCCCCCGCACCGTCAAGCATCTCCAACTCCTCGCAGACGATGCGATATGTTCCCTCGCTCAACTGGTCGCGGACCACCGGGTCCGACAGGCCGGCGGTGAAGACCGGCGCCCGGTACGCACCGCCCGGCGTTCGTTCGTAGAGGTAAGCCATTCTTGTGCGGCGGTCCCAGATCCCCTTGAAGTCGACGCCGGCTCCGAGCGGCCAGTTCATGGGATAGGCGGCGATGCCCAGCACGTTTTCCAATTCGTCCAACAAGGCAATGGGGTCCAGCGTTGGCCGGTCCATCTTGTTCATGAAGGTGATGATCGGCACACCCCGGTGTCGGCAGATCTCGAAGAGTTTCCGGGTCTGGGTTTCGATGCCCTTGCCGGCGTCAATAACCATCACGACCGTATCTACTGCCGTCAGTACTCGGTAGGTGTCCTCGGAAAAGTCCTTGTGGCCAGGCGTGTCGAGCAGATTGATGCAGAAGCCCTGGTAATCGAACTGGAGCACCGTCGAGCTGATCGAAATGCCTCGTTTCTTCTCCATCTCCATCCAGTCGGAGGTTGTGGCCCTCTGATTCTCGCGGGCCGTTACCGAGCCGGCCTGGTTCAACGCCCCCCCGTAGAGCAGGAATTTCTCGGTCAGTGTGGTCTTGCCGGCATCTGGGTGCGAGACGATGGCGAATGTCCGCCGTCGAGCAATTTCCTGATCATGTTGTGTTGTGGTCGCAGTCGCATCCATGGGAGAAGGCGCAAAAGTGTAGTCCAAGGTCAGACCTCCTGACATAGGTCGACGTCCCCCTGGGAAGGCCGGCTAAAAAAGGGGGGGACCAAAACCTGTCCGCTTTTTGGTTTTGCCGCCCCGATTCTGGGGCGCATGCCCCTCGAACACTGGAACAATTGGTTCCCCAGAGGCAACCCTCTGGAGGAGTTCCAGCAACGGGGATCGTGTTCCCCAACCCGCCCCACGTCAAGCGGTTGCTGCTTCCGCGCCTGGAACCGATCCCCTCGGAAACGCCCTTTTCTCGGTAGATCGGGAACCGTCGTGGCCAAGCCTAATTTTCGTCGAGCATCGAAAGCACTCGGGCGCCACGCCAGGGCGGCGCCGGCGTTCAAGGCTTCTCCGGCTCCAGACGGCCTTGCTTCACGGCGAGGCGGGCGCCCTCGAAGGGCTTTTCCGAGGCGGCAGCGAGTCCGCCCGGCGCCTTGAACCGGGTGCCTCCCTCCAGGAACACCCACTCCGGCTTACCCCCGGAGAGGCGGACCAGGGCCAGCGTGCCGTCGAAGTCGTAGCCCCAGAGGCGCACCGGCTCCTTTCCGTCGCCGAGCAGGAGGATTTCCTCCACGCCTTTCCGTTTCACGCGGATCCCCGTCGCCCCGCCGGCGCGCTCGGAGAGGATCTCCGCCTCGGGGGGCTTCTCGCCGCGGTAGGGATACAGCAGGGTGTCGAAGGCGAGGGGCCCCTTGCCGTTGCGTTCCAGGGCGATGTACTCGGCCTCGGCCTTCTTGTCCTTGTCCACGGTCGCCGTGCCCGCCGCCCCGGCGCTGACGAAGCCTCTCCTCCGGGCCACCCTGGGCGCGCTCCCGGCGGGCCACTGGAGCAGGAGGTTGCCCGCGGCGTCGGCGGCAGGGGGGCGCACGAGGAGGATGCGGTCCTTGGCCTCCTTCATCCCGCCCGGCATGGGATGCCAGAGCTGGGCGGCCTCGCAGGATTCCTTGCCGGCGGGGCGGATCTCGTCGGAGACCAGCCAGTAGTCGGGCTTCACGAAGACCACGGTCCGGCGCCACTGGAGGCCGCCCGGGAGCACGACCTCGCCGCGGATGGCGTCCGCGCGCGGGCCGGTCCTCCACAGCAGGATTCTCGCGGGGGTCTCCATGCCGGCGCCGCCCTCCGGCCCGACGACGACGTTGTGGGCCGCGGCGGACTGCAGGAACGCGTGGGCCGGGCTGGCGTAATGGCAGGATCCCGGGTCGACCACGAGGGACCGCCCGTAGGCGTAGACGTCGACCGAAAGCTGGTCGGCGTGGCTGTGCCATCCCGAGAACGCCCCTTGGTCGAGAAGGAGGTACTTGTCCTGGGGGGTCCATCCCGTCCGCATCACGTAGTGCCCGGAGGCCGCCAGGGCCGTGGAGAGCACGTCCGGGACCCTGGGCTTCAGGGCCTCGTAGGCCTTCCGCTCCTCCGCGGTGATGCCGCCGACGGCCTCGGCGGAAAGGTCCAGGCTGCTCGTGGCCGCGAACTTGAAATCGGGACGCTTGTAGAGACAGGCCCCCAGCCCCAGCTCGGTGGGGCCGTAGTAGCCCCCGCTGCTGTCGTTGAGGAGCGGCATCGTCTTGTTGGGGTATTCCAGCTTGAGGATGCAGTCGTACATCCGCTCGATTCGGGCCTGGAAGACCGCGCTGAAGGGGGCGCGGTTCAGGGTCGCCAGCCGGTGGATGGTCAGGTAATCCCTCAGGCAGTTGGCGTGGTAGCCGGGGGAGCGCTCCCACTGGAAGCCATCGTCCAGGACGGCCTTCCGGATCTGGTCCTCAAGGCGCTCGGTCGCGATCCCCTTCCAGGACTCCGCCTCACGCAGCTCCGGGAAGAGCAGGGCGATATAGAAAAGGCCCCGGTAGCTGATCGTGAGGTGGTTGGAGAGGTGGCGGCCATCGTTCCGGCAGAGCTCCGCGACGTCGGCGAGGCGCCCGGCGCTCTCGTGCAGGAGGGTGAGCAGGAAGAGGAGGTCCTCGTCGGAGAGGGCTTCGCAGTCGCGCATCCGGTAGAAGGCGTTGATCCAGTTGACGACGCGCCCGCCCACGTTGATTCCCTGGTAGGCGGGGTAGCCCAGGGGGGCGTAGCCGGGATCCAGAGGCGTTCCGTCCCCGGCCGCCTTCGGCGGCAGGGGGGACTGCGCGCGCCAGCTCTTGAGGAGCTTGAGGCAGCCCTCCACGTAGCGCTTGTCGTAGGTCCGCCACCAGCCCTCGGAGAGGGTGTCCACCCACTGCCCCCCGTTCAGGACGCCCAGCTCGAGGTCGTCCAGCTTCCGGCCCGCGGTCTGGGGAGCCTTCCAGTCCAGGGGCTTGGAGAGCGGGACCGGCGCCTGGTTGGGGCGGATGACGAAGCGGTTCTGGAGAATCCCGTCGGCGGCCGGGTCGGCGCCGGGCTTGGCGGGCCTCGCCGGCCGGGCATCGGCCCAGGAGAAGTAGCGCGGCTCCTTGCGCTTGCGGAAGTAGGAGGCGACGAGATGCGCGGCCTGACGGGCATCTCCGCGATCGAGCGCGGGTTGGATGCCCTGCTTCTTGAGGAAGTCCTTGCCGAAGATGTCGAAGGCGGACGCCGGAGAAGGCGTCGGCTCGGCCGCCGGCCCGGGACCGGGGAGCCCGCTCAGGGAGACGGCGAGGAGAAGAGAAGGAAGGGAAATGGGACGCAACCGTGATCCTTCATAAAAAGCTGACAAGGATTTTGTAGGAGTCCGCAATTTTCTCCTTAAGTTGGATTCTTATTTTATTCTTGTTGTCCAGGAATGAATCTTTTCCGCCGATATCAAAGGTTGCAGCCTCGAAATGCGGCGCTGAGGGATCCGCATTCATGAGCTTGACCGGCGCCTTTCCACGACGGCATTCAGGGATGTTGTCATCGGCATACATGATCAAGACGCCGCTTCCAGGCAAGTTCCTGTCAAAGCCGACAGGTTGACGGTTTTCGATCAGGTAATAGGCGGTTTCGGAAATGGGTATCTTGACTGCCAATGTTTCCGACGAGCCATCCTCAAGAGGACCCAAGACGACCTCGGCCTCCCGGCCGGGCTTGACGACCTTGATCTTTGACGGATCGATCCAGCCCAATCTCATCTTGGTCCAGGAGGATATTCCGGGCGGGGGGATCTCTCTTTTGTAAAAGTGGCACGACATGGGATCCCAAAATCCCATGTTAATGGTCGAGTCGACAAAGGTCTCCCGCATAGGGCCGGGCTTGGCCTGTTGATCATGATCGTAAAGGCACGGGACCGTTCTTTTCCCTCCCTTCACTCCTCCGAGTATGTGAGCAATGTCATGGAAGAGAGTTCCCAAATGCGCCTGAAAGCTGAAGATGGCCACTCCTCCATTCACCTGCTGGCCGCTCTTGCTCCTGATAACGTCTACGGCGCTCCACCCGAGCATGCCCGGGTATTCGCCTCATCCTATTCTGCTTCATAACGATGCCTCCCTGCGGCGTCGGCGACATTTCCGGTCCGCACCGCCTCCCGATAGCCCTCCGCGAAAGGGAACGCTACGGGTTGGGGCTGCCGGAGGCAAGGGGATGCCCCTCGTGTTCTTGGCTCCACGGGCGTCCTAGTCTTGCCGGCCACGAGGGGGGTGCCGGGGGTGTCGGTGCGCGCCCTCCGGGCGATGATCGTCTCGGTTACCGCGGGGGGGCGGGGTCGGGTCCGGCGTCCGGCAGCTGGGAAGTGATTCGTTCCCAGGGCACGACGAGAACGGGGCAGGGTTTCGCTGCCGCGGTGTGACAGGCGAAGAGGCCGCGGGGGAAGGCGGGCCCCAGGGGGATGGCGCAGATTTCAATTCCGTCCGTCGCCTTTGCTCCCTCGACGGAAAAACGTCCGAGGAAACGGTGGGCCCCCGAGCGCTCGTAGGCCTTGAAGTCGCTGCTGCCCTGGCTGGAGACGACGAGGAATCCCGTCCCTTTCGGCATGGGGAAGATGGCGAGCCCCTCCACGTCCGCCTTGAGGCCGTTCTCGCCGGCCTTCGCGACGAGCGTTCCCGGCGTCCCGTCCTCGGGTTCCCCCCCGATCTCCCAGACTCCCTTTCCTTCCTCGGCGATGAAGACCTTAGCGTTCTCGTCGTCTCCTACGGCCCCTTCGCATGTGCCCAGTTTCCAGGCGCGGACCCGGCGGCCTTTCGCCTTTCCTGTTCCGTCGTCGGAAATCTCGTGCTGCTCGACGCCGCGTTTCTTCGAAGTCGAGAAGAAATACAGGCGTCCCGTCATGGGGCTCCGGAAGAGGCACCCCCCGTAGGCATCCTTCGCCTCGATGGAGCCGTCATCCACCCGTTCGAGCCGGCGCGAAGCCTTGTCCATCCGGTAGACCAGGATCCGGCCGGTCCCCCGCTCGTTCACGGCGACAAGGTCCGCCTTCTTTCCGCCGAAGGGGACGCCGGAACGGATGTCGATGTTCCCAGGCGCCTTCGCCGGGAGGGACTGGACGGTGCGCCCCGAGAGGTCATAGACGAACAGGCGATCGGCGGACTTGTCCGCTGCGATGACGAGGCTCTGCGCGGGGTCGTCCGGGTGGACCCAGACGCACATGTCGTCCTGGTCCTTCGCGGCGGGATCGGAAAGGCGCAGGGAAGGGACCGCCGAGGAGGACGTGATGGACGGGGACGGCGTTGTCGTCTCGGGCTTGGGCGATGCCAAAGCGGCCTGGGTGTTCGGATCGGCCGGTTCCGGGAATCCCGGGTGGCGGGCTTTCCAGGTTTCCACCGCTTTGTCCCAGACGGCGCGGTCGGTCGTGACCGTGAAACAGGGCAGGCCGGTTTCCGGATCCCGTCCGAGGGAACCCGGAAACGGGCCGCGGCCGAGCCAGACGATGACATTCCCGCTGGCGCCGGCAATCTGCGCCGTCTTCGGCACGCCGACGCCGGCATCGGAGTCCTGCTCGATCAGGATGATGTTGTCGCGCAGCTCCAGGGCCGGCGAGCGGCTGGGCGTGGAGTTGTGCCATTTGAAGAGCGCCCCGTGGCCGGGGTTGCGGCTCTCGCTGTCGTGCGGCTTGGGGAACGCCTGGAGGCGGATCCGGCAGCCGCGGAGAACGATTTTCTTCCCCCGTCCGTCCTGTTCCTTGTTCGGCCGGGCGCTCACGCCGACATAACAGCCGTCGATGAGCGAATCCTCGACCGTCAACGCATGGCACTGGTGATCGTCGATCGCGTCGTCCCGGATATGGGAAAGGTAGAGGCCTCGGAATGTCGCCTCCTCCGCGCCCCCCTGGACCCGGACGCCGTCGGCGACGTTTTCGATCCGGACATCCTCGACGATCGCCCGGCGCGCGCCGTCGATTTTCACCCCGGCGTGATTCCGGGCGCCTTCGTGCATGTACGCCCAGCTTGCGTCCCTCGGATACGCGCCGGCCACCCGCCCGCCGCGCCACCGGATTCCGTCGCCGCCGGCGATAACGAGCGGTTCGATTCCGTCCTGGTCGTGAAAAACGGCCTCGCGGGCGTCGATCGTCCTGCCGGCCGGAAGGCGTTCCCGATAGCCGTTCTTGTAGGTCCCGGCGAGCCGGAAGGCCGGATCGCCGCTTGGCGCTTCCGTTGCGGGCGGCGTCGGCACCGCCGCTTCCGTCGGGGCGGGTGCTTTCTTGTCGGGTTGGGGAAGCGGCGGCGAATCGCCCATTCCCGTTCGGGCGATAAGCAGAAAAAAGAAGAAACCCGGAACCAGCAGCCACGTCGCGCTACGCCTCACGCGGGGGAAACCTCCTTTTCGACGTCGGGCGGCGCCTTGCAGCCTCAAGCCGCAGCGCTCCACGAGCCATATACTCCTCGGAATGAAGCGCAAGCACACCACATCTTGTCGATTATTGATGACATCTACTTGGTGCTCCCCGAGTAATACACTCCTCGGAATGGAGCGCCAGTACTCTCTCCTCGGTTTCGATGCAACCCCTTTCTTATGAAGATGATAGGGACGGAGCAGGGAAAAATCCAGATCTTTCGGAGTCCGGTTCGGATGCCCACTTTTTCCCCGGAAATCCTCTCGAGGCGTTAACCAAATCGCAAAAAGTTTTTTGGAAAAACTTTCCGAGAAAAGGTTAACGCCTAGAGAGTACTGGGGGGCCACGCCAGGGCGGCCCCGGCGGGCCGCGTAGGACGCGCCCGTCGCCGAGGACGCCCCTCGGGTCCAGGAACCCGTCACGCGCGCCCAAACGCGCCCGGAAGCGCCTCCCGCGGGCGCCGGTTGGCCACCCCCGGCGGGCTTGGCCGACCGAACCTTCCCTTGGCGGGCCGGCTGGTGGGCCATACCATCCCGCCTCCGCAGTGCAAAAACGTTGTCTTCTCCCGTAGCCACAAGGGGTTGCACAAAATGACCATGAATCGGATTCTCGCGCCCGTTTTCTACCTTCTGGGATGGTCCAAACAGCCCGAGTTGCGCCGGATGGTGGAGTTCCTGAAGGAGGAAAACCGGATCCTCCGGTCCAAGCTGCCTCGGCAGGTCCCGGTCACCCCGGAGGAACGCGGCCGGCTTGTCCGGTTGGGCAAGAATCTCGGCATCAAGATTCGGGACCTGATCGGGATCGTCACCTACCGGACGTTCCTCCGGTGGTGCAACCTGGCGAAGAAGGGCCTCGTCGGGAAGAAGGCGCCCAAGATCGGCCGGCCGCGGACGCCCGTGGACATCGAGGGGGTCATCGTCCAGCTCGCCCGGGAGAACCGCGGCTGGGGCTACACGCGGATCATCGGGATGCTCAAGTTCCTCGGCCTCTTCAAGAAGATCGCGCGGAATACGATCAAAAATATCCTCCTTCGGAACGGATTCGACCCAGGACCCAGGCGTGGGCCAGGTTCCTGGGACGAGTATCTCAAGATCCACTTGAAGACGCTCTGGGCGTGCGACTTCGTCGTGAAGAAGATTCTCACCAAGTGGGGGATGGTCGAGTGCTTCGTGCTGTTCTTCATCCACCTTGGCACGAGGCGCGTCCTTCTTGGCGGCGTCACGAAGTATCCCGACGGACCCTGGATGGCGAGACAGGCCAGGAACCTTTGCATCTGCGCCGAGGAGCTCGCGGAGAAGCCTACGATCCTTATTCGGGATGGCGACAAGAAGTTCACGGAACAGTTCGACGCGATCCTTCAGTCCGAGGGAATCGAGTCCAAGAAGCTGCCTGCGCATTCCCCGAATTTGAACGCTTACGCTGAGCGTTGGGTACAGAGTTTCAAGGTCGAATGCCTCGACCATTTTCTTGTCTTTGGCGAGGAGCATCTCCGGTACATCGCTCAGGAATACACGAATTTTTATAATCGGCTGCGCCCACACCAGGCGCTCGGCAACGAAGTGCTGTGCGACGAGAGGCCATCGCCCATCGACGAGCGGACATTCGATCCCGACAAGGTGAAGCGAGAGCCCATTCTTGGCGGGCTGATCAATCACTACGCCTACAAAGCCGCGTGAAGTTGACGGGCGTTTCTTGGAAACGTGACGGGCTTGGATTCTGCGCGCGTTGATCGTTGCTTTGATTTCGAGAAGGATTTCGACCGATAGGTGACAACGGATCGCGAGCTTCGGAGGGTTCCGAAGGGCGATCCGCTTCATCGTAACTCCTGGGATTAGTTCATGCTGCAAGTCGAAATGTCGGAAATTTGATCGGCACCTAGTTTTTGCACATGACGCATGACGCGCTAAAAAATATCGGTAGCAATGATTTCTGGACCACGAAATAACAAGACGAGCATTTCGATGGCAATTATTATGCAGATAATTATCGAGAATGTGGCCGTATATTTTAGAAGAGGATACTTCCAACGGCGGTAAGCGATAATGCATGGTATAATACATGCGATCGCGTTTGCAAGGCAAGTTGGTATCGCAATCCTAAAGTACATTTCATAAAAAACGCCATTCAGCCTTAATAGCGCCGCAACAAAATATGCTTGCAGGAATAGGCTCGCCATGAACGCGAGACATCCAACTGCGACAAATATAAAAAGAATGATTGTCCGGTAAATCGGAACCAGCCCTTGTTCGTTATTATGACGCACTCGATTATCTCCCATGTAATCGGAAATGTTTATTGTGCGCATAACGTCGCCTTGCGTCGTGTTTAACTCGAGGAGGAGAACTGGCGCCCCTAAAAAATTTTTCGCAACTTGGATTCTTAATCATCGGGGATATTCCGCGGTGCGATTGGTTCGTTCACCGCCTGATTCATTTCAGGATATGGAAGCCTCAATGTTTCCGGATCAGGCGAAAGCCCTAAATATGTTTCTAATAAGTAAGATCTGTACGTGTCAGGATTGCGACGCAATTCGCCTGGTGATAGATACTTTTGCCGGGGCCCTGGCGATAGACTTTTTGAACTACGCTTGGGTCGCATCGGCTTATATTCCGGGGCCTTTCCGGCAGCCCAACTTGAACAGTATCCTATATCTTCTTGGCCAGAGTTATGGAATAATTCATGGGCAATAACGCTGGCTCGCGCCCTCCTATTTTTGTTCAAGAAATGCCTAGGATCTAAATAAATCGCGTTTCCGCCGATCACCCCCGCCGCAGTGCAATCGCGCAATAGCGGCGATCCGCATATTATTTCGATCTCACGATCAAAGACACCAAGCATTGTAGCAAATTCGTTTTCAATCTCTCCGAGTTCGAAATTCGTAACCGGACGCCCACCCATTGAAAACCACCGACTTAGGCGGCGGCTAATCCTGGGATCGGCGTTTGCGTTATTCTCAAATAAATTCACAACATCTTCCCATGCTTCATAAGCAGAGGAATAGGTTAAACACAAATCAATCTCCGTCTGTTTCTGCTGCGAGCCAGAGCAACCAATAAAATTAATTTTGATGTCTTTCGCAATCGAAGACTCTATTGGGGTTCCTCTGTGTATTTTGTCTTGACAGGAAAACTTTGCCTGGACAGATGTTAGCCCAAATGGATCCATATAGAGCAATGGTGCATTTTGAGCATACCTATATCGAATTGCGCCGCCAATCGGATCCCTCCCCAAAAACCTCCCCATCTCCCAATCCAGATACCTCGCCCGATAGTAGTACTGCCCGTAAACCTCCTCATCGCGTCGCCTACCCGTAAACAGGAATGGATTCCCCGCAATCGAGCTTTCCCCCTTGGCCACCGCGTCGTTCGAGGCAAAGTTGACGATGGTGTCCTGGTCGTCCCCATCCGTAATCACGTAGGGCCGCCCATAGGGGTCGTAGAAATATGCCTCTCTGACGCCTCCGTCCGCATCCGTCAGCGCATACACGCTATAAAGCGTGTTCTGCTGATAGAAATACCGCGTATCTCCCGTGCCTATGCAGGTGTCGTCCGCATTTCCGTTCTTGTCGAGTGTCAGCGGCTCGTCGATGTAGATGCCAAACGTATATTCCTGGGTAATGGCCCCCGAGATGTTCCGCTCCTGCACCTCCCGATTTCCATCGAGCAGGTAGAAGGTTGCGACCGCGCTCTCGCCTTCGCCCACGATCTTGGCCGCCCTGCGCGCCATCGCATCATACGAAT
>CAYHQZ010000064.1:0-17440 GCA_964358555.1 uncultured Planctomycetia bacterium
GCACGCTGGCCGGATCGGTCGGCGGCGGCGTGCAGACGCCGGGCTTCATGGGCGTCGGGAAGGCGTTCTTCACCAGCCGCAAGTTCCTCTACGCGGACGGGGGCTTGAGGCGCGTGGTCTGGATGACCAAGCAGTTGAAGCAGGCGGTGGGCGAGGATTTCGGCAAGCGCGCGTCCGAAGAGGGCCTGCCGAATTTCCTGGACCTGATCGCCGACGAGGATGCCGCCACCTCGCCGCAGGACATCCTGGCCTTCATGAAGAAGGCGAAGCATCCGGCGCTGGACCTGCCGGACATGGCGGGCCTCTGGGCGGACGCGACCGACGTGCCGCCCCCGACCCCCGCCGCGGCGCCGGCCCACCCCCCATCGCCGCTCGCGGACGGGGCGGCGATCCTGCCCGCCGGGCGGCACGTCCTGCCGGGCTCAGCAGGCCCGCTGCCGTCGGCGGATCGATCGGCGGCGGCGCTTGCGCCCGCGACCGGGCCGCGTCCGCCCGAGGGCCCGTCGCTCGCCGACACGCGCGGCCCGGCGCGCGCCGCGGCGGACAGGCTCTCGGCGGTGACGAGTTTCGCCATCCCGCGCGAACCCCCGGGCACCGCGATCCAGACGGTGACGCTGGGCGCAACGAAGGAGCACGGCGGCACGCGGGGCCGGACGATCACGCTGGGCGGGCAGGACACGATGCCGTTCCACGATTTCGAGGGGACGCTGCCGAGGCAGCCCGCGCTGGCGCTGGAGGTCTTCGACACGGTCGGCGCCAAGCTCTCGCCGGTCCTGCGCGAGTTCTGGGGTCTGCGGCTGGCGCGGCCCGCCGAGATGGCCCGGGCGTGCGTCGAGGAATACGGCGCGGACGCGATCTCGGTGCGGCTGGAAGGAACGCATCCCGAAAAGGGCGGGAAGACCCCCGACGAGGCGCTGGCGCTGGTGCAGTCGGTGCTCGCGGCCGTGGACGTGCCGCTCATCGTCACGGCGCACAACCACTTCGAGGCCGCCAACGCGGTCTTGAAGAAGGTCGCGTCCGGCTGCAAGGGCGAGCGGCTGCTTTTGAACTGGGTCGAGGGCGACAACTACCGCGTCACCGCCGGCTCCGCGCTGGCGTTCGGCCACTGCGTCGTGGCCCGCAGCCCCATCGACGTCAACATGGCCAAGCAGCTCAACATCCTGCTTTCGAACATGGACCTCCCCCGCGACCGGATCGTGATCGACCCGCTCACCGGCGCGCTGGGCTACGGCCTCGAATACACCTTCTCGGTGATCGAGCGCATCCGCCTGACGGCGCTGGGCGGCGACGCGGCGCTCGCGTTCCCGATGCTGGCGCACGTGGGCCAGGAGGCGTGGAAGGTAAAGGAAGCCGGCGCGCCGGAATCGGCCTTCCCGGCGTGGGGGGATCTGGCGCGGCGGGCCGTCCTGTGGGAAGTCCAGACCGCCATGGCGATGATCATGGCGGGGACGGACCTGGTCATCCTGTATCACCCGGAATCGCTGGCCGCGGTGCGGCGGAACGTTTCTAGGCTGGCCGCGAAGGGGGGGGGGTAGGCCATGGCCCTCTCCGGACTCCAGATCCAGAAGCTCCTGCCCAAGACCAACTGCAAGGAATGCGGCTGCAGCACGTGTCTGGCGTTCGCGATGAAACTCGCCGCGAAGAAGGCCGAGTTGAAGGAATGCCCGTATGTGTCCGAGGAGGCGAAGGCCATCCTCGGCGCCGCGGCGGAGCCCCCCATCCGGACCGTCACCCTGGGCCAAGGTGAGGGCGCGTTCAAGGCCGGCGGCGAGACGGTCTCCTACCGCCACGAGAAGACCTTCGTCAACCCGACGGGCCTGGGCGTGGCCTTCTCCGACACGCTCGAGCCGGCGGCGCTGGAGGCTGCGGTCCGAAAAGTGCGCGAGTATTCGCTGGTGCGCGTCGGCGAGACGCTGCGGATCGACGCCGTCAGCCTGGCGTGCGAGAGCAAGGATCCGGCGCGGTTCACGACGGCGCTGCTCCGCGTTGCGGCGCTCTGGGAGCGCGCGATCGTGGCGCGCTCGGACGACCCGGCCATCCTGCGGGCGGCGGCGGAGAAGATGCGCGGACGCCGGATCCTGCTGGCGTCGGCCTCCACGGCGTCCGTTTCGGAACTGGGCGAGGTGGCCGCAAGCACGAGTTCCGCCCTGGCCGTCTCGGCGGACAGCGCCGACGAGCTCGTCGCCATGGTCCAATCCCTCGAGGCGAAGGGCTTCCGCGACATCTTCCTGCACCTGCGGACCGACAGCCTTCACGAGCATTTCCAGGACAACACCATCGTGCGCCGCGCGGCCGTCCGGGGCGCCGTCCGACCGCTCGGCTATCCGGTGCTCCGCTACGTGCAGACGGGCAATCCGACGGACGACGCGGTCGAGGCGGGGCTTGAGATCGTCAAGTACGGGGGGCTGGTGATCCTGCCGGCGTTCGACCCCACCGTCTTCGTAACGCTCTTGACGCTGCGGCAGAACATCTACACCGATCCCCAGAAGCCCATCCAGGTCGACCCGAAGGTCTACGCAATCGGCGAGCCGGACGAGCAAAGCCCCGTCTTCGTCACCTCGAACTTCTCGCTCACCTATTTCATCGTCTCGGGCGAGATCGAGAACTCCGGCACCTCCGGCTGGCTCGTCGTGCCCGACTGCGAGGGCTTGAGCGTGCTCACCGCGTGGGCCGCGGGCAAGTTCGGCGGCGCGAAGATCGCCGCGTTCATCAAGGAAAGCGGCCTGCCGGAGCGCATCAAAAACCGGCGCATCGTCATTCCCGGCTACGTAGCCCAGATTTCCGGCGAACTGGAAGAGGCCCTCCCCGGCTGGCAGGTGATCGTCGGTCCGCAGGAGGCGGTGGACATCGAGGGTTTCGTGAAGAACGTGCTGGCGAAGCGGTAGCCGCGCGTCCGTCGCTTGGACGAAACACCATCCCGGGCGAGAATGGCGCAATGCCTTCCGTCACCTTCCTCCCCCGGGGCGTCCGGACGGCGGTGGAGCCGGGGGGCTCGCTGCTGGATGCCGCGGCGGCCGCGGGGGTTTCGCTCTTCGCGCCTTGCGGCGGGGAAGGCGTGTGCGGGGAGTGCCGCGTCCGCGTGGTCGAGGGGGCGGTGGAGCAGGAGGCGAGCGGGGCGCTCTCGGCCGCCGAGATCGCCGCCGGCTGGGCGCTGGCCTGCCACAGCCGCGTCGTCGGCGACGTGACCGTCCGCGTGCCGGAGACGTCCGAGACGGGCGCGCAGATCGTCACGGACGCCGCGGCCGACGCGGGCAGGGGCGCCGAATCGCCCCTCGAACCGCTCGTCTTCCGCCTGTGCGTGCCGGTCGAGCCCCCCGCGCTGGAGAGTTCGCTCGGCGACTTCGACCGCCTCCGGAGGGCGGTGCGCGCCGCCGGCGGCCCGCGCGAGATCGCCTGCGGGCTTGCTACGCTGCGCACGCTCGCCGCCGCCCTGCGGAGCGGGGACTCCAAAGTGACCGTCGCCCTAGGAAGGCCCGACGGGGACGCCCCGGCGGAGGTCCTGCGGGTGGAGCCCGGCGACCGGGCCGGCCGGGCGACGGGCCTGGCGATCGACATCGGCACCACCACCTGCGCGGTGCAGCTCGTGGATCTGAAAAGCGGCCGCGTCCTGGGCACGGCCAGCGACTACAATGGCCAGATCGCCCGAGGCCTGGACGTCATCAGCCGCATCAACTACGCGAAGGCCCCCGCCCGGCGCGAGGAGCTGCGGGCCCTGGTCCTCGGGACGCTGAACGCGCTGACGGAGCAGGCCTGCCGGGCACACGGCGTCCCCCCGGCCGAGGTCGACGGCGCCGTCATCGCCGGAAACACCACGATGATCCATCTCGCGCTGGGGCTCGATCCCGAGTTCATCCGGCTGGAGCCCTACACGCCGACGGTGAACCGCCCCCCCCTTCTCCGGGCGAGGGAGTTCGGCCTGGCCATCCACCCGGAGGCCCTCGTCGCCTTCGCGCCCGGCGTCGGCAGCTACGTCGGCGGGGACATCACCGCGGGGCTGCTTCGGACCGCGCTCGCCGCGGGAGAGGACGCGGACCCGGCGTCCCGGCCCGACGAGCCGCGCCTGTTTTTGGACATCGGGACCAACGGCGAGGTCGTGCTCGGCAACCGCGAGTGGCTGATGGCCTGCGCCTGCTCCGCGGGCCCGGCCTTCGAGGGCGGCGGCATCCGCTGCGGCATGCGTGCCGCGGCGGGGGCGATCGAGCGGGTCCGGCTCGATCCGGCCACAGGCGTTGCCGACGTCCGGGTGGTGGGAGGCGGCAAGCCGCGCGGCATCTGCGGTTCGGGGATGATCGATCTGCTGGCGGAGCTCTGGGCCGCAAAGCGCCTGGAGCCCTCAGGCCGCTTCAACCCGGGGCGCTGCGGCGATCGGGTCCGGCCCGCCGGCGCCTCCGCGCGCGACCTCGCCTACACGGTCGTCCCGGGCGCACGGACGGAAAGCGGCGAGGATCTCGTCATCGCGGAAAGCGACATCCAGAACCTGCTGCGGACGAAGGCCGCGGTCTACAGCGCCTGCGCCCTCATGCTCAAGCGCGCAGGGCTTTCGGCCTCCGACCTGGCGCAGGTCTACGTCGCGGGCGGCTTCGGGCGCTTTTTGGACCTGAAGAAGAGCATCCTCATCGGCATGCTGCCGGATCTGCCGCTCGATCGCTTCACCTACCTCGGCAATTCCTCCCTCGCCGGCGCGCGCGAGATGCTCTTGCGAGGCGCGGCGCGCCGGACCGTGCGGGAGCTCGCGGACCGGATCACCTACCTGGAGCTGAACGTCATCCCGGAATACATGGAGGAATACACGGCGGCGCTGTTCCTGCCGCACACCGACTTAAGCCGCTTCCCGACGGCGCGGGGGATGCCGTGAGCGCGCCCCGCTGCCCCGGCCAGGATCAGCGCTACTGGAAGCCCGAGGACATTGCGACGCGAGCGTGCCCCGCGTGCGGGCGCGAAATCGAAATCTGGAAGGACGAGCCGACGCGGGCCTGCCCCGGCTGCGGCGCGATCATCCGCAATCCGCGCCTCGACCTCGCCTGCGCGCAGTGGTGCCCGTTCGGCAGCGACTGCATCTCCGCGACGAAGAAAGCCCCCGAGGGCGCCCCACCGGCCCCCGACACGGAGCCGGGCAAGGCCTGAAACGGGGGCTTCGGGCCTGCTAGAGCGAGTCGATCAGGCGCTTCGCCGCCTCCGGCCCCTCGGCGAACGTCCAGATCCCGAGCCCCGCGTCGCCGAGGATTTCCCGGAAGCGCGGGATCCGGGCGGAAGGGCATTTGACAAGGAAGGATTTTTGGCCCGCAAACGCCCGATAGAAGGACTCGACGCGGTCGCGCCGGGAATCGGCGCCCGGGGCCGGCGGCGCTCCACCGGCCGGGTCCGGGGAATCCCCCTGGCAGTCGTGGATCCCCTGGAGCTTCGGAAGAATGCGCCAGAGCGCGGGGAAGACGTGGGGGCCCTCGCCCGGGTAGCAGAAGAAGAAGGAGCGCTCGAACGATTCGTGGAGGTCCGCGCCGGCGGGGAGGAGGACCTTCGAAAGGAGGGCCGGAGACAGGTGCAGGGCCGAGTGGTCGCTCCAGAAGAAGGCGTCCCCGGGCGCCCAGACCGTCGAGAGGAATACGCCCCCGAACGACTCCTGCCGGGCCGATACGATGCCGTTCGTCCAGCGGCAGAAGCGGACCGCGAGATCGGCCGCCTTCCGGCAGACGGCGAGGGCGAGTTCCGGGTCGTCGGCGCACAGCAGGATAAATTCCTCCGTGCCGAGGAGGGAGCCTGCGAACGAGACCGGGCCGGGGGTTTCGTAGACGGCGACCACGAAGCGCCCGGCGGCGAGATCGAGGAGGCGCTCGTAGTAGGCCCGGAATTGCCGCGCGAACGGGCGTTCCGGATCGAAGGAGAGCGCGAGAACGTCGGCGGGCGTGCGCGCGAACGGGGCGGCCCAGAGCGCGCCGGAGACCTCGCGGACATCGGCGCCCAGGATCCCCGGGAGGGCCGCGTGGCTGAACGGGGGGCGCAGGATCGGGATCCGATCGTCCGGGATCCCGACGCGGCGCGCGAGACGGGCCTCGAAGTCGGCGGCGAAGCCGTCCGGGTCCCGCCAGAAGGCCGCCTGGTGGGCGGAGGTCCGGACGCCGACGTCCGATTCGTCCACGAAGACGAGCGGGCGATCCGTCTTCCCGCGGGACCACCACGCGCGGTGGCGGTCGATGACCTCTTCCAGGTCCGGGCGGTACAGGAGCGTCATGCCGGGCACATGGTATTGCGTTCAAACTGAATGGAACAGAGGCGAATGCGGCATTTTCCCGTGAAACAATTTGCGCTATATATCTTTCAGGAGAGCGTTGGAAGGCGAGATTTTTATCAGATCGTCAAAACTCTTCAGGGCTACGGACAGATTGTGCAATTCCATGGTCTGCCCGACAGGGATATCATGCGAACCCGCCCCTTCCAGGGCGTCCATCACGTATTGGATGGAGAGCATATTGATATCGCGTGCAGGCTGGTACGCTATCTGCCGCGCATCTTCGTCCTGCGACTCCGAAACAATCCCTGCCCGGGAAAGCTCGAAGAGGATATCGCGGGCAAGGCGGGTAGGAATATCCAAATTCTCGGAGATGCCCGATTCGGACATCGGCTTTCCTCCCGCGGCGAAATTTTTCACCAGGATGCCGGCGATCTCGAGCGAGAGGAGGCGCTTGAATGCATGGCTCGCATTGAGGCAATCATGCTCGAACTCGTATGTATCCACGTTCTGATGCGCGAATGAAACCTCGGCGCCAAAAAGAATGATCATCCAACTCAATTGCACCCACATCAAAAACAAGGGTATGGCCGCAAAACTTCCGTAGATTGCGTTCATCTTCACCGCCCCTATCTGCAGGGCGATATAAAACGTCTGGACGATTTGGTATGAAGTGCCGGCAACGATGCCGGCGATAATCGCGGAGCGTAAATTGACTTTCGTGTACGGCATGAAGACATATACGAATGCAAACAGCACCCAAACCATGCAATATGGCAACGCCTCGATCGTGGCATAGACGAGCAGGCTTACAGGGCCCAACGCTGGAATCCTGTCCATCAGATGCGTCAGGCCGGAGCGCAGAAATACCGTTATGCCGCCGGAAATGATGACCAGGAACGGGCAAATCAGCATGATGGAAAGGTAGTCCGAAACCCTGCGCGCGAAGGGCCTGCCCTTTTTCACCCCCCAGATGCCGTTGAATGAGTCCTCAATGCTTCTCAACCCCTTGACCACTGTCCAGAACAAGAGGATGACGCCGATGCCCGCGACCCATCCGCCTTTCGTGTTTGCAATGAGGTTGTTGGCGAAATCGATGATCTGCTTGAGCGTGGCTTCCTGCCCCGGAAAACGCTCGACAATGTTTTTTGCCAGCGTTTCCTCGAAGCCGAATCCCTTGGCGATGCCGAAGGCCATGGCGGCAAGCGGGACGATGGAAAGCAGGGTGTAAAACGTAAGGGCCGCTGCGCCAAGCTGGCATTTATTGCCGTAAAATTCCCGCATGGCCAGCAGGAAAATCCTCAGCAGCTTGATGAAGAACGATTTTCTGCGAGAGAGATTCCTGGAGTGAATCCTCCAGATGTCGCTTTCCAGGAAATCCACTGTCTTCGTAAGAAGCCTTCCCTTGCGCAACTGCCGCGGGAAAAGGCCCGGCAAATCATCCCTTGTCATTGCCTGGCCCCTCCCCCGTGTTTCGCATGCCTTCCAGGACGATCACGACCGGCATTGTGGAAGGGGATCCGCCGCAGGGTCAAGGAAGAACGCTCAGGCGGCAGGCATCGCAGGGGGACCGGACGCGGAACGCCGACCGCCGTCCGCATCTTGCCGCTTTCGATCGGCATCATACAATCCGTCCCTCGGCGTCCCCCCAGCGCGAGGAGCTCATGAACAACCCGAACGCCCCTGCATCCGGCGACCTTCCCGCCTTCCTCGTCGAGGCGCGGACCATCCCCGAGGCCTACTACGAGGCCCTCAAGGCCGTCCACTTCGGCGGCCACCCCCTCCGCACCCAGTACGACCGGCGGAACGCCGACGGCTCCTTCCTCGACCCGCCCGGCCGCGACGCGAAGGTGACGATCCGGATCGCACAGCCCTTCGGGCAGCCCCGCTACCCGGCGCTCAGCTACTGCGAGCGCGGCAAGTACATCGCGGAGTTCCTCGGCGCCAAGGATCATCTCGTCGTCCCCTACCTCGAGCTTTTAAAGCGCGTCCGCGAGGGAAAGGAGTTTGAGGCCACCGAGTGGCCCTACTGCTACCACCAGCGCCTCGCCGCCTACCCGCGGACGGACGGGACGACAATCGACCAGCTCGAATCGATGCTCGAGAAAATCGCGAAGGACCCGATCACGAGGCGGGCGATCGCGACGACCCGCATCCCCGAGATCGACCTCTTCATGGCGTCGGACATGCCGTGCCTGGGCGAGGTCCAGCTCCGCTCGATCGAAAACGCGCAGGGGCAGCTGGTCCTGAACATGCACTCGCACTGGCGGAGCCGGGACCTCTACAAGGCGTGGGGGGACAACCTGATCGGGATCACGAGCCTCCAGGCGCGGCTCGCCTCCAGGCTCGCCGAGATGACGAAGCGCGAGGTCCTCGTCGGCCCCTACAGCGAGACGTCCGGCTCGCTCCACATCTACGGGCAGGACTACAAGACGAAGGGGATGGACCGGTTCTTCGAGCGGTTCCCGACGCGGGAGATGTTCGTGAAGCGGGCGCGGACGAGCGAGGAGGCGAAAGACGACGAGGTCATCCCCCAGCTCGAGGAACTGATGGGCGAAGGGACGTGGCGGTTCCCGCCCGAAGCCCTCGCGCTCATCCGGAGGCTGATCGAGGACTACCGGACCGGACGGTTCCTGCCATAGCAAGAGCCATTTAGCTGGGGATTCAAGCCCCTTACGCCCCGCCGCGCGGCCGATTGGCAATTACAATGGGCCCGAGGCTTTGCGTCGTTCGCCTGGCCTCGGAACTCGAAAAGGCTTCAAAAGATCCGCATGCCCGCGCCCGCCATCAACAACCGCATCCCGCCCCGCAAAATTCGCGAAGTCGCCGTCGAACTGGGCCTCGATCCCGAGGCCATCCTCCCGCACGGACACTACATCGCCAAGATTCCGATCGACGAGTTGAACCGCCGCGCCGCGTTGCCGGACGGCGACCTGGTGCTGGTGACGGCCATGACCCCCACGCTCACCGGGGAAGGCAAGACGACGACCACGATCGGCCTGGGGGACGCCTTTCGGCGGATGGGCCGGCGCTCGGCGATCTGCCTGCGGGAACCGTCGCTGGGCCCCTACTTCGGCATCAAGGGCGGCGGCACCGGATCGGGGCGGGCCCAGGTCGTGCCAGCCGAGGACGTCAACCTGCACTTCGTCGGCGACATGTACGCGGTCAGCAAGGCCAACAACCTGCTGGCCGCCATGCTGGACAACCATCTCCAGCACGGCAACGAATTGGGAATCGACCCGCGCCGGATCGTGCTCCGGCGCGTCATCGACCTCAACGATCGGGCCTTGCGCGAAATCTTCGTGGGCCTGGGCGGCGTCCGGCACGGCATCCCGCGCCAGGACGGCTTCAGCATCACGCCCGCCTCCGAAGTGATGGCGATTCTCTGCCTGGCCAGGGATTTCGCGGATCTGGGCCGGCGCCTAGGCGACATGGTGGTGGCCTTCACATACAAGGGAAAGCCGATCTTCGCCCGCGACATCCAGGCCGAAGGGGCCATGCTGGTGCTGCTGCGTGACGCGATCCATCCCAACATCGTGCAGACGATGGAAGGCACGCCGGCGTTCGTTCACGCGGGCCCCTTCGCGAACATCGCCCAGGGCACCAACAGCGCGGTTGCCACGCGGATGGCGCTGAAGCTGTCCGACATCGTGGTCACCGAGGCCGGCTTCGGAAGCGATTTGGGCGCCGAGAAGTTCTTCAACATCAAATGCCGCACCGCCGGCCTGCAGCCCAAGGCGGCGGTGATTGTCGCGACGGTCAAGGCCGTGAAGGTCCACGGCGGCTTCACCCCGGCCGGCGGCCTGGGAAACCTGGCCAAGCACATCGAGAACGTGCGGCAGTTCAACCTGGAGCCGGTGGTGGCCCTCAACCGATTCGGCGGCGACCGGATCGCCGATCTGAACCGGGTCATCGCGTTCTGCGAGCGGCAAGGGGTCGAGGCCGTGGTCGCGACCCATTACGCCGACGGCGGCCGGGGCGCCCAGGGGCTTGCCAAAGCCGTGCTCCGCAGCATCCGACGGAACCGCTCGAAACGGCTGCGATTCACTTATCCGCTGGACATGCCGCTGGCCCAAAAGATCAACAAGCTGGCCCGCGATCTCTACGGAGCCAAGGACGTGAAGTTCGATCGGAAGGCCGAAACCGATTTGGAGATGCTGGAAGGTCTGGGGTACGGCGGTCTGGGCGTCTGCATCGCGAAAACGCCCCGGTCGCTGTCGGCCGACCCCAAATTGCTCGGCCGCCCGCGGAACTTTTCGATTACCGCCACGGAAGTCCGCCTCAGCGCCGGCGCGGGCTTCGTCGTGATCCTCTGCGGCGAGATCGTCACCATGCCGGGCCTGCCCAAAGTCCCCGCGGCGACGCGCATCAAGGTCGCCCCCGACGGCACCGCCACCGGCTTGACCTGACAGACCCCAAACCCCTTCGCCCATTCTGGAAAGTCGGCGTTCGTTTGATTTCCGAGAACGCCCGCGCCAGGACGTCGAGGACGCGGTCGATCTCGGCGTCGGTGATGACGAGGGGCGGCTGGAGGCGGAGGACGTTGGCGTACGAGCCGCCGAGGCCGAGGAGGACGCCTTGCTCGCGGCAGAAGATCCGGATTTTCTTCGCCTCGGCGTCGGCGGGGGTCTTCGCCTTGTCCCGGATGAGCTCCACGCCGATCATCAGGCCCTTGCCGCGCACGTCGCCGATGAGGGGGCGGCGCTCCTTCAGCGCCTCTAGGCCCTTCATCAGCCTTGATCCCGAGACGGCGGCCCGCTCGGGCAGCTTCTCGTTGCGCATGACCTCGATGTTCGCGATCGCGGCGGCGCAGGAGATGGGGCTACCACCGTCAGTTCCAGCGTCCCCTGGATGACGAATCCCGCCTCCTGGCCTTCGTGGTGGTAGAACTCGCGACCGGTGTCGGCGCCGGTGGCGTAGACGTCCTCGGTGAGCTGCAACAGCCGATCGTGCTTTCCCGCCGCCACCTCGCGATAGGCGATCCGCCCGATCCGGCGGAGGCGCGGGCCCCGAAATATGCCGAGGAATGTTTTTTCTTAAAAGACCCCTCGACAGGGCGATGAAGCAAGGTAGCCTAACGTGCCAGTCGCTATAAATCGTTCAAACGCAATCAAGCAAAACGGAACTCGGAAAAAAATGAGGAGGGTCGTCATGAAGCGCTTCTCCGGGATCGCTTTCGCGCTTTCCGTCCTCGCGTTCGGGTTCGGCGCCAATCGCGCGCCGGCCGGCGCGGCCCCTTCCGATCCCCAGGCGTGCGGGTTGCGTCCGCCCACGGCCGCCGAGCAGGCACGGGACGCGGCGAGCCTCGTCCGGACGACGCGCGTCCGGCTGAACCGCCTCGGCCTGGACCGGGTGAACGAGCATCGCCGGAAGAAGGGCCTGCGGACGCTTTCCGAGCAGGACGTCCCCGTCGCGCCCCTCGGGGCCGAAGCCGTCGGAGGCGACGGCGCCGGGGAAGCCGTCGCGGCCGGGACGCCCTCCTACGTGGACAACAGCTCCCTCAAGTACTTCCCCCCCATCCGAAGCCAGGGCTCGCTCGGCTCCTGCGCGCAGTTCTCGGCCGTCTACTACACGCTGACCCACATGACGGCGATGGCCCGGGACTGGGACGCGAAGAACGGCGGCGACGCCTACCGGTTCTCGCCGAAGTGGACCTACAACATGGTGAACGGCGGCTCGGACAGCGGCTCCTGGATGACGTCCGCCTACTACATCGCCCAGAAGCACGGCCTCGCCACGTGGGCCGAGTTCCCCTACGACGGAAACTACCGCGCCTGGTGCCTCGATCCCGCCGTCTGGCGCCATGCCATCGATTTCCGCGCCGATCAGACCGGGAGCGTCGGCGCCCTCGACACCGACTTAGGCCTCCAGAACTTAAAGGCCCTCCTCGCGAACGGCTACGTCCTGAACTACGCGACCTACATCTCGAACTGGGTCTTCACGACGACCGGGAACGACCCCTCGACCTCCGCCGACGACGCGTTTGCGGGCAAGTCCGCCTGCGGCTACGTCGCGAGCGGATCCGCCGGCCCGCACGGCATGACGGTCGTCGGCTACAACGACGACATCTGGGTGGACATCAACGGGAACAAGCAGGTGGACGCCGGCGAGAAGGGGGCGCTGCGGATCGCGAACTCGTGGGGCTACTGGAGGGACGCCGGGTTCACCTGGCTCTCCTACGACGCGCTCAAGTCCGCCTCGGCCGTCGCCGGGGCGCCTTCGTCCCGCCAGGCGGCGTTCTGGTCCAAGACGGCCTACTGGGTCACCGCGAGGTCCTCCTACCAGCCTCGGCTCCTCGGCCAGTTCACGTTGAACCACGCGTCCCGGAACGAGCTCACCCTCGGCCTCGGCGTGGGCGCGCCGACCGCCACGACGCCCGCGACCTCCTGGACACCCACGATGATCACCGCGCAGGGAGGCGCCTACGCCTTCGACGGGACGACGGTCGCATGCGACGGCTCGTTCGTGTTCGACTTTTCCGACCTCGTTCCCGCCGCCCCCGCCGAGAAGCGCTACTTCTTGAAGATCCAGGACTCGGGCGCGAGCAACCCCGCGACGGTCAAGGCCTTCAAGCTCATCGACCCCGCGGGCGGCGAGGTCGCCTGCCTCGACGTCCCGAAGACCTTGGCGGGAAAGACCGACTACGTGTGGGCCAATTACACGGTGGATTCCGCCGCCGTCCCGCCCGTCGCAGCGATTTCGGCGTCGCCCATGTCCGGCAGCGCCCCTCTCGCCGTCTCCTTCGACGGCTCGGCTTCCTACGATCCGGACGGCTCGATCGTCTCCTACGCCTGGGACTTCGGCGACGGCGCGACGGCGACAACGGCCGCCGCCACGACCTCGCATGCCTACACGTCCGGCGGGACGTTCCAGGCGCGCCTCACGGTCACGGACAACTCCGGGCGGACCGCCGCCTCCCCGCCGGCGACCATCACGGTCATCGGCCCCCCGGAAACCACCGCGACCGTCTCGGTCTCGACCGCCGACGACGACTACAAGGAGAACTCGACGGGCACGCTCTCGAAGAGCGCCGGCGAGCACTTCCTCTGGACGGCCACCTACTCAAAGCAGGCCTACCGCTTCCAGAACGTCCCCGTCCCGAAAGGGGCGACGGTCCTGGAGGCCCGCCTCGAGATGTTCGCCTTCGGCGACGCCTACGTCGGCCGCGCCCTGAAGGGAACCGCGCGCGCCGAGTCCTCGGGCAACGCCCCCGCCTACGCGGGCGCGGCCTACGAGATCACGAACGCCCCGAAGACCGCCGCCTCGGTCGCGATCGAGAACCTTCCCGCCTGGACCGCGAACGCCCACAACAAGGTGGCCGACGTCGCAAGCGTCATCCAGGAGATCGTGGACCGCCCGGACTGGGCCTCCGGCAACGCCCTGAAGATCTTCCTCCTCGACAACGGCTCGGCGGACTACCGGAAGGTGAAGACCTTCAACTCGAGCGCCGCCCAGGCGGCAAGATTGGTCCTCCGCTGGTCGACCGCCGCCCCGAACGTCCCCCCAACGGCCGCCGTCTCGGCGAACCCGACGACCGGGACCACCCCCCTCGCCGTCTCCTTCGACGGCAGGGGATCCTCGGATCCCGACGGTTCGATCGTCTCCTACGCCTGGGACTTCGGCGACGGCACGGTGGCGACCGGCGAGCGGGTCTCGCACACCTACCAGGCCGCGGGCGCCTACACAGCGAGGCTCACCGTGACGGACGACGCGGGCGCGACGGGCTCCGCCTCGGTCGTCATCCAGGCGGGCGGATCGCTTAAGGAGATCACGGTGTCGATTTCCTCCGGGGACGACGACTACAAGGAGAACTCGACGGGCTCCATGGCGAAGAGCGCGTCCGAGCACGACCCGTGGACGACCGCCTATCAGAAGCAGGCCTATCGCTTCGCGAACGTCGCGCTCCCGAAGGGCGCGATCATCGAGGAGGCCCGCCTCGAGATGTACGCCTTCGGCGCCTCCTACGTCGCCCGCGCGATCAAGGGGACGGCGCGCGGCGAGGCCTCGGGCAACGCCCCGGCCTATTCGGGCGCGGCCTTTGAAATCACGAACGCCCCGAAGACGGCGGCCTCGGTTGCCATCGAGAACCTGCCCGCCTGGACGGCGGACGTCCACAACAAGGTGGCCGACGTCGCCCCCGTCGTGCAGGAGATCGTGAACCGCGCGGACTGGGCCTCCGGCAACGCCCTGAAGATCCTGCTCCTCGACAACGGCTCCACGGACTGCCGCAAGGTCCGCACCTACAACAACAGCCCCGCCCAGGCGGCGAGGCTCGTGATCCGCTACCGCTGACGGGAATCCGTAGCTCCCACGGCAGGAAGCCGCTCAGGGCTTGACGGCGCACACGACGGAATCCATCCCTTCCCCGCGGCGCAGGAGCCGGGCCCTCCTGAAGCCGGCGGAGGCGAGGTCTTCCTCGAGCTCGCCGAGCGTGAACGTCCCGCCTCCGGGGGTGGCGACGAGCATGTTGACGGCGAAGAGGGCGCCGCCGGGAGGGCGGGTGCGGGACGAATCCATAACGATGTCGCGGATCAGTATCCGGCCGCCGGGGGCAAGCGCGACGAAGGCCTTCTTGAAGAGGGCGCGGTTCTCGGCGCGCGAGTTCTGGTGGACGATGGCGCTCACCCAGGCGAGGTCGGCGCCGGTGGGCAGGGCGTCGCGGATGTAGTCGCCGGGGACGAGCCGGACCCGGCCGAGCAGCCCCGCCGCCTTCATCCTTCGCCTCGCCATCGGGATGACATCGGGTCGGTCGAAGATGGTCGCGCAGGCTTTCGGGTGGAGCCGCAGGAACGCGGCCGTCCATGTGCCGGACGCGCCGCCGATGTCCAGCAGATGCCGGAACGCAAGCCGGCCGAGGCTCCGGACGAGGGGTTCCGCCATGGGCCGGGAGACCTCGTCCATGGCCCGGATGAACGATTCCAGATCGCCTTCGGCCCCCCGGACGCTCGGACGGCGCGACGCGGGCCTGCCGCTGCGCACGACAGCGGCCAGCTCCCCCCAGCGGCGCAGGCAGTTGCCCAGGTGGCGGACCATTCCCATCTGGCTTTTCGCCCCCTTCTCCGAAAGCAAGGCCGCCGCCGCGGGCCGGACGCGATAGACGGGCTCGCGGCCGGAGCCTTTCTTCAAGAGCCCGATAGCGGCGAGGGCGTCCAGCAGGACTTCGGTCGCCCGAAGGTCCCCCCCGATCCGCCCGGCCAGACGCCTTGCGCTCATCGGCTTCCCGCGAAGGATGGAGAAAACGTCCAGCTCCGCCCCCGCGATGACGACGCACGCCGGCTGAAACCCGCGCACCATTTCCATGAAGGACACCCCGTCCATCTTCTCGTTCGCTCGCATGGCTCTCCTTGCGCGTTCGTCGCGCCCTGACGGATCCTATCCCTATTCGGGAGCCTTCACCGGCGGCGGGGGCGGCTCCGCGGGCTTCGCCTCCATCGCCTCGCGAAGCGCCGAGCGGACCTTCGGGATCGACATCCCGCCCCAGGCGTAGTATCCCTCGCGGTAGGGCTTCTTCGGGTGCACGTCGACGCCGGAGACGCCGAAGACGACCTTGCGGTTCTCGGCGCAGACGGGCCTGCCCGTGGCGGGGTCGTAGTAGGCCGCCCAGCCCTTCGGGGTATGCGCCTTCTCGAGCCACGCGAGCGACTCCTCGATGGCCGCCTTCACCTTCGCCTTCGCCGAGGCGTCCGGCTTCACCTTGAGGTAGTAATCGAGAAGCGCGAACATCGCCTCCTTCGTTTCCAGGATCCCGAGCCCCGGCGGCTCGAAGGCGCGGCCGAAGCAGGGCTTCCCGGCGGCGTCGTACTGCTGCGCCCAGCCCGACACGGTCCCGTGCAGCTGCGCGGCAAGGAGCCATTCCCCCGCGCGCTCGACGGCCGCGCGGTAGCGCTCGTCCTTCGTCCTCTCCCATAGCGAAACGAGCGTCTTCATCGAGCTCACCGTCGCCTGATCGTTCATGCAGTGCATGCCCAAAAACTCCGTTTGCTTGCGCATCAGCGCCTCGTCCGCGCACCACTCGTGGGGCCAGGAGCCTTCCTTGTTCTGCGCCTTCAGGAGGCCGTCCCCGCCCTTCTTCGCGCCGTCCAGGTATTTCGCGTCTCCGGTCGCCTCGGAAATCTCCATGAGCATGAGGATCGGCCGATCCATCTTCCCGTCCTCGGGGACGACCCCCGGCGTCTCGCCGAGATACGGCGAGAACGGCGGCTCGCCGGGCTTGATCGCCTGCGGCCAGCCCCCGTGCAAGTTCTGGTTGGCGAGGAGGAAATCGCCGATGGCGCGCATCCTCTCCTTGTCGCCCGTCTTCATGACCTCCCGCGCCGTGGCGAAGAACGTCCCCCCGCGATCCAGGTTCACACGGGCCTTGAGGAACGCGAGCGGATCGTTCGGATCCAGGGCGACCCCGCCCTTCTCCGAGTCGAGCCTTTTCCGCCCGCGCCGCCTCTTCCCCGCCGGCTCATCCTTCGCAACCGGCGGCGAAACGACCGGCGCCTTCGCGGGCGTCTTCGTCTCCGGCGCAGGCGTCTTCACCTCCGGCGGCTTCTCCACGCCCGGAGGCAACTTCGTCTCCGGCGGCTTCGCGACGTCCGCGGCCGTCTTCCCGGGCGCCTCCGGAACCGCAACGGGCGGAACCTCCGGCTTCGGCCCCTCGGGCGCCCCGCGGGAGCAACCCGCGACCAGAAGCGCCGCCAAGATGCTTGCCGTCGCTTTCATTGGGAACCCCCGCCGGGAAAATCCAAGCACCTCCGTCCGATCGCAGCTCCGCGGAGCCGTGACGACCGGAATATGGCGCCAGCGCTCCTTCAAGATGACCGGCCAAAGCGCCTTCCGCGGCACGATTCCGACAAGCGCGGTACCGGGGCAGGATTTCACCGCGCGGATCTTCGCTTCGGCAGGTTCCCTCGTCAAGCAACGCATCGTGAACAAGGTCCTCAACCAGCAACTTGCGCGCGAGCGCTCGCCCAGGCTCCGGGAGAAGGGCGCTGGGAAGCTACGGCTTGACACGCCAGTGGTTTTCGCTTAAAAATGGCGAAAGTTCGATATTGGAGAACCATGTCCACTAGCAAGCGAATCCACACCGCCCAGGGGATCGAGCTTGTCCGGAAGCTGGCGGCGGAAGGGAAGGTCCTCTTCACCTCCGAGGATGCGCGGGCGTTCGCCCCGCTTGCCGGTCTCTCGCCGGGCTATCTTGGAGGAGGAGCGGGAGGTCCAGCGCAGCAAGAT
>CAYHQZ010000065.1:0-17325 GCA_964358555.1 uncultured Planctomycetia bacterium
CCCGAGGGTCTTGCCGAAGACGTATTGAAGCACGTCGCTCATCTGGGTCACGAGCACCAGGAAGAACAGCAGGTTCGCCTGGCGGCCGGCGAATCCGGGAATGTCGAGCGCGAGGAGCGCGGGGGCGTAGCTGACGCAGTAGACGCAGACCATCAATCCCCACTGGATCTTGGCCGTCCGCTCCAGGAAGCGCTCGCAGTCGCCCTCGATGGCATTTCGGATGGGGACGAACAGGAAGGCGTAGACGGGAATCAGGATGCTGAACAGGCCGTACCACTGGATGGCGACCAGGTAGTACTGCAGCGGCGTGATGACGAAGAAGGCCCAGAAGAGCGTCCGGTGATCGCCGCGGCGGGTCGGCGTGAGCGTGATGAACTCCCGGAGCGCCCAGAACGAGGTGAAGCCGAACAGCAGGACCGAGCCCACCCCGCCCGTGAGGAGCGCGGCGGCGAAGATCGCCACCATGAACCACCACGCGCGGATCCGGGCGTTCAGGTTGTCGACGGTCGGGCCCGGGAAGCGCCATTTCAGGATCAGGCCCGCGATCGAGGCGAGGACAAGGAGGCCGCCGGTCCCGCCGACCAGCCGAATCGTGGTGACGTCCATGGGGAGCCTCATGCCTGCCTCAATGCGTTGACCGCGTCCCGCGCCCGCGCGAGGAAGGCCGGGCGGGGCTCGGACGGGCCCACCCGGGTGGGCGTTCCGAACGTGATGCAGCTCAACAGCGGCACCGGCAGGACCTCGCCCTTGGGCATGATGCGGTTCATGTTGTCGATGTAGACGGGGACGAGATCGACGTCGGGGCGCTTCTTCCCGATGTGGAAGAGGCCGCTCTTGAACTCTCCGGCGTCGGGGCCGGGGTTGCGCCCGCCCTCGGGGAAGATGATGAGGGAGGATCCGGCGTCAAGGGCCGCGAGGATCGGCTCCAGGGGATTGTGGCTGACGGTGACGTGCTTTCGCTCGATGAGGACCGCCTTGAAGACGCGCGCGGCGAGAAAGCGGCGGATGGCCGTCGCCGTCCAGTAGTCCTGCGCCGCGACCGGGCGCGTAACCGCGCGCAAAGACGGCGTCAGGGCGGCCCAGAGCACCACGCCGTCGAAGTTGCTGGTGTGGTTGGCGAAGTAGACGCGCTTCCCGGGTTCCGGGCGGCACCCAAGCCAGCGGACGCTGGCCCCGGAGAGGAAACGGACCGCCCCGGTGACGAGCGTCGCAATCATTTTCGGTTCAGCTCCGAGGCGATTACGCGCAGGCGCCGGACAATCGTGACGATCCCCCCCAGCACGATCACGGCGAGCGCCGCGAGCATCACCCGCCGATCGGGCATAAGCCACGGCTCGGGCATCGAGGCGAGGCAGGCCGCCGTGACGACGGCCATCCGGTGCGGCTTGGCCATGGGGCCGCCGAATGCCTGGGACGCCCCCGCGGCCACCCCCAGGGCCCGGACGTAGGCGGTGAGGACCGCGAGCAGCGCTGCGAGCGCGCCGAGCCAGAGGCCGACGGGTCCGGCGAAGGCCCCGGCGCCCGTCAGGATGAGCACATCCGCGACCCGATCCGGGAACTCGTTGTAGAGCTCGCCGACCTTCGTGCGAAAGCCGCCCTCGACGGCCACCATGCCGTCGAGGAGGTTGCACAGAAGCCGCAGCTGGACGCAGGCGGCGGCGAGCGCCAGCAAAAGGACGAGATGCAGGCGGCCGGGCACGAACGCGGCGAACGTCAGCGCCCCGCTGGCTGCGGCGGCGAACACCACGCTCAAGAGCGAAATCGCGTTGGGCCGCATCCCGATGCGGGCGAGAAATCCCGCGATCGCCGCCGCCCACCGGGTCTGGCGCGATTTCAGGGGACGACGCGCGAGGGGTTCTTCCACGGAGCCCCGATGGTAGACCCGATCCGCCCCGGCGCCAATTTCCCCCGTTCCCGCGCCTAAGAATCAGCCTCGCACCGGAATCCCGAACCTAGGACCTAGGACTTAGGACTTTGGACTTAGGACCCGCACCCCCGGGCCCGCTTCCCCCCCCTACCCCTCCCACGCCACGCCGTGCTTCTCGGCAATCTTCTTGATGTTCGCCTGGGCCTTGTCGTCGAGGGGGATGCCTTCCTTGCGCCGGATCTCCTCGGAGGCGAGTTCCCATTCGCCGGGAACCCGGACGGGACGCGCGCCTTCCGCGCCGGGACTCGAATGGGCGTAACGGAGGAGGCTGTCCATATCGGCCTTGAACTCCTCGAGGGGCCGGAAGAGATCCACCCGGATCGCAGCGAAGATCTGGGCCGCGGAGAGCGTGCCCCTGCCCTTCTCGCTCGGCGGAACGTCGCCGCCGTTCATGACGCCGTTCGCCAGCACCCCGGTGAGGGCCTCGACCGCGAGCACGAGCCCCCAGCCCTTCGCGGCGCCGAGTTCGATCGTGGAGCCAAGCGGCAGCAGGGCCTTCGCCTTCTCGGGATCGACGGTCGCCATGCCCTTCTCGTCGACGCACCAGCCGGCGGGCAGCGGCTTCTTGAACCACTGATGGTCCATGACGCGCGTCCAGGCGGTGACGGAGGTCGCCCCGTCGAGCAGAAGCCCCCGCTCCTTCCCCGCCGGGATCGAGATCCCGAAGGGGTTGGTGGAGAAGAGCGGCGCCGTCCCGCCGACGGGCACGACGGACTTCCCCGCGGCGTTCGTCGCGCAAAGCCCGATCATCCCCTCCTTGAGCGCCATCGTGCAGTAGACGCTGCAGGAGCCGAACGTGGAGGTGTTGCGCAGGACCGTGATCCCGACGCCGGAGGCCTTCGCCTTCGAGATCGCGAGCCGCATCGCACGGGTCGCAGCCGGGAATCCGAGGCCCTTGCCGCCATCGCAGACGGCCGAGACGGGGGTCTCGGAGACGACGCGGAAGGCGGCCTTCGGATCGAGCTTCCCCTCGGCAAGGCGCGAGACGTGGTTTCCGATCTTCCGGATCCCGTGGGTGTCGAAGCCCAGGAGGTCGGCCGCGAGGATCGCCTCGGCGCCGAACCGGGCGTCCTCCGGCGCAAGGCCAAGTCGCGCGAACACCTTCGAAAGCCAGCCCGACAGACGCTCGTAGGGGACGTTCATGGTGGACATGGCGGGGATGATAAACGGGAAAAGTCCAAAGTCCTAAGTCCTATGTCCGAAGTCCACGGATATAGTGAGATTGCCTTCGTTTTCCCTCCCTCCGGAACGCCCATGCCCGATTTCCTCGCCGGCCGATACCGGGTCATCCGCTCCCTCGGCGAGGGCGGGATGGGGATCGTCCAACTCGTCGAGGACCTCCAGAAGGGCGGCGCGCGGATCGCGCTGAAGCGGATCCTCCCGAACGTCCTCGACGACGAGGCCCTCACGGCGTTCGAGCAGGAGTTTAAGGTCCTCGCACGCCTGCAGCACCCGAACATCGCCCGCGCCTACGACTTCGGAACCCTCCCGGAGACGGGGGAGCATTTTTACACGAGCGAATTCGTGGAGGGCAAGCCCCTCTTCGAGGCGGCATCCGACCTCGGTTTCGACGGCCGGCTCGACGTCGCGGTCCAGATCGCCCGCGGCCTGGCCTACATCCACGCGCGGGGCCTCGTGCATCACGACATCAAGGCCAACAACGTCCTGCTGCGCATGGACTCGCCGGAGGACGCCGTGCGCAAGGACGTCCATGAAGACCTCCACTCCGCCGAACGGGCCCTCGGCGTCGCCGCCCCGACGCCCGACCGGCCGCTGCGCCTCTCCGTGAAGATCATCGACTTCGGGCTCGTCCAGGTCGAGAACCGCGCGAACGAGTCGCTGGCCGGCGCCCCGGCCTATCTCGCCCCCGAGAAGATCCGCTGGCAGCGCGCGGATCGGCGGGCCGACCTCTACGCCTTCGGGGTGCTGATCTACTGGCTGTTCACGGGGGGCCTGCCGTTTACGGGCGACTCGCTGCCCGAGGTCCTCGACAAGCACCTGAAGGCCGCGCCGCCCCCGATGCGCTCGCTCGATCCCTCCCTCCCCGAGCCGCTCGACGCCATCGTCCTGCGGCTGCTCGAAAAGGAGCCGCGCAAGCGCTACGACACCGCGACCGAGTTCATCGAGGCCGTGAACCACGGCTTGGGCCGGGATTTCTCCCCCGAAACGGATGCGGCGCGCGCGGGCTACGCGGCCACCGCCCCGCTCGTCGGCCGGGACGATCTCCTCGGGGTCATGACGGACGCGTTCGACCGGGTGCTGCGCCCCCACCGCTTCCGCGTCTCGGGGCGCTCGGATCCCCCCGCCCCCCAGGCCTTCCTCCTCGACGGCGAGCGGGGGATGGGCCGGACCCGGCTGATCAAGGAGATCCGGACCTACCTCCTCGTCAGCGGCGCGCACATCCTCGAGACCGCCTGCACGGAGGAGGACGCCCAAAGCCCCGCGGGCCTGCGAACGCTTTTGGAGCACGGCACGGCCCTGGCCAAATCCCTCGGCGCCGAAATTCCCGAACGGACGTCCGGCCTTTCGCGAGGGCTCGGAAAGCCCGGCGAGGGAGACGCGCCGCCCCTCGAAGGCCTGGGGGATCTGCTGGGCGCCATCGCCAAGCGCTCCCCCGTCGCGCTCCTGGCCGACGACCTCCAGCACGCGGGCAGCTGGCTGTGGCACGCCCTCGTGTCGGCCGCGCATGCGCTCTCGATCGCGCGCTCGGTCGAGGGTCCCGAGAGGGCGGACGCGGCGCCGCCCGTGTTCATCATCGGGACCTACCGGGAGAGCCCCGAGATCGGGACGCCGCCGCTCGAGACGCTGATTGAAGGCTATGGAGCGCAGGGCATCTTCCTCGCGCTCGGCCTCAACCCGCTCCGCGACGCGGAAATCCGGCGCCTGATCCAGTCCACGTTCGGCCGGACCGCCGTGCCGGAGACGTTCCTGCGGCGCATGATCGACATCGCGCGGGGCAATCCCCAGCTGGTCGAGGAGGAGTTGCAGGCCCTCGCCGACTCCGGGGCGCTCTCCATCCGCTCGGGCCTCCGGGTCTTCATCCATTCCCCCGACGAGATCTCGCTGACCGAGGGGGCGGCCAGCGCCCTGGGCCGCCGGCTCGACGAGCTTGCGGCCGGCCCGCGGCGGCTGCTGCTCGCCCTCGCCCTCGTCGAGCGGGCGTTCCCGCCCTCCTGTATCGCGGACCTGGGGGGGACGCCGGAGGAACTCGCGGAACTCCGTTCGCACACCCTCTTGTCCGGCACGGACGAGACGGGCGTCCGGATCGCGCACCCGAAGCTCGCCTCGCGCGTCCGAGCCTCCGCGACGCAGGCCGACCGGGCGGTCGCCCATCGGCGAATCGCGGAATCCATCGAGAAGGACGACCCGCGGCCCCTCGAAGAGAAGGCGCCGGAGATCTACCGCCACTACCGGGAGGCGCACGAACCCGTCCGGGCGCTGCCCTGGGCGCTCCGGGCCGCGAGCCTGCTCCGGGCCCGGCACGACTACGACGGGGCGCTCCGGATCCTCCAGGAGGCGGAGGGCCTGGTTCTTTCCGGGGATCGGGCGCTTCGGCTTCGGGTCGCCGGCGACATCCTCTCCCTCGAGGACCTTCGCGGAAATCCCGAGGCCTACGTGAAGCGGGCCGAGGAGTATCTCGCGCGGCACGGCGGCGACATCCTTCCCCGCCAGCGGGTCGCGGTGCGCCAGTCGCTGGCAAACCACCTGCTCATCCTCGGCCAGGCCCGGGCGGCCATGCACGTTGTGGACACGGCCCTCCCCGAGGCGGGTCCCGGCCCCCCGAGGCATGCCCTCCTCGTCACCCGGGCGCGCGCCCTCGTCCGTTCGGGCTATTCAAAGGAGGCCCTCGAAACGCTCGCCGAGATCCCCAAGCCCCCGGCCCCGGAAGACCACGAGGCCCTCATCGTGGAACCGTCCATCCTCCAGGCGGCGCGCCTCTCCATCGAAATCCCCTGGCGCGCGGGGGGGGCGGACATCGAGCCTTCCGCCCTCGACGCCCTCGCGCGCACCGCCCAGCGCGCGGATCGCGGCGGGGAGGCGGCGGAATTGCGTCTGCTCGAGGGCGCGGTCCGGTACACGCGGGGCGACGTCCCGGGCGCCCGGCAATCGCTGCAGGAAGCCCTCCGGCTGCACCGCGCCGGCGGCTCGTCGTCCGGAATCGCCGACGCCCAATCGAGACTCGCCCGGATTGGCCTCCAAACCGGGAATCTCCGGGACGCCCTCGAGCACGTCCGGGAGGCGATCGCGGAGGCCGATCGCGGACGGGACTGCGTCGAGGAGGCCGAGGCCCACCTCCTGCTCGCCCGGCTGCAGGGCGCGCTCGGCCGGCACGACCGGGCCTTCCGGTGCGCGGAAAAGGCCCTCGTCCGGGCACGCTCCTCCGGCGACACCATCGCCTCGATCTCCGCAGAACTCGCCGCCTGCGAGGCCATCCTCGCCCTGGGCGGGGCCGCAGCGGCGAAACCGCGGCTGGAGGCGGCCATCCGCGCGGCGGAGGCGGCGCGCCTCGAGCCGCTGCGCGCGTCGGGGCTCGCGATTCTCGGGGAGGCGATGTTCGAGGGCAACGACCCGGCCGGCGGGATCGTGCGCGCCGAAAGCGCGATCCGGATCTATCGCGCCTGCCGCCGCCCCATCGAGGTCGCGCTCGCAACGGAACGGCTCGCACGATTGCTGCTGCGGGCCGGGAACGCCCACGCCGCCGCCGTCCCCATCGAGGCCTTCCGGAAGGCCATCGAGCCGATGGGCGAAGCGGTGCTGGCCGCCCGCGCCGCCCTGCTGGAGGCGGAGTCCGCCGCTCTCGAGGGAAAAGACCGGGAGGCGCTCGAGCAACTGTCGGCCGCCGAGCCTGCCGCGGAGGACGGGAAACTCCTGCCCCTGCTCTACCGGATCCTGTTCGTGCGGATCCCGATCCTGTCGCGCTCGGGGCCTTCGGGGGCGGGGATGGAGGCCAAGCACCGGCTCCAGGCGCTGCTTCAATCCCAGGAGGCCGTCTGGGAGGCGGAATTGTGGCCGCCCTACCACGATGGCCTCCGGCGCGAGTATTACCTGTCGAAATCCCGGATCCTCGGAACGGAGAACCCGGATGCCGCCCGGCGGTGAGGCGCGGCCGGACGCGCCCGACCCGTTCGCGGCGTGGGTTTCCGATCTCGAGACGAGGCATCTTTCGCCCCTCGGCGTCCCGGCGGTGAGGCGCGGGATCCAGGCCCTCTCGACGATCTACGTCGAGAGACGGACAAGCCTCGCACGGGGCGCCGCCCTCGACGGGGACGGCAAGCGCGCGGCCTTTGCGCTCTTCTACGCGCCGCTGCACTTCCTGGCGGCGCGCTTCGCCGCGCGGGCGCTCGGCGCCGCGAACCCGCCGCCCTCCCGGATCCTCGACCTCGGGTGCGGAACGCTCGCGGCGGGGGCGGCGTGGGCGATCGAGGCCGCAGGTCGGCCGGCCCTCGTCGGCGTGGAGCGGCAGGCCTGGGCCGTCGAGGAGGCGCGCCGGACGGTCCGGGCGCTCGGCCTCTCGGGCTACGCGCGGAGGGGCGACGCGCTCCGGACACCCCTGCCGGGCGCCGGCGGGGCGATCGTCGCGGGGTGGCTCGCAAACGAGATCGGCGAGGACGGCCGCGCTCGGCTCCTGCCGCGCCTGCTCGACGCCGCCGCCCGCGGGGCACGCATCCTCGTCCTCGAGCCCATCGCCGAACGCCTCTCGCCATGGTGGGACGGCTGGGCGGAGGCTGTCCTCGCGGCCGGCGGGCGGGCCGACCTGTGGCGCTTCGAAGCGGATCTGCCCGAGCCGATCCGCCGCCTCGACGAGGCCGCGGGGCTCGACCACTCCGAGATCACCGCGCGGACGCTGTGGCTGCCGGGGGCGCATCCGCTTGCCCCGTATGCTCCCGCAGGCGTATCATCCTTAACGTCCGGCGAGATCCTTCGACACCAAAAGACGTTCCCGCGATGAATTCCCGAAGGACTCCCCGCACGCTCGCCGCCGCTGCCCTCGCCGCGCTCGCCCTGGCCGCCGGCTCCCCCCCGCCGAACGCCCCTCCCCTGCGCATCACGATTTCCGCGGAGCCCGAGTCTCTCGACCCTGCGCTCGCCCGCAGCGTCTCGGCCGTGTTCGTCTGCCGGCAATTGTTCGAGGGGCTCCTCGAGCTCTCCCCCGACGATTTGAAGCCCGGCCCCGCCGCGGCGGCGTCGTTTTCAGCCGAGGACGACGGGTTGACCCTGCGATTCGCGCTCGCGGATCGGCGATGGTCCGACGGCAAGCCGATCGTCGCCACCGATTTCGTCCGGGCCTGGCGGCGGGTCCTCGACCCGAAGACCGCCGCCCCCTATGCCTACCTCCTGTTCGGAATCCGGGGCGCGAAAGCGCTCTACGAGGGCAAGGGGGACGCCTCCTCCATCGGCGTCGAGGCCCCGGACGCGCGCACCCTGATCGTGCGCCTCGAGCGGCCCGACCCGTCGTTTCCGGCCCTCCTCTCCTTTCCCACCTTCTTCCCCGTCCCGCCCGCCGCCGACGCGGGCACCGGATGGACCCTTCCCGGGCGGATCGTCACGAACGGCCCCTACCGCCTCGCCGCGCGCGAGCCCCAGCGCAGCCTCGATCTGGAGGCGGACCCCGCGCGCCCCGGCGGGGCGCCTTCCGTCGCGCGCGTCCGGATCCTCGTCGTCGAGGACTTGAACACGGCGGCGCTCATGTTCAAGAAGGGCGAATCGGACTGGGCCCGGGACCTGCCGGCCTCGCAGATCGGGGCGCTGAAATCCGTGCCCGGGTTTCGATCGGATCCCTACCTCGGGACGTATTTCTACCGGCTGAACGTCCGCCGAAAGCCCCTCGACGACGCGCGCGTCCGCCGGGCCCTCGCGCTCGCCGTGGATCGAAACGCGCTCGTCCGGGCGCTGCTGCCGGGCGGGGAGGCCCCCGCCGCGTCGTTCGTCCCGCCGGGGATGCCCCTCTACGCCCCCCCCGCAGGCCTAGGGTTCGATCCCGAGGCCGCGCGCAAGATCCTCGCGGAGGCGGGATTCCCGGGCGGGAAGGGATTTCGTCGGATCGAGATCCTCTTCAATACGAGCGAGAACCACCGCCGGATCGCGGAGGTCGTCCGAGGGATGTGGAAAAAGCACCTCGGAATCGAGTGCGCGCTTTCGCCCCTGGAGGCCCGCGCCGCCCTCGAGCGGACCCAGCGCGGCGACTACGACATCGCCCGCTCGTCCTGGATCGCCGACCTCCCCGACCCGATGAACTTCCTCGAGATCTTCGAGACGTCGTCGGGCAACAACCGGACCGGCTGGTCCGACGCCGAGTACGACCGGCTCCTCGCCGGCGCCCGCGACGAGCCCGACGCCGCCCGCCGAGCGCTTGCGCTTTCGAAGGCGGAGGCGGTCCTGCTCGAGCGCGGGCCGATCATCCCCGTCCACGTCTACGCCAACCAGGCCCTCGTGTCGCCGCGCCTGCGCGGATACGCGACGAACCCCCTGAACCTCCAGGCGCTGGGCCGCTTCCGGTTCGACCCCGCCCCGTGAATCCCGAACCCGAAGCGCCGGAGGAACGCAGGCTTTTGGGCGTTCTCGCGCGCGCCGCCCGCCGGCTCCTCGGGGCCGCCGCCACCCTGCTCGCAATCATCACCCTCTCGTTTTTGATCGCGCGCCTCGCCCCGGGCTCGCCCTTCGAATCCGAGCGCGCGCTCGACCCGGCCGTCCGCGCGGCCCTGGAGACGCGCTACGGCCTGGACCGGCCGATGCCTGCGCAGTGGCTCGCCTACCTCGGCGGACTCGCACGTCTCGACTTCGGGCCGTCCCTGCAGTATCCCGAGCGGACCGTCCGGGAGATCCTCGCCCAGGCCCTGCCGCACTCCCTGCTGCTGGGGCTTTGCTCGCTGGCCGTCGGGGGGATCCTGGCGTTTTTGCTCGGGACGATCGCGGCGGCCCGCCGGGGCAGTGCGCTGGACCAGGCGCTCCTCGCTTCCAGCACGCTTGCGCTGCTTGCGCCGTCCTTCGTCGTAGGTCCGGTCCTCCTGATCGTCTTCGCCTCCTGGCTCGGCTGGTTCGACGTCTTCGGCTGGGGGACGGCCCAGGGGCTGGTGCTTCCGGTGCTGACGCTTGCGCCGGCCTACGCGGCCGCCCTCTTCCGGCTCGTGCGACAGGGGATATCGCAGACCCTCGACGAGCCCTTCATCCGAGCGGCGATCGCGCGGGGAAACCCCGGGTGGCGCGTGCTGTGGGTGCATGCGCTCCGCCCCGGCCTGAAGCCGGCCATCGGCTACTTCGGCCCCGCGGCCGCCGCGCTGCTCACAGGCACGCTGGCCGTCGAGAAGGTCTTCGCGATTCCGGGACTCGGCAAGCACTTCGTGGACGCGGCCCTCGGCCGGGACGTCTTTTTGCTGCTCGGGACCGTGGTCGTCTACAGCGCCTTCCTCCTGGCGCTCACGGCTGCGACCGACGCCCTCGCGGCGCTCGCGGACCCGAGGATCCGCCGATGATCCGCGCCCGCATCGCCGTCCCCGGGATACTCCTCGCGCTCTTCGTCCTGCCGGCCGCCCTGCCCTCGATGCTGACCCGGCGCGAACCCTTCGAGCAGGACCTCGAGGCCGTGAACCAGCCGCCGTCGCTTTCCGCGGCCCCGGGGCAGGCAACCCATCCGCTGGGCACGGACGGGACCGGCCAGGATCTCCTCGCGCGGCTCCTCGCGGGGGCGAGGACCTCCTTCTCCCTCTCGCTCGGCGCCACGATCGCCGCGATCCTGCTCGGCGCTTTTCTCGGAATCCCGGCGGGCTACTTCGGAGGCGTCGCCGACGCGATCCTCACCCGCACGACCGAGGTCCTCTACGGTCTGCCCCACCTCCTGCTCGTCCTCTTCCTCGTCGCCTCCATCGGAACCTCGCCGGCCGTCCTGCTCGGCGTGCTCGGGGCGTTCCAGGGCCTGGCGCTTGCGCGAATCCTGCGGCTCGAGGCCCGCGCCGCGACCGCCCAGCCTTTCGTCGAGGCCGCCCGGGCCCTCGGGGCGGGACACTGCCGGATTCTTTGGCGCCACCTCCTTCCCGCGCTGGCCCCCGTCATCGCGACCTACGGCCTGCTTTCGATGCCCGCCCTGGTGCTCCAGGAATCCTTCCTCGGATTCCTCGGATTCTCCTCGTCGACAGCGACGCTCGGCGGCCTGCTCGCCGAGGGCCAGGAGACGCTGTCCGTGTATCCCTGGCAGATCCTCGTCCCGGGCGTCTACCTCACGCTCGTCCTCGGCGCCCTCACGGTCCTGGCCGAGGGGCTTCGGTCGCCGCCTCGCCGGGTCCGGGCAGGAACAAAAGCGTGATGCCGAAAGATCGGTGGCGGCCCGTGCCCACGATCCGGACCCGCGGGGCGATGCGCCGGATTTCGGGAAGCCAGGGGTCCGTGACAACCAGCCAGGCCCCGCCGGGGGCGCGCGCGAGGACCCGCAGAGGCTCCTCCAGGCGGCCATTCCGGAACGGGCGATAGGCGTAGAGCGCCGGGTCGATGGGGATCTCGAGGAACTGCAGGTGAAGAAACGCGGATTCATCCCACGTCGCGGGAAACGCGCGGAACGGATGCGCAATCGCGGGCGCCTTCAGCGAGATCGCGACAAGCGGCTGGCCGGGGCGGACCGCCCGGCGGAATTCCATCCCCAACGGATCGTGCGCCCGGACGGCCTGGAGGGCCGGAAAGATCGCGAACCAGGAGGCGACGATGGCGAGCGGCGGTAAAAGCGACCAGGCGATGGGCTGGAATCGCGCGCGCCCGCGAACGGCCGCGACGAGGAGGAAGATCCCGAGGGCGGCGAGAATCGCGCCGGGGATCGCGAAGTCGCGGGGGGTTATCCCCCACTTCGAGAGAAAGTGCATCAGGTCCGCGGGCATGAGCCCCGGCTGGAAGGCGGCGGCCGAGGCGGCGAGGCCCGCCGCGGCGAGGGCGGCCGCGGGAATCGAAAGCCACGCGCGGAAGCGCCAGATCGATGCGCCCGGCGAGGTCGATAAAAGCGTCCTCGCGACGAGGATCGCGCCGGCCGGGAGGATCGGAAGCAGGTAGATGGCCAGTTTCCCCTTCACGCACGACAGGATCACGAAAGGAACGATGAACCAGGCGAGGAGCAGGCGATCCCACGCGTCGCGCCGCCGCCAGGCCTCGGTGATCGATTGCGGCAGGATCAGCGCCCAGGGCGCGAAAATCATCGGGAGGTAGCGCAGGTAGTACCACCAGGGATAGGGATGGATTTCCTTGCGGGTGGACACCGCGGCGTCGGCGACCTGGCCGAAGAGCTCCCGCCGGTAGCCCTCCCCCCCCGCGATTAGGGCGGGGACCATCCAGGCCCCGGCCACGACCACGCAGGCGAGAACGCCCGCGGCGAGGTCCAGCAGCGGCGGCCGGCGCCGCTCGAAGACCCAGAACGCCGCGAGCGTCGCCGCGGGAATCAGGATGCCGTACGGCCCCTTGATGACGACCGCGAGCCCCGCGAGCCCGCCCGCGAGGAGCAGGCGCGGCCGTTCGAAGGCCGGGGGCCCGGCCCCGAGGAGAATCGAGGCGACGATGAGGAGCGCAAACGGCGCGTCCATCCGGCAGGCGGCGGCGGCCCCGAATCCGATGGGACACGTGGCGAGCAGGACCGCCGACAGCGGCCCGAACAGCGGCTCGCGGTCCTTCTTCAGCGCGAAGAGCAGCCAGGCGAGGAGAGCCATCGACAGGGCGGCGGGAAGGACCCCGTGCAGGGCCGACTCGGTCCCCACGATCTTTCCCGCAGCCTCCATCAGCCAGAAATAGCCGGCGGGCTTCGCGGTGTAGAACTCGTCGACCAGCCGCGGAACCAGGCGATCGCCGGTCCGCGCCATCTCGCAGGCGACCCGTCCGTATTTCGACTCGTCGGGCTCGAAGAAGTAGCGCCCGGCCGCAGCGGCAATCGCGACGAAAATCCCGAGGGCGATGACGACCGCGGCAACGGCTCGGAAGCGGCGATCCATGGAGGGCGGCATTCTAAGAGACCGAAGAAGAAGTCTAAGGTCTAAGGTCTAAGGTCTAAGGTCGAAAGCCTGGAGGAGGAAACGTGCCTATTCTTCCTTCGGTTCCCGCTGACGTTAGACCTTAGACTTTAGACCTTCGACCGTAGCCCCCCATGCCCCCTCCCCGCCGGATCCTCGGCCTCGACCCCGGCACGGTGGCATTCGGCTGGGGCGTCATCGAGGCGGCGGGCTCCCGGCTTTCCGCCGTCGCGTACGGGGTGCTTCGCCCGAAACGGACGCTGGAGAGACCCGCGAGATTGGCCGAGATCCGCCGGGGCCTCGTGGAGGTCCTCGAAACCTACCGCCCCGCCGTCGCCGCGCTGGAGGAGGCCTTCATCGGCCTCGATCCCCGGGCGGCGCTGCGCGTCGGCGAGGCCCGGGGGATCGCCCTTGCGAGCGCCGCCGAGGCCGGCATGCCGGTCCTCGAGATCCCGCCGGCCACCGTGAAGAAGGCCGTCGCCGGCAACGGCCGCGCCTCGAAGGAGCAGATCGCCCGGATGGTCCGGGCCCTGCTGAACGTCCGCGACGAGATGCCCGAGGACGCCTCCGACGCGCTCTCCGTCGCCATCGCGGGCTCGTCCCGCATGGATTTCGTAACCCGCCCCTGACCCTACCCGTTCTACCGGAGGGAGAGCCTCTCCCTCATGGCCTGCGCCTGCACGGGCGTAAAGTGCGAGACCTCGGCGCCGCTCGCGTTCCGGAAGACGACGCTTCCGTCGGGCAATGCCTCGGAGGAGAGGACCACCCGGCCCGCCGAGTCGCGGACGTCGGCGCCGCCGCGATCGTTCCTCGCGACCGCAAGGGCCGAGGCCGGCGCGGGTGCGCTTCCATCCGACGTCGCCGCAATCGGGTTCGTTCCGCCCCAGAACTCGATCGTGTTGAAGATCAACGCGTCTCCGATCATGCAGATCCCGTAGACGGGCACCCAGACGAAGACGAGGAAGACGATCTCCCCAAGCCAGCTCCTCCCGCCGTTGATGGAATTGTTCCAATCCAGGACGTTCGAGGTCAGGTTGAAGGGGCCGACACAGGAGCAAAGGACCAGGCAGAGAAGCAGGACGATCGGAATCATGAAACTGCGGCCGATGAGTCTCGACATGGATTTCTCCTTGGGATTGGCACTGGGGTTGAGTTGGATCCGACACGCGATCGATCCGACTCTGAAGAACAGGTGAAGACTGACCGCACATCCCGTACCAAGCGCATCCGTAGAGGGAAGACGCGCGCCGGACGCGCTTGGCTGTGGGGGCTTATTGCCCCGTCGCGACAATAAGCCCCCCCGAAAGCGAGAGCCCCCGGACGACGAAAGAACAGATCGACGGCCTGACGCCCATGGCGAAACGAATGAATCATGCATTCCTTCACGCTACGGAACGGCTTTTGCGGCATGGAGTGGAATCCGGATGCGCTCGACAGGGCGCCAACGGAACAAGAAAGGGAGCAATCTCATGTTGCACTATGCGTTGATCTTTCTCCTCGTGGCCATCGTGGCCGGCGTCCTCGGATTCGCCGGCATCGCGGGCACGGCGAGCGGAATCGCAAAAGTCCTGTTCGTCATTTTCCTGGTCATGTTCATCGCCTCGCTGTTTAGGCACAACAGGCGGTTGGCATAACCCCCCCCGTCGAAGCGGACATTACCTTCACGAATCGAAAGGAACCTCATGATCAAGGCACGGATGACGTTTGCGGTCGCAATGGCGCTGACGCTCGGTATGACGGCGTGCAACAAGAAGACGCCCCCCGAGAAAGTATCGGACGCAGGGAAATCGGCCGGAGAATCCGTTAACGATGCCGCCAAAGCCACCGGCAAGGCCGTCGGCGACGCCGCAAAGGCCACCGGCACGGTCATTGGCGATGCTGCCAAAGCCACGGGCGAGTATCTGAACCAGTCGAAGGATGCGGCCGTCAAGGCCGCCCAGGAGACGATCGACGGGCTCGAGAAAAAGTGGCAGGACTTGCAGGCCAAAGCCGCTCCGGTCACCGCCGAAGCCAAGGCCGACTTCCAGAAGGTCAAGGATCGGATGGCCCAGGCCCTCGCCGATGCCAAAGCAAAACTCGTCGAGGCAAAAGACGCCAGTGCCGACATCTGGCAGCAGAACGTCAAGCCGGCACTCGATGCTGCCCTGCAAAAGGCGCAGACGCTCTATGAGGATGTGGCCGCCAAATTCAGCAACAACTAGGCAGGCTCTCATTCGCCGACCAAGCGGGCCATGAAATTCCAGGACTACTATCAGGCCCTCGGCGTCGCGCCCGCGGCGCCGGGGGAGGAGATCAAGAAGGCCTATCGCCGCCTCGCGATGCAGTGGCATCCCGACCGACACCTACGGGAGGATCGGGCCGAGGCGGAGGAGAAATTCAAGCGGATCAGCGAGGCCTACGAGGTCCTCTCCGATCCGGAGAAGCGCAAGAAATACGACCAGATCGGAACCGCCGGGCGGAACGGGGAGGAATGGCAGCCGCCCCCGGGAACCCGCAAGGCCGCGCCGGAGGAATTCGCCGGGATGTTCGGCGGCGATGGCGGCTTTTCCGACTTCTTCGCGAGCCTTTTTGGCGAGGAGGCGCTCCGCGGCCCGCGGCACCCGCGATTCCGCCAGCGCGGCGCCGACGTGCGCGCCGAGCTCGAGCTCACCGTAACAGCGGCGATCCACGGCGGGACGCACCGCTTCGATCTGCCCACCCGCGCGAGTTGCCCGCGCTGCGGCGGCCTCGGCTCCCTCGGCGAGCACGTCTGCCCGACGTGCGCGGGACTGGGCGAGGTGCGCCGGCGAAAGACGATCGAGCTCGCCACCCCGAAGGCGATCCGCGACGGGCAAACACTTCGCCTGCGCGGCCTCGGCGAGCCGGGCGAGGCGGGCGGCGAGCCGGGCGACCTCTATCTCACCACCCGCCTGAAATCGGACCGGACCTACCGCATCGAGGGCGGCAACATCGAGGCGGAGGTCCCCGTGGCGCCGTGGGAGGCCATGAGCGGCGCGAAGGTGGACGTGCGGACCCTCGACGGCGCGATCGTCGTCTCCGTCCCGCCGGGCACCCGCGCCGGCGCGCGGCTCCGGGTGCGCAGCCGCGGCCTGCTCCGCGAAGACGGCTCGCGCGGCGACTTCCTGGCGGTCATCCGCTTCGCCCTGCCCGACACCCTCTCGCCCCGCCAGCGGGACCTGATCCGCGAACTGGGCGCGGAGAGCTGTCCCCAAGTCCGCGGCGGGGCGCGCGAAGGAGGCGGGCCATGATCCCCGCCCGGGTCGTCATCCGGGGAGAGACCTGGTTCACCCTGGAGGCGGTGGCCGATTGCTACGGGCTGGAAGTCGCCTGGGTCCGCGAGGTCTACGAATTCGGCCTCCTCGGCGAGGGCGCGCCCGTGGAGGGAACGATTGCCGTCGCTCCCCGCGCCTTGGACCGCGTCGCGGCGATCCGGCGGCTCGAGATCCAGCTCGGCGCCAACCTGGAAGGCATCGCGCTGATCCTCGAAGCGTGGGAGTCGACGGTCGATGAGTAACGGGGCGCCTGCATCGCTTGCCACCTGACGAATGCCCCTGATAGAATGCGCACTCGCCGCGCTCCATGAACTCTTCCAGGCCCCTCCCGAACGACATAAAGGAGATTCACAAGGATTTCACCTTGTGCGGGAAACCTAGAAATTCCCTCTTTGCGATCCCCGACGATCTTTTTTCGTATGTCCTGTGCTTTTTGAGGGATGAGCCCCCTTCCTTCCCAAAGGCGTCCGTCGAACAATGGATGGGCCTCATCGACATTCTCAACCATAACCGGATCGTCCCGTTCCTTTTCTCTCGCGTAGGCGTATTGCCGGAACCATTGCGCCCGCCGAAATGCATTGTGGACATCATGAGGGTGCATTTCCTCGCCAGCAGGGTCCGAAACATGGTTATGGATTTACAGCTTTCGAGGATCCTCTCGGCGTTCAAGCAGGAGCAGGTCAGGGCGCTGGTCATGAAAGGGCCGGCCATTGCATGGTCAGCATATCCGGACCCGGCCATGCGACCTTACGATGACCTTGATTTGCTGGTGCTGCCGGAGCAATTCCTGAAAGCTCGAGGGATCATGGAATCGCTTGGCTATCGTTGCGAAGCGAGGATATTTGAAACGCTCAAAAATGTGCAGTTCGAAGAACAGTTCGTTTGCCAGGACCGGCCGGCGAAGAGCCTCCTCGTTGAAATGCACTGGGATTTGCATCGTTTCTACGGCGCAAAGCGCAACATGGAACTGGAGGATTTATTCCATCATGCAACAACAGTGAATGCCTCCACCCTTCGCTTCGATACCTTCAATCCCGTCGACGCGATTTTGCACATCGTTTCCCACACGGGCCTATCGCACACGAAGGATATACGGCTTGTGGCCACTGTCGAAATTCTGATCAAATCAGGCTGATTTTTCCGGACGAATTCG
>CAYHQZ010000066.1:0-17312 GCA_964358555.1 uncultured Planctomycetia bacterium
CTTCGACGGCGCGCGGATCGCCACGTCGGCGAGGCGCGAGAGGGGCGAGGCCGCCTCCCCCGTCAGCGCCAGGACGCGCAGGCCTCGGCGGCGCGCGGCCTTCACGGCCTTCAGCACGTTCGGGGACTTCCCGCTCGTCGAGATCGCGACCAGCAGATCGCCCCGCCGGCCAAGCGCCTCCACCTGGCGGGAGAAGACCTTGTCGAATCCGAGGTCGTTGCCGATGGCGGTGAGGCTCGAGGTGTCCGTCGAGATCGCGATCGCGGGCAGCGCCCGGCGGTCCTTCTCGAATCGGCCGAGGAGCTCCGCCGTGAAGTGCTGGGCGTCGGCGGCCGACCAGCCGTTGCCGCAGACGAGGACCTTGCCGCCGGCGGCGAGCGCTTGTCGGACCTCGGAAGCGGCCGCCGCGATCGAGGGCAGGATCCGTTCGAGGGCCGCCTGGACGGATCGCGCCTCCCGGTAGTCCGCGACAATCCGGGCGACGACCTTCGCGTCGGGCTTTCGCATGGGGGGAAATCTAGCGGAAAAACCGCTGCGCTCCCAATGGGAAGACGCGGCGCGCTACCCCTTCTGCGTCTTCACGACCTCGCGCACGCCGCCGTAGCGGTTCCCGCCCAGCGTGTAGAGCCGGCCGGGGGCGTCGGAATCCGCGTGGGAGGCGAGGATCTCGCCCATGAAGATCGTATGGTCCCCGCCGTCGTAGGCGGCAACGACCTTGCACTCCAGGTTCGCGCAGCAGCCGAGCAAAAGCGGCGGGCGGACCTTCGTCGAAGGCGCCGTCGCAAAGCCGCAGGCCGGGAACTTCTCCTCGTCGCGCCCCGAATGGGAGCCGCAGTAGAGCATCTCGGCGTGCTGGTTCTCGGACGGAATCGCGAGCACGAACTCGGGATTCGCCTTCAGGCACTCGTGGCTAAAGCGGGTCTTGCCCACCGCGATGGCGCACAGCGGCGGCTTGCCCGACACCGGCATGACCCACCCCAGCGCGATCGCGTTGGGCGTGCCCCTCGGCGTCATCGTCACCGCGAGCCACACCCCCTCCGGATACTTCCGCTGCCAGGCCTCCTTCAGCGCCGCTTCCTTGAGCATGTCGGCCTCCTTCGGGGAAAGTCTACCGCGGGCGCGGCCGGCCGCCGCTTCCCGACCTTCCCTCCGCCTCGAACCGCCAGAAGCCGGCGGGGGTGACGATAGAGATGCCGCGGAACCGGCCGATGTCCAGGAGGTCCTTGTCCCCCGTCACGATGCAGACGCATCCGCCCGACAACGCGGTGCCAAGGACGGGAAGGTCTTCCGGATCCCGGCAGACGTCCTTCGGCACCGGAGCCGGTTCGACCCGCTCCGATCGGAAACGGATGAGCCGGCGGGCCTCGACCGCCTCGTGTTCCGAAGCCCGGAACGTCTGGATGAATTTCTCCCGGAATTCCCGGAGGATGAAATCCGAAACGACGATCCGGTGGCGAAGGGCGCAGTGCTCGAACAACTCGTTGCAGACGCCGCGAAAGGCGAAGGCCGAGAGAAGGACGTTCGTGTCGAGAACGAGATTCATGAGACGCGGTCGAAAACGTCCTGGTCGGTATGGAGCCCCCTCGCGCGGGCCTTCGCTCCGATCCGGCGCTGGAGGTCGCGGAACCGGCGCAGGAACAGATGCTCCTGAAGGGACTCCCGGACGATGTCGCTGCGGGACAGGCCCTCCTTCGCGGCCGCCCGGTCGAGATCGCATGCGATCTTCTCCGGCAGGCTCACCGTAATCGTCTTTCGCATGTCGCCTCCGTAAGAGATTCTATTACAGCCCCGGGCTCGCCGCAAGGCGGTCGAGGCCAGGCCTTTCAGCGCCCGGCGGGAAGGATCCGGATCCGGACGATTTCCGGGCGGCAGAGGAAGCGGACGGGCGGGGCGGGCGACGGCTCGAGGCCGAAGCCGCGGCTCGTGAAGACGGACGTCTCGCCGACCCGGTAGAGGCCGGCCTCGTATTTCTTGCCGCTCTCGCAGTTCGTGATGATCGCGCCCCAAAGCGAGGGCCTTGAAAAAGTAGTCACTGGTGACTACCATAGGGTCATGAAAGCCGTCGGGATCAAGGAGTTGAAGGCCCGGCTCTCGGAGTACGTGCGCCAGGCGCGCGAGGGCGAGACGGTCCTCGTCACGGATCGGGACGAGGTGGTGGCGGAGCTCCGGCCCGCCCGCCTTCGCCCGGCCGGCGAGTCCACGGCGGAATCGGTCCTGGACGATCTCGCCGGAACGGGCGAGGTGAGCCGCGCGGCGCTCGACCGGCGCGGGTTCGCCTGGAAGCCGAAAGGGCTCGGGCTCAAAAGCGGCACGGCGCTTTCGATTCTCGACGAAATCCGCGCCGATTCCGCCTGACCGACGATGGGCCCGCCCGTCTACCTCGACACCTCGGCGGTCCTTCGCGCGACCATCGAGTCGGGAACGACCCCGTCCATCGCGGAGCAGATCCGGAACGCCTCCGCGCTGGTCACGTCGCGGCTTTCCCTCGTCGAGTCTGCGCGGGCGTTCCTGCGGCTGCGGGCGCTTCGCGCGGCCCCGGCCGCGCGGCTGGACGCCGCGGAGCATGACGCGGACGCCCTCTGGGCCCGCTGCGATCTCTTTGAACTGACGCCCGACGTCTGCGCCGCGGCGGCCCGCGTCTCCCCCGCCCTCCCCCTTCGCGCCCTCGACGCGCTCCACCTCGCCACGTTCCTGTCCGCCCGGCGGCGACTGCCGGACCTGACCCTGCTCACCGCCGACGAGCGCCTGCGCGAAGCCGTCGCGAGGGCGTAAGCCCGCGGCCCCTACCCCCTCTTCGCGCGTTCGAGGATCGCGGTCGTGGAGAGGCCCGGCACGATGGGCGCGAGGACGACCTTGCCGCCCCGCGACTCCACGAATCCCCGGCCCACGACGCCGGCCGTGCGCCAGTCGGAGCCCTTCACGAGAACGTCGGGCCTCGAGCGCCGGATAACGGCCGAAGGCGTGTCCTCGGGAAAGACCGTCACGTAGTCCACGTCGGAAAGCGCCGCGAGCATCGCCGCGCGGGCGGCCTCGGGCAGGACGGGCCGCGTCGGGCCCTTGAGGCGCCGGACGGAGGCGTCCGAATTGATCCCGACGACAAGGATGTCGCCCTTCGACTTCGCGAACCGGATGGTCGCGAGGTGGCCCGGGTGCAAAAGATCGAAGCAGCCGTTCGTGAAAACGACCGCCTGTCCGCGGGCGCGATGCTGATCGAGCGCCACCGCGAGATCGCGGCGATCGAGGACCTTGCCGGCCGAGCCCGAGGAGGCGCGGGCGAGCGAGCGCAGATCCTCGCGCGACACCGCCACGACCCCGGGACGGCCCACGGCGATCGAGGCCGCCGCGTTCGCAAGGGTCGCGCAATCGAGCGCGGAAAGCCCCGAGGCCCGGCCGAGGCCGATCGCGGCGTGGACCGTGTCGCCGGCGCCCGAGACGTCGAAGACGGAGACTTCGTGGCCCGGGACGTGAACGGCGGGCCGGCCCTTCTCGAAGACGGCAATCCCCTCCTTGCGGGTGACGAGGACGGTGGAAAAGCCCCCCCGTTTCAAGATCGCCCGGCCGGCCGCCTCCAGCGCGGAAACGCCGCCTTGCTCCATCCCCGCCAGCGCGAAAGCCTCCGCGCGGTTGCACTTGAGCCCGTCGGCGCCGCGGTAGCGTTTCAGATCGCGGCCCTTGGGGTCCACCCAGGACTCGGCGCCGGCGGCGCGCGCGAGCGCGAACAGCCGGGAGAGCATCGGCGGCGGCAGCGCTCCCTTCGCGTAGTCCGAGACGAGCAGGACTTTGGCACCCTTGAGAACCCGGCGGGCGGCCGCGAGGAACCGGCGGGCGGAGGAAGGCGGCGCGGGGTCGCGCACCTCGCGATCGAGCCTCAAGACCTGGCGGTCGTCAGCGACGAGGCGGGTCTTGCGGGTCGTCGGGCGCTTCTCGACGCGCACGACCCCGGACGCGTTGATCCCACGCCTTCGCGATTCGCGAACGAGGAAATCCCCTTCGGCGTCGATTCCCGCGAGACCCAGGATGGCCGCGCGGGCGCCGAGGGCGGAGACGTTCGAGGCGACGTTCGCGGCGCCGCCGAGCCGGAGCGTCTCGCCGCCTTCTTCGAAGACCGGGATGGGCGCCTCGGGGGAGATCCGCCGGACCGTCCCCTCGCGATAGGCGTCCACCATGAGATCCCCCGCGACGACAATCCGGGGGCTTCCGAGCCGGGCGAGGAGGGCAGCGAGAGCGTCAGCCAAGGCGCTTCGCCTCCTCAAAGACCGCCATCCGCAAAAGCGGCAGCGTGATTTCGTGGTGCCCCGTGAGAGCGAAGGCCTTTCCGCCCGGACGCTCAAGAACGTTGCGGGCCGGCCGGTAGTGGCGCTGCATGTCGAGATCCAGCGCCGTGAAATCGCGAACGCGGGAGCCGAGGTTGCGCGCGACGTTGAGGGCCTTGAGGAAGACCTCGGGCAGGATGACGGCGGAGCCGACGTTCATCCACACGCCCCCCTCGAGCGAGGCGAGCGCGCCGGCGAGGATCCGGAAGTCGAGCATCGTCGCCTCCCCGAGGGCGGCGGCATCAATTCCTGGGTGCATGTGCACGATGTCCGTCCCGAACGCGACATGAACGGTGACGGGAATCCCGAGCCGCGCACCCTGCGCGAGAATCGAGAGCCGCGCGTTCGGGGCCTTCTGCTTCAAGAGCGCCTTGCCGAGCGCCCGGCCGAGGCCGTCGGGGCAGCCGCCCTTCAGGGCCTTCCGGAAGAACTCCGCCGTCTCCTCCGACATCCCGAACGAGCCGTCGTCGAGGCCCGCCGCGACGTCCTCGGAGGTCTCGCCAAAGAGCGCCACCTCCGCGTCGTGGATCGCCCCCGCCCCGTGGAGGGAAACGCACCCGAGGATGCCGCGCCGCATGAGGTCGATCACGACGGGCGAGAGGCCCACCTTGATCACGTGCGCGCCCAGGGCCGCGCCCACGAGCCGGTCCCCTTTCCAGGCCGCCGCGATCGCCCGCGCCGCCGCCTTCAGCGATTTCGCGCCGAGGAAATCCGGCAGGTCCTCGTAGAAGCGCCGGAACGATGCGCCCGGCGGCGTGGGCTTCCCGAACCCCCCCGCCCGGACCAGGATCGGCCGCTTCTCCGCGGGAATGGTCTTCACCCGCGAGAGGTCCGCCGGCTGGACGGGAGGGCGCATGGATTGGGCAGTCTAGCAGGCCCCCGCAACGGCTCGTAGGGGCGACCTCCGGTTCGTCCAATAGGCCGAGGAGCACCCGGAAAGAAACGGAACGAAAACGAGCGCCGCAGACCGCGCAAGACGCCCCGTTCCTCGCCCCACGGGATCCTCCCGCCGGACCCTCGTCGCATCACTTGCCTGGCGCAAGGCCCTTAGGGTCGCCCGCTTTCCCTCCCTTCCATGCCTCGCCCGGAAGGCGCGCGATCAGGGCCGTGCGCACCCGGGCCGCGGCAGGAACCGGATCGAAGGCGATGCCGGCGGCGAGGAGGGGGCGAACATCCGCGAGGAAGGCAGGGTCGCCAATTTTTCCGGCAAGATTCGCCTCGAACTCCGCCCGGGAAATCTTCTGGCCGGCGGCTTCCAGGTAGCGGCGGAAGCAAGCGATGATCCGTTCCGGAACCGAGCGGCCTTCTTCGAGGGCCGCCCAGAGATCGAAGAGGTCCCGACCTTTCTTCCGCTGATACAACGCGCGCAGCTTCGTGCCGAGGAGTTCCTCGATCGGATACGTCGTCACCTCCGCCCCGCCGGTAAACCAGGGGTTTTCCACCCGGAACGGGATCGTCCGCATCCCAAGTACCGAGAAGTGCTCCCGGGTGTTCACCTCCAGTTTCAGCCTGGAGGGCAGGACGGGCGGCATTTCGGTCTCGAACCGATAGACAAGCGTCACCCGTCCGGCATTCCGCGTGTATCGCGGCGAGCCGAGCCAGGGATCGAGCCTATCCCGAATGGCTCCCGCGATTTTCCCGATGGGCCCCGGCTGGATCTGGACGAGGTCCACGTCCTCCGAATAGCGCCACGCCCGCGCGAGATGCAACTTATGGAGGGCCGTCCCGCCGCGGAAGGCGAGCCCCTCGCGAATAACGGCTTCGCTGAAAATCTCCACGACGGCGCGGGAGAGGAGGAGGTCCTGTTCGACCAGCCGGTTGTCGGACCAGGGAGCCTTCGTCCGCCAAACCAGAACGCTCGCCTCCGGGATCACGCTTCGGACTCCACGGCCTCGTTCACAAGCACGAGCCACTTGGGATCCATCTTGGCGCCGGCGGCCGGCCGGTCCGGGCGGAGGCGCACGGGATAGGGTTTCCGCCGGGAGAGCCACTTCGCCAGCGGTCCGGACAGGCGTTCATGGCCGACGAAATCGAGGAGGTGTCCGAGCCTCTGCGCGGGCGCCTCCTCGCCGAGGATTCGCGCGGCGGCGGCGAGTTTGGCCGGATCGAGCCGCTCGCCGAGTTCCGCCAGGATCGTGGCGACGTTGTCGAGGCCGCCCGAGACATGAGGCCGCTGGACGACGTCGAGGGCCGTCGCCTCGGGCGCCGAGACGGGAATGGTGCCGGAAACGGTCTTTACCTGGACGACGGGCGTCCGCTCGAGAAGGCGCTTCACATGGAAGGTGATTCTGGCCCGGCCCGCCTGGATCGTGCGCACGGGCCGATTCGTCACGATCTGGAATTCCTGCGAAGCCTGGTGGGCGGCGCCGTGGATCTCGGCGGCGGAAAGCAACCCGACGTAGTAGGGCTGGCCAAGGAAGGCCATCAGGTCATGGATGTATCGATTCGCCGGCAGCCCGCCCCCGCCCATGTATTCAAGGGGGAAGATCACGAAGAAGCCCCGCCGCGGCGAGAGAAGGCGCCCCTTCCGGACGAGCCTCCAAAGCCCCATCCGGACGGCAAAGGCGCTGCGTCCCGTCCCCTCGATCGCCTCCTCCCGTCGGAACGCGTAGCGGCTCTTCGCCTGGAGGGAATCCACCCAGGCGGGAATCGAGGGAAGGCCGAGGGAGGGCATAGCGCTTATTTGCAAAACATAACACCACGCGTTGCCTTTTGCAAATCCAGGCTAATTCTTCCCTGCGACAGGCCTTCCCGACCTACCGTGCGCCGGAAGCCCTACACCCGTCCCGCGCTGCCGAGCACCACCTCGTTCTTGCGCTTGATGAGCTTCACGAGCTCGTCGCGGGCGGGGCCGAGGTACTTGCGGGGGTCGAACTCCTTGGGATTCTTCCACAGCGCCTCGCGGATCTTCGCGGTCATCGCGAGGCGGCCGTCGGAGTCGATGTTGACCTTGCAGACGGCAATGGAGACGGCCTTGCGGATCTGCTCCTCGGGGATCCCGACGGCGCCCGACATCTGGCCGCCGTACTGGTTGATGAGCGCGACGTACTCGGGGATGACGGACGACGCCCCGTGCAGGACGATGGAGAAGCCGGGCAGGAGGCGCTTGACCTCCTCCAGGATGTCGAGCCGCAACGGGGGCGGCAGCTCGCCGGGTTTCACCTTGAACTTGAAGGCCCCGTGCGACGTCCCCACGGCGATGGCGAGGCTGTCCACGCCCGTCTTCTGGACGAACTCCTGGACCTCCTCGGGCCGGGTGTAAGTCGTCTTCTCGGCGATGACGTGGTCCTCGATGCCTGCGAGGATGCCAAGCTCGCCTTCCACGGTGACGTCGGCGGCGTGGGCGTATTCGACGACTTCCTTCGTCATCTTGATGTTCTCGGCGAAGGGCTTGTGGGAGGCGTCGATCATCACCGAAGAGAACCCGCTGTCGACGCAGTCCTTGCAGAGTTCCACGGAGTCGCCGTGGTCGAGGTGCAGCGCGATCGGGATCGCAAGCCCCAAGGACTTCGCGAGATCCACGGCGCCGCGGGCCATGTGCCGAAGCAGGACCGAGTTCGCATAGGCGCGCGCGCCCTTGGAAATCTGCAGAATCACGGGCGAACGGCTCTCGACGCAGCCCTGGATGATGGCCTGGAGCTGCTCCATGTTGTTGAAGTTGTAGGCCGGGATCCCGTAGCCGCCCGCGCGGGCTTTCTTGAACATCTCCCGGGTGTTGACCAGGCCCAGTTCCTTGTAGCTCACCTTCGCCATCGCTCTGCCTCCTTGGGTTGTCCGCCGAAACGCCCTATGGCCGTAACCGAAGGAAGGAAGTTACAAGGTCGCACCCGCACGCACAAGGGGCGGCGCCGATCCCCTACGGCGCGGCGCTTGCCGCCGTTTCCACCGCCGCCCAGAGCGCGGCCTCGCCGGAGACGATCCGCGCCGCAATCCGGACGGCGGCGAGCGGAACGGGCCAGGCGAAATCCGCGGGGATTTTCACGAGGTCCTTCTGGGTGCAGACGATCCGGGAGACGGACAGGGATTTCGCCTCCCCGGACAGCGCGACGAGGTCGCGCTCGATGTAGGCGTGGTGGTCGCGGAAGGCGCGCAGTCCGCGCACGTCGGCGCCGAGGGATTGGAGGGTACGCCTAAACGATTCGGGATTCCCGACCCCGCAGAAGGCGAGGACGGGCCGGCCCTTGAGCGACTCCGCGGGTTCCGTCGTGCCGCTCGCGTGGACGAGATACTTGGGCTCGAACGCGGCCTCCGCCCAGATCTTCCCGGGCGCGCGGCGCTCGGTCTCGGCGCGGATCTGCGCCCGCATCTCGGGGCATGCGGCGTCGGCGCGGGTGAGGACGACGGCGTGCGCGCGCTTCAGCGCCCCGCGGAATTCGCGAGCGGTCCCCAGCGGCAGGCACGCCCCTCCGCCCCAGGGGTCGAGGGCGTCCAAAAGGACGATATCGAGGTCGCGCGCCAATCGAAGGTGCTGGAAGCCATCGTCAAGAACCAATACGTCCGCCCCGAACTTCCCGATCGCCGCCTCCGCGCCCCGGACGCGGTCGGGATCCTGGACGTGCGGCACGTCCGGGAGATTCGATTTCAGAACCAGGTATTCGTCGTTCGCGAGCGTCCCGTCCGGCTGGACCCTGCCCCGGTAGCCTCGCGAGAGGATCGCGGGCTTGCGGCCCGCCTCCGAAAGCCTCCGCGCCAGCCACTCGACCATCGGCGTCTTTCCCGTCCCGCCGCTCGAAAGGTTGCCTACGCTCACCACGGGCCGAGCCGCGCGATGCACGCGGAACACCCCCGCCCGATACAGCGCCGCCCGCACCGCCGCCCCGGCGCCGTAGAGGAAAGCAAGGGGCCGAAACATCGCCCGGCACAATACGCACGGTGACGCCCGCCCGCAGAGGCAACGGGCGGATGGACCGCGGCAAGAATCTGTCTGCGCGCTCAAGGAGCTCGATTCGCGCAAGATTTCCCTTGAGCGCTCCCTCGAATCGGCTCCGCGACAAGAATCCGATCTCGCACGTGGATGGACAAGGGGGTCGTCTCGTTGATCTGCAAGCATTCGAGGAGGGAAGGATCGATAACGACGGCGAAATCTTCTCCGTGCCTTTCAAGCCGAACGATTTTTCTCGGCGGAACGTTGTCTTTCTTCATCCCTCACCCCCGTCCCCGTCCGCGGAGAGGTCCACGTCCTTCATGAACGTCCGCCAGATGGCGTATTTGGGCGTGCGCATCTTCACAACGATCGTCGGGTTCGTCTTCGGACGGACCGGCTTCGCAAGAAGCCTCATCCCGACCTCGGAAGGCGTGCGGCCGCCCTTCTTGCGCTGGCAGGGGCCGCAGGCGGCGACCATGTTCTCCCAGGTGCTCCGGCCGCCGTAGGCGCGGGGCACGACGTGATCGAGCGAGAGTTCGGCGGGCGGGAGGCGGCGGTTGCAGTACTGGCAGCGGTAGCCGTCCCGGGTGTAGAGGTTGCGGCGGCTGAACTGGACGTCGCGCCGGGGCATGTCGCCGTAGCCGAGCAGGCGCAGGATCCTCGGGACGCGGATCCGGCGGCTGATCGTTCGGACCCAGTCGTCGTTGCCGTTGCCGTTTCCGTTTCCGTCGGCGGACTCGACCCACCGCCCGAGGTCGTAGGAGACGAACTGGCCGGCCTCCTCGTCGATGATTTCGGCAATCCCCTTGGTCAGCAGGATGAAGGCGCGTCGCGCCGGGATCACGTGCAGGGCGTAGAAGAACTTGTTGAGGATGAGGACGCTCGCCTCCAGGGGGTTCGAGGTCGGGACCATGGCGCTTCCCTCCTCACGAGCGCCGGCCCGCGCGGCGGCGGGTGAGCAGGTCTACGTAGGTGTGCGGGATCCGATCCGCGGCTTCGAGTCCGAGCCTTCCCAGCGCCCGTTCGATCGAGCGGCCCGACGGCCCCTCGACCTCGACGAACCGGCCGAGGCCGGGGACGGTGTCCAGGCAGACGTGACAGACGCCAAGCGCCCATTCCTCCCGGCGCTTGCGGTAGGAGAAGGAAGGCTTCAAACCGATCCGGCGCAATAGTTGGGCGGTCCGGCGGACGTCGGAGACGCCGATCTCGATCTCCTCGCGCCGCTTGTACGCGCCCGGAAGCGGACACCCCTTGAACGTCAGAAATCCTGCGCCCGCGTCGCGGAGGCGAAGCGCGCTTTTCGCGCGGTTCAGCCGGCCGTCCGGGGTGTCGAACAGGACGTTCGACTCCGCGCCTGCGCGGATTCTTAGGGCGCCCAGCCGGCGGAGCGTCCGCCGGACGGCCCCAATATCCCCCACGGCCAGCTTGACCTCTGTCTCCATTCCCATGGAACCCGCTATGGTACGTATCGACCCCCTATGGAAGCAAGGCGGACCGCCCCGGTCCCGAAGGGGATAGACTGACCCCAGCGTGCGCACCCATCGGCACCTGACGCGGCGGTTTCCCAGGCACTTCCACCCGACCCCGACCCCGGCCGCCCGGAGCCCATCGCAAGACCCGAACGCCTTCGCGCGCCTGCGCAACCTCCTGCTCGAGAATCTCCTGCTCGAAAAGCCCTCCTGGCGGATTCGCGACACGCAGGGCCGGTGGTTCTGCCCCTTCTGCGCGAAGAAGACCGACGTGGAACTGCAGGGCGCCTCCGAAAAGGAAACCGTGGCGCGGCTGGAGACGCACCTGCGCGCCTGCGAGACCTTCTGGTCCTCCGGCGGAGTGGAACGCTCTCAAGCCTTCCTCGAAATCCAGGCCCAGGTCTCCCGCCGCCTGGAAACCATCCGGGGGCCGGCCCTGAAAAGCCTCTCCACGGATCCCTTGTGGCAATGCCGGGACCTGGAGCACCGCTGGATCTGCCCCTTCTGTCGCCGCGTCGTCACCCGCATCCGCTGGCTGCCAGGCGCCTCCGCCGACGGCCTCGTGGACGAGGTCGCAGGCCACCTCGCCGCGGAATGCATCGCCTACCAACAGGGCGTCGAGCACTCCCGGCAGATCGGCGGGCCCGAGACCCTCCCGCCGCCTTCGCCGCCCAAGGGGGGCCGCCTCGTCCCGAAATACGACGCCTGGATCGAGGACCTGCGAACGACCGTCGAGGCCCAGGCCGCCTCCACCCAGACGGAAACCCACTTCGAGCAGAGCCTGAAAAAGGCCCGGCAGGTCCAGAATCGGATGCTCCCGAAGCTGCCGACCCTCCCGGGCGTTTCCTTCGGCGTCCTCTACGTGCCCTGCGCCCAGGTCAGCGGGGACTTCTACGATTTCATGCCGCGGGGCGGACGCGAGATCGGGATCCTCGTCGGCGACGCCTCGGGCCACGGGATGGAGGCCGCCCTCGTCATGGCGATGGCGAAAAAGGCCCTCCAGGTCGCCGGCCGCACGGAGGAGGCGGCCGGCGAGGCCCTCCGGGTCGCGAATGCCGAACTCTTCCCCGACCTCGGCCTCTCCGCCTTCCTGACCGCCTTCTTCGGGATCCTGAACCTCGATCGGATGTCGCTGCGGTTCGCGCGGGCGGGCCACAACCCGCTCATCCTCTTCAATCCGGCCCGCACGAAGCCGCTGCACGTCCTGAAGACCGGCGGCATGGCCATCGGGATGGATCGCGGCCCCCTCTTCGACAAGACCCTCGAGGAATTCGATCTGCGCCTCAAGCCCGGCGACCTCCTCCTCCAATACACCGACGGCATCCCCGAATCCCGCGACCCGAAGGGCGAGGAATTCGGGATGGAGCGCTTCCTCGACGTCGTCCGGCGCCACGGCACCGAGACGCCGGAACGGATCGTGAAGGCCATCGAACAGACGGTCACCCGATTCCGGGCGGGGGTGAGCGTGGAGGACGACCTGACGGCGCTCGCCATCCGGATCGGCGGGTGAATCAGGCGAAGAGCGAGCGGTTCTCCTCGAACCACGCGGCCGTCCGCTCGAGAACCGCGGCGACGGGGATCCGGGGCTTCCAATGGAGCCGCTCGCGGATCCGATCGATGTCGGTAACGATGATCCTCCGGAGATGCGCGGGCGGAGGCTGGAAGGTCACCGGCACCGGCTTTCCCGTCCGCTTCTCGAAAGCATCCAGGACGTCCCCGTAGGAGACCGCGTGGTCGACCCCGCCGCCGACGTTCAGCACGAGAGGCTGGGTCGAGGGCGCGTCGAGGAAGGCCCGGACCGCGAGGGCGACGTCGTCCGCGTCCACGAGGTCCCGAACGATCTTGCGGTTGCCCGGCAGCTCGACGGGCGTCCCGAGGATCGCGGCCCCGGCCATCCTTCCGATCCAGTTGACCCCGGAAGGTCCGGGGGCGCGGGCTCCCGCGACGGCCCCGAGGCGCAACACGGCGAGCCGGAGGCGGCGGAAGTGGCCGTAGGACTGGGCGAGCAGATCCGCGGCGGCGACCACGGCGCCCGCGGGAGTCTGGGGCGCCTGATCGATGGGCATGATTTCGGGAACGGCCGTGACGATCGCGAAACGGTAGCGATCGGCGTCCTCGACCACGGGCACCTTCGCGATGCTCCCTCCATAAACCCGAAGGCTGGAGCAGTGGACGTAGGCGGGCGGATGGACGAGCGACGCGCAGGCTTCGAGGACCGCCGTGGCGTTCGAGAAGTAGCCGACGAAGTCGGCGGCCGTCCCCTCGGCGCCCGGCGGGGTGAGGGCGAAGATGGCGGCGTCGAGACCGGGCCCGGCCGCCTCCCGGATGACGCCGGGCGTGAAGGCCGGCACCTTCCGGGACGTCACCGGGGGCATCTTCGAAATCAAATCGAAGCCCGCCCAGGCGGCCGCAACCGGCAGAAGCGCGGGAGGCGCGCGCTCAAGTTCGAGCGCGATCACCTGGTCGCCGCGCTTCGCGAAGTGCTCCGCGATGTGGGACCCGACGATTCCGCCGGCCCCGGCGACGAGGATGCGCATTGCCTTCCCGAGAACTATACCCCATAGGATGCGGCCCTGATCTCTACTCTGAAACGATCGACTTCAGGGTGCTTCAGAGCCGAAGGGACCGAGACCGCCGGGCCTGATCCTCACACCTTCCAGTTCCGCAGGACGAGCGCCCAAAGCCACCAGCGCAGGTAATTCCGGTAGACCTTGAAGATCCGGAATTTCGATTGGCCCTTGTCGCGGGTATGCCAGGTCGTCGGGACTTCGGTGATCTTGTAGCCGCGGACGTGGGCCTTCACGACGATTTCGAGGGAGACGGCGAAGGAATCGCCCCGGATGCGGAGATCGCGCAGGACCTCGCGGCGGTACATCTTGAAGGCGTTGGAGGCGTCGTGGGTGGGAAGAGCGGCGAAGCGCCGGAGGCTCCAGCCGACGAACCGGGAGAAGAAGCCCTGGACGGGCCGGCCGCCCTCGCGAATGCCTTCCGGCATGTAGCGCGAGCCGCAGACGACGTCGAAGCCCTCGTCGAGCTTCTTCATCATCTTCGGAATCGTGGCCAGATCGTCCGAGAGGTCGGCCATGAGGGGGACGACGTAGCGGCCGCGGGCGGCGGCGAAGCCGGAGAGGACGGCGTTGGCGAATCCGGGCGGGCGCAGGTTCGAGACGACGCGGACCCGGGGATCCAGGCGCGCGGCCTCCTCGATGACGCGCGACGTCCCGTCCGTCGAGTGATCGTCCACGACGATGATCTCCGCATCGGGGACCTTCAGGCCCTCGCGAAGGAGCCGGAAGGTCTCGGGCAGGGTCTCCTCCTCGTTGCGCGCCGGGATCGCGACGGAAAGCGAGGGGACGGGCGAGGCCGGGCCCGCGGGAACGGATTCGCCGCCCGCCGGATTCGCCGACGCGGATTCCGCCCCCATGGGTTCCCTACCGCCCCCGAAGCCTTGCGCGGCTTTCGTGGCGGGCGGTGACGATCGCGTGGATCCCGCCGCGGACGCGGAAGTCGCATTCGACCTCGAGGCGGCGGGGCCGGAGAGATCGCACGAGGTCGTCGAGGATCCGATTGGCGACCGCCTCGTGGAAGTGGCCTTCGTTCCGAAACGACCAGAGATAGGCCTTGAGGGACTTCAGCTCCACGCAGCGCTTGCCCGGAACGCAGCGGATCCGGATCGTCGCGAAGTCGGGCTGGCCGGTGCGAGGGCAGAGGCAGGTGAACTCGGGGCATTCGAGGGAGATCTCGTAGTCCCGGCGCGTCTCGGGATTCGGAATCGCTTCGAGGCGCTTCGAAGGATGGAGCGGCATGGGGGTCCTGAGTTTCGGCCTTCCGCGATAGAGTTGCAAGGATGCGCGTCGCCTCCGTCTACGACCAACGCCGGCCCGTCTTCTCCTTCGAGTTCTTCCCCCCGAAGACCGAGGCCGGCATGCCAAAGCTCTACGAAACGGTCGCGGCGCTGAATACCCTGGGACCCGCATTCTGCTCCATAACATGGGGAGCGGGCGGGACCACGCGCGGAAAGTCCCTCGTGCTCGCGTCCGAAATCAGGCGGCGGACCGGCCTCGAGGCGATGGCGCACCTCTCCTGCGTCGGCGAGACCCGCGAGGGGATTTCGGCCATCCTCGACGAGGCGGCCGGCCTGGGGATCGAGAACATCCTGGCGCTGCGCGGCGACCCCCCCGGCGGCTGGGGCTCGTTCGTCCCCGTTCCCGGCGGGTTCGCACACGCGGACGAGCTCGCCCGGTTCATCCGATCGCGCGGCGGCTTCGGGATCGCGGTGGCGGGCTATCCGGAGGGCCATCTCGAGAACCGGAATCTCGACATCGACATCGGCCACCTGAAGCGCAAGGTCGACGCCGGCGGGGACATCGTCATCTCGCAGATCTTCTACGACAACCGCTTCTTCTTCGATTTTTCCGAGCGCTGCCGGAAGGCCGGCATCCGGGTTCCCATCGTCCCCGGGCTGCTCCCCCCCCTCTCCGCCGACGGCCTCAAGCGCTTCTGCGCCCTCGGCGGGATCTCGATCCCGGAGGCCCTCGCCGCGAGGATCGAGCGTAGCGCCGGAGACGACGCGGCCGTGAAGGCCGTGGGCGTCGAGTGGGTCGCAGGAATGGCGCAGGAACTGCTCGAGCGGGGCGTCCCCGGGATCCACTTCTACGCGCTCAACCAGTCGAAATCGATCCTCGAGATCTTCCGCCGCCTCGGGCCGCGATGACTCCGCCGGGAGGGGCGGGGCGGCTCGCGAACCGCCCCTACTTCCAGACGCCGCGCTTCGCCGCGCGGGCCTCGTCCTCGGCCGCCTTGCACCGCGCCGCCAGCGCCGCCGGGATTTCCGGCTCGCTTCGCTTCGCGCCGCCCGCCCGGAGGACCTCCTCCTGGACGATCTTCGATTCCGCCCAGCACCAGCCCTCCAACCCGGAGCCGGCCGGGCGCGCGGCGAGGAGGAGGGTCTTTTCCGCGAGGATCGTCCGCAGCGCCTCCATCCCTGCGGCCGCCTCGGGGGAGCCGGCCGGGGGCGCGACGAGTCCGACGAGGCGGACGGTTTCGCCCGTGGCCAGGCGGAAGCGATCGGGGGCGAGGGTCTCGCCCGCGCGGGTGAGCAGGACGTGTTCGGCAGGCGACGCCGGATCGGCGGGCGACCGGGCCGGCTCGGGAATCTTCTCGCCCGTTTTCTTCCACCACGCCTCCCACCGCGCCCGCAATTCGGCCCGCCCGCGCGCCGCGAGATCCACCTGGAAGCCTAAGTCCATCCGCGCGCACTCGAAGAGGGCGGAGGCACCCTGGAGCCGGACGCCGGCGTCGGCGTCCTCGAGGAACGGGATGAGGATCGGAATCGCCCAGACGGCGCGAGAACGCGCGAGCGATCCCGCCAGCGAGCGCCGGACGGAGGGCGACGGGTCCGCGGCCGCGAACGCCGCCGCCCGGCGATCCCCGACTGCAACAAGCGCGGAGGCCGAAAGCGCGCGGATGGATTCCGCACGATCGCCCAGGGCGTCCTGCAGGCCCTCGCGATCCGGGAACACGGCAAGGCGCTGGACGGCCTCGAACCGGACCTTGTCGCTCGAATCGCGCAAAAGCGCCCGGATCTTCGGCGCCGCCGCGGCCCCGGCGGAAAGCGCGAGGGCGCGCACCGCGACGATGCGGGTGTCGGGGGAGGTAGCCGCAAGGAAGGGCGCGATGGTCTCCGCGTCGGCGGGGTCGCGCAAAAGCCCCAGCCCCTGGAGCGCGAACCGGACGACCAACGGATTCGGCGATCCGAGGAGCCGGCGCAGGATCGGGCGGGCGCGCGCGTCCTTCAGGGAGGCGGTTTCCGCGGCGGCCGCCTCCTCGTCGACCTCCCTCCCCGAGGCGAGCCGCTCCGCGAGGCGGAAGACGCGCGCGGAGATCTCCGGGGGGATGATCTTCGCCCACTCGGCTTCGAGGGCCTTGTTCCGGTCGGGATTGGCCGGGCCCTCCGCCGGAACGGGAGATGGCGCGGGATCGGCGGCCATCAGGACCAGGCCGGCCAGCGCAAGGACAAGTCGCATCAGAAAAATAGGTCCCGCCGACCTGCGTCGATTTCCGCCATCCGCGTCCGCACGGCCTCCCGCATTCCCTCGGGGACGTCGGCCATCCTGCGCTCGATGAGGGCCAGCCCCGCCTCGCGGGTTTTCGGCGAGGCGTAGTCGAGGAGGTATTCCCGGAACGTGAGGATCGCATTCGGGATGCAGAGATGCTGGATCTTGCCCTTCTTCGCGATCCCCATGAAGACGCTCCCCGTCCGGCCGCAGCGGTAGTCCGCGGTGCAAAACGAGGTGAGAAGCCCCATCCCGGAAAGTTCGAGCGCGACCTCGTCGAGCTCGCGCGTGTCGCCAAGCATGAACTGCTGGCGTTCCATCTGCTGGCGGCCGGAGGATTCGCTGTAGGCGCCGAGGCCGATGCGCGTGGAGGCGTCCGTCTGCGTGACCCCGATCTCGAGGGCCCGGCGCCGGATCCCGGGCGTCTCGCGGGCGGTCACGACGAGGCCCGTGTAGGGAACCGAGAGCCGCAGGACCGCGACGAGCCGCAGGAAATCCTCGTCGGAGACGCGCCAGGAACTCTCCGTGCTCAAGGCGGAGCCCTCGGCGGGCAGCAGCCGCGGGAATGAAATCGTGTGGGGCCCGACGCCGTTGAAGCGCTTCTCCAGAT
>CAYHQZ010000067.1:0-7254 GCA_964358555.1 uncultured Planctomycetia bacterium
CGGAGACGAGGCCGAAGTGGGGCTCGTACATGGGGGCCTGCACTTTAGCACGACTCCTCCCCTCGGAGGGGGGAGGGCGGGAGGGGGGCCGGGAGTCTGCGTGCCTACAGCCCCCACTTCGGCCCTCCCCCGCTGGGGAGGGGGCTATTCTGTATCCGTAACGGAACGACAACGCCGGGTCGCCAACTTCCCATGTTCTCCCTCCTCTCCCACGTCGCCGGCCCCGCGGATCCGGCCGCGTTCGCGGCGGCGGTCCGGGCCGTTCCGGCGGGCGGCTGGGCTCGAGTTCGAATCGCCGCGCTGGAGGAGGGGCTTTCGCCGCTGCTCTGCTTCCGGCTCCGGGCGGCGGATCTGCTCGGCGCGCTTCCCGGACCCGTCGCGGAGGCGCTCCGGCGCGATCACCTCGAATCCAGCGCCGCAAATCTCGTCCGCTTTGACGCCCTCCGCGCCGTCCTGCCGGCGCTCGAAGAGGCCTCCGCCCCCTCGATCGTTCTAAAGGGCGCGGCCATTGCCGGGACGCTTTACGAGGAGCCGGGTCTGCGGCCGATGGGAGACGTGGATCTGCTGGTGGAGCTGGAGCGGCTGCCCGCCGCGGACGGGGCGTTGCGGGCGCTCGGCTACGCGCCCGTCGACGCTCCCGGCGCGCTTCCGGTTCCTTCCGGCGACTTCCCGCTCTCCTCCCTCGACTACCGCACGAAGGATCCGATGTCCGTGTCGTTCCACCTCCACTGGAGCCTCTGGAACTCGACGATTCCCGGTCTCGCGCGGTCCGGCTCCCTTCCGCCCAAGGATCTCTTCGCGCGCGCCGTTCAAGCCTTCCTCGCGCACGGGCTTTCCGCGCGGGTGCTTTCGCCGCCGGACCTGGCGATCCATCTGTGCGAGCATCTGCTCAAGGTCCCGCACTCGGCGAGCCGGCTGGTGTGGCTTGCGGATCTCTCCCGCGCGCTGCCGGCGCTTTCGGCGCCCGGGGGATGGGCGGATTTCGCCGCGCGGGCGCGGGAGGCCGGGATTGAACGGCCCGCGGTCGTGGCGCTGCGGCTGGCCGGCGAACTCGCCGGGGCGCGGCTTCCGGGCGATCCGGCCGATCTGTTCGCCGGCGTTCGGCTGCGCGCGGGGGAGCGCCTGTTCTGCGCGCTCGCGCGCCGGGGCCGCCGGATGCCGGGGCTTTCGATTCTCGTTCACCTCTCCGCGCGCCGGGGCCTGTCGGCGAAGGCGCGCTTCCTGAAGGCGGTCCTCTTTCCGTCCGCCTCCGCGCTCGCCCGCCGGGCGGGAACGCCCCCCGGCCGAGCCTCGCGCCTCGCGCGCCTAGGCGAAGTCGGGCGGGCGTTGCTCCACGCGATACGGCGGCTCCTATTTCCGGGGTCGGGGGTCTCGGGTCGGGGCGTTGACTCTCGACTCTAGACAAGCAAGCCCTATCCGTTCGACCCTAGACCGTTGTTACGGTCGCACGACCGGCATCGGCGTCGGCTTCGGCTGGCCCGGGGCCATCTTTCCCTCGACGAGGGCGAGCCGGAGCAGCATCCCGTCCGGCCGGGTCGCGCTGGCCGCGCCGCGGCCGCGGCCGTAGAGGTGGTCCTCAATGGCGCGAAGGCGGTGGTCCACCTGCCGCAGCAGCGCCTCGACGTTTGAAAGCCTCTCGTCGAAGGCGCGGATCTGGTCGTCGAGAAGCCCCCCGCGGCCGGAGGAGACGGGTTCGTTGCGGCGAAGGAATCGTGCCATGGCGCCGGCAGTATCGCCGCGAGGCACCGTCGCGGCAAGTAGGGGCGACCCTCGTGGTCGCCCAAGGGAGAAACGGGGCAACCACAAGGGTTGCCCCTACGCGTCGCGCAACCCCGGACGTCTTTCCTACCCCGCCAGCGCCTCCTGGACGAAGATGAGCGGGTCGTGGCTCAAGTCGAGCGTCGTTCCCTTCCGGGTTCCCTCGAGGATTTCGACCGTGGGCGAGAACGGGGACAGGGGGTGGACCTGCCCGACCGCGGCCGTCTCCCCGCTCGACAGCCGGACGCGCGCCCCGATCGGGAAGAGGGTGAATTCCTGGATCAGGACGCGGACGAGATCCCGCGGGTAGCCGTTGGCGTCCTGCAGCATGATGATTTCGCGAAGGGCCTGGTCGGGCAGGCGCGCGGGGCGATAGGGCCGGGTGTTCAGGATGGCCTCGTAGACGTCGACCATGCCGACGATCCGGGCGTACTCGTGGGTCTCGGAGGCGTTGATCTGTTTCGGATAGCCCAGCCCCTTTTCGCGCTCGTGCTCCTGCAACGGGATGAGCGGAAGCCAGGGGAAGTCCTTCTCGAAGGGCTTGAGCATCTCGCTGCCGAGAACGGGGTGGCGCTCGACGAGGTCGCGTTCGGAGGCCGAGAGGGCCCGCGACGCGAGGAGGACCTCCGCCGGGACCCTGAAGATCCCGACGTCGTGCAGGATCGCCGCGAGGCCGAGGTCCTCCATCTTTTCCTTGGGGAATCCCAGCCCCCGGCCGAGCTGGAGCGAGCAGAGGGCGTTGAGCGTGAGGTTGCGGACGTAGTAGGCGTGGTTGCAGGGCGGGGCGAGCGGGGTGATTCGGGCCTCGGAATTTCCGATCTCGCGGACGCAGGCGGCGATGGCCTTCCGGACGGCGTCGAGCGGGATGGGCCTGCCCTGCTGGATCGCGTCGGCAACCTCGCCGGCCGTGCGCGACAGGACCGGGAAGAGCCGTTCGGTCAGCCCTCGATTGGTTCCGGGCGGCGGCTCCGGCTGGATGCCCCCCGCGTCGGCGAACGGAACCGCCCGCCCTTTCGGCTCGGGGTCCGGCGCCGTGTCGGAGTTGCGGAGGATGTCGGTGTATCGCATGCGTCAGAGCGCGCTGGGGGCGGCCCGTTCGACGATCGGGCGCCCGATGGGGCCCCGGCCATCCTGGGCAGCCTCGAAGATACACGCTTCGCACAGATTGTTCACTAGGCGGGGAACTCCTCCGGTCCGACGGGCGATTTCCTCGAGGGCGTCGGGTTGGAAGAGATCCGACCGTCCCCCGGCCCGGGCGATGCGGTGCAAGACGTAGGCGGCGACCTCGGATGGCGAGAAGGGCGAGAGCGTCACGCGGACGCCCAGCCGCTGGTCGAGGGCCGGGTGGCGAGCGAGGACGTCCAGGATTTCCGGCTGGCCGACGAGGCAGAGGTTGAGGAGGAAGCGGTCGTTCAGCTGGAAGTTGAGTAGCAGCCGCAGGCCCTCGAAGACGCGATCGTTCGGGATGGTGTGGGCTTCGTCTACGAACAGGATCGTCGAGCGGTCGGCCTGGGCGTTGTGCAGGAGCCGCTCCTCCAGGGCGCGCCGGCCGGCGTCCGGGTTGGTCCGGGAGGCGTGGATCCCGAACTGGTGGAGGATTTCGGCAAAGAAGTCCGGCCAATCGAGGATGGGGTCGGTGATGATGGCGGCGTCGTGATGGCCGGCGGGCAGCCGCTCCAGCAGGGCGCGCGTCAGCAGGGTCTTTCCGCACCCGGCGGGCCCGGTCACGAGCAGCCCCCCCTTGTTGCCCTGGATCGCGAAGGCCATCCAGTGCAGGGCCTTCTCGTGCTCGTCCGAGGGGAAATACAGGCGCAGGTCGGGGGTGTTGCTGAACGGCAGAAAATGGAAGCCGAACGCTGCCTGAATGCTGGATTGCACGCTTTTTCCGCTCTATTTAGAGCCGACAGCGACTATTGTCCATTCCGTTTCAGTTTCGTCAATGCCCGGTTCCATGGCGGGGGGAATCCGTGCGAGAGGGGGGAGTCGAACCCCCAAGGGTTGCCCCACAGGATCCTAAGTCCTGCGCGTCTGCCAATTCCGCCACTCTCGCCGAGGGGATGAATCTTACCCGTTTCCGGGCGAAGGTAGCGGGAAGGGAATCGGGGGAAGGGGGGCCGGCCTTCCTGCCGCCTCGCCGTGTCTGGCCCCGCTACAATGCGCCGTCGAGGCCAACATGAAACGAATTCTCGCCATCCTGTCCAACTACGGGTATTGGGGCGTGGAACTGACCGGTCCGATGGTGAAGCTCGAGCAGGCGGGCTACGCGCTTACCTTCGCGACGCCGAAGGGGGCGCGGCCGATTGCGCTGCCGCCGAGCTACGATACGGCCTACGTGGACCCGCCGCTCTCCGTCTGCGTCACGACGCCGTCCGACGCGGAGCAGGTGAAGTCGATCAAGGACTCGCCCAAGCTCGACCGCCCGATCAACCTCTCGAAGTGGATTCCCGAGCGGCCCTACGTGAGCGCGCCCAACTTCCTCCGCGCGCTCGAAGGCTACTACGCGACGCTCCGGGAGCGGGGCAACGAGATGGACGCCTACGCGGGCCTGCTCCTCGTCGGCGGCAGCGGGCCGATCATCGACATGGTCAACAACGGCCGCGTCCACGACGTCATCCTGGACTTCCACAAGAAGGAAAAGCCCATCGCCGCCATCTGCTACGGCGTGGCCTGCCTCGCCTTCGCGCGCGACTTCAACGAGCGGACGGCCATCATCCGGGGCAAGCACGTGACGGGCCACTGCGTCGAGTACGACTACCACGACGGGACCGGATTCGTCGGCACGGATCTCAATATCGGCCCGCCGCCCTACTGCCTCGAATACCTCCTCTCCGACGCGGTCGGGCCCGAGGGCGGATTCCACGGGAATTTCGGGAAGCCCACGTCCGTCATCGTCGACTACCCGTTCATCACCGCCCGGTCGCTTCAGTGCTCGCACGAGTTCGGCGACCAGTTTGTGAACGTCCTGGACAAGGGCCTGAAGAGGTATGGCTGGTAGCGACGGCGGCGCGGCATCCCGCACCGGCCGGATCGTGATCCTCGAGCAACTACGCGCCGACGGGGTCTCGCACGTCTTCGGCAATCCCGGTACGGTGGAGCAGGGATTCCTGGACGCTCTTTCCGACGTTCCGGGGCTTCGCTACGTCCTGACCCTGCAGGAAAGCGTCGCGGTGCTCGCGGACGACGGCTACGCGCGCGCCGCGCGGCGGCCCGCGGTCGTTCAGCTCCACTCGTCCCCCGGCATCGGCAACGCCGTGGGCGCCCTCTACCAGGCGAAGCGCGGCCATGCGCCGCTCGTCGTGATCGCGGGCGACGCGGGCGTGCGGTATCTCAACATGGACGCCCAGATGGCGGCCGACCTCGTCGGGATGATGGAGCCCGTTACCAAGTACGCGACGATGGTCACGGACTCGCGGTCGGTCCTGCGCGTTCTCCGCCGCGCCTTCCGGATCGCCGCCACGCCGCCCATGGGGCCGGTCTACGTCTGCCTCCCGATGGACGTTCTCGACGCGCCGAACGACGAGGCGATCCTGCCTACCGCGATCCCCTCGACGCGCACGGTTCCCGAGCCCGCGCTCATCGAGCAGGCCGCCGGGATGTTGCTTGCGGCCGAGCGGCCGATGATCTACGTCGGCGACGGCATCGCGCACTCCGGCGCCGAGGCGGAGCTCGCCCGGGTGGCCGAGACCCTCGGCGCCGAGGTCTGGGGCGCGGACACGGGCGATTTGAACATGGACGCCGCGCATCCGCTCTGGCAGGGGACGACCGGGCACATGTTCGGATCGTCGAGCCTGCCGATCACGCGCAAAGGCGACGCGAACCTCGTGGTCGGGACCTACATGCTCCCCGAGGTCTTCCCCGAGCTGGGGCCCATCTTCGCGCCGGGCTCGAAGACGATCCATTTCGACCTGAACGCCTACGAGATTGCGAAGAACCACCCGGTGGATCTCGCCGCGGTCTGCGATCCGAAGCGGACGCTCGACATGCTGGCGGGCGTCCTCGAGCGCCGCGCGACGCAAGCGTTCCGGGCGCGGGCCTTGATGCGCCGCGAGACCCTGGGAGCAGCCAAGGCCGGGGCGCTCGAGGGGGCGCGCGCGGCCGATCGGGCGAAGTTCGGCGGCGCCGTGCCGACGATGGCCGAGTTCGCATCCATCCTCGCCGCGCGCCTGCCGGCCGACGCCATTGTCTTCGACGAGGCGCTCACGGGCTCGCCGGATCTTGCGCGCCATCTCCCGCCGCGCGTCCCCGGGCAGTACTTCTGCACCCGCGGCGGCTCCCTCGGCGTCGGCATCCCGGGTGCTATCGGCGCCTCCATCGCATGCCCCGGCCGCTCCGTCTGGGGCTTCACCGGCGACGGCGGATCGCTCTACACCATCCAGGCGCTTTGGACGGCCGCGAAGGTCCGGGCGAACGCGAAATTCGTCGTCTGCGACAACGGCGGCTACAAGCTTTTAAAGCTGAACATCCTGCAGTACTGGAAGGAGCGCGGCATCGCGGAGCGCGACTTCCCCGAATCGTTCGACTTCGGCGAGCCGCGCGTGGACTTCGCGAAAATCGCGGAGGGGTTCGGCGTGCCGGCGGAGCGCGTGGCGCGGCCCGCCGACATCGCCCCCGCGATCGATCGCGCCCTGGGAACGGACGGTCCGTTCCTCATCCATCTTGCGCTCCCGACGGAGGCGGCCGCGCATCCCGCCGGCTGCCGCTGCGGGCAATAGGACCCAAGGAGGAATCCATGATCCACCAGCTCATCTTCGCCGGCCCCAAGCCCGGCATGACGGAATCGGAGTTCCAGAAGTACTGGCTCGAGGTGCACGCCGTGAAGTACGCCTCGAAAATCAGGCAGATCAAGAAATACATGATCGACACGCGGGTCGACTTCTCCCGCGACAAGGGCAAGGAGCCGATGTTCGGCGGGATCGCCGAGATCTGGCTCGAGAACGAAAAGGAGCAGCTCGAGTCGCTGCAGTCGCCGGAATTCCTGCAAGGCGCGCGGCTCGACGAGCCGACGTGGGCGGCGTTCTGGAAGACGCTGGTCCTGGACACCGACGCCCACGAGATGCTCGCGGGCCCGCCGCCCGCGAAGGACCCGGCGGGCGTGAAGCTGGTCGTGCTGCTGCGCCGCAAGGAGGGCCTTTCCGTCGAGGCGTTCCGGAAGTACGCCTTCGAGAAGCACGCCCCGCTCAACAAGAAGGCCCCGGGCATCCGGCGCCTGCTCTACTGCACGACGCGGGACTCCTGGTACGGCTTCGGCGAGCCGCGGTTCGACATGTGCTCGATGTTCTGGTTCGACGACGTCCCCGCCCTCGAGCGCGCGCTCGCCTCGCCGGAGATGGCGGCCGCCCGGGAGGACGATCGGAATTTCGTAGAGATGAAGCACCTCTTCACCATGGTCGTAAAAGAGCACTGGGTTATCGGGCCGGAGGCGCGGGGCAGGCCGCCCCGGGGCGCCACCAAGGGGAACGGCAAGGCAAAGGAGGCCCCCCCCGCGGGTCCGCACCC
>CAYHQZ010000067.1:7264-17289 GCA_964358555.1 uncultured Planctomycetia bacterium
ACCGCCCGCCTCGAGCAGGCCAAGGCCATGGCCGACCGGCACGGCAAGGACGCCCCCCGGGGCGGACCCGAACCGCCGCGACGCGGCCGGGATGACGCCGCTCTTCCTCGCCGCTGGGCGGGGAGACGCGGCGGCGGTGCGCGCGCTGCTCGCGGCCGGGGCCGACGTCCACGCGCTGGACGCGGGCGCCGGCGGCTCGCCTTTGCACAAGGCCTGCCAGAACGGGAGCCTCGAGTGCGTGCGCCTCCTCGTCGAGGCCGGCGCCTTCGTCAATCTCCAGGCGGCGGGCACCGGGCACACGCCGCTTATCGAGGCGATGTGGTTCACGAACGTAGACGTCGTCGACTACCTCCTGTCCCGCTGCGCCCGGATCGGCTTGAAGACCGCCTACGGCTTCACCGTGCTCGATCACCTGGCGTTCATGGCCAAGGTGAACGTGAAGGAGGGCGAAAAGATCCGGCGGATCCAGGCGATGTTCGACGCCCGGCTCGCCGCCGATCGGGCGGCCGCGGAGGCCCAGGCGCTCATGGCCGCGACCGTCGCCGGAGACGCGGCGCGCGCGAAGGCGCTGCTCGAAGCCGGCGCGGCGGTGGACGAGCGCTCGCCGATCCTCGGCGGCTTCAACGACTGCCACACGCCGCTTCTGGTCGCGGCGCGCGACGGGCATACGGAGATCGTCCGCCTCCTCCTCGATGCCGGGGCGGACGTGAACGCCGTCGAGCCGACGTTCGGGGCCGTGCCGCTGCACAAGGCCACCTACAACGGACATGCGGAGATCGTGCGCCTGCTTTCGGCCCGGCCCGGCGTGAACCTCGACTACCAGGGGCCCTCGAACGGCTACACGCCGCTCCACGACGCGCTGTGGCACGGCTTCGGCGAGTGCGCCCGGATCCTCGTCGAGGCGGGCGCGCGATTGGACCTCGAAGGCCACGACGGCCTGACGCCGCTGGGCCTCGCCGAGAAGGTCCTCGGCAAGGACGATCCGGCGACCCAACTCATCCGATCGAAATCGAATCGAAAGGGGGCCGCACGATGAGCCTCAAGGGCAGGAAGATCGCCGTCCTCATGGAGGACGACTACTACGAGAAGGAAATCGCCTACTACGAGCACCGCTTCCCCGAGGAGGGCGCGGAGCTGCACTTCCTGACCCGACTCTGGGGGAAGCCTAGCCTTACGTTCCACGGCCACGAGTGGAAGGCGCCGCTCGAGGTCTCGGAGAGCTTCGAGAACCTCGACGACGCCGCGCTCGCCGCGTTCTCCGCGATCATCGTCCCCTCCGGGATGGTCGCGGACCGGCTTCGCTACACCGAGGACGCAAAAAAAATCCCCCCGGCCGCGGAATTCCTGCGCCGCGCGTTTGCGAACAAGAACATCCTAAAAGGCATCATCTGCCACGGCCTGTGGCTGACCGCCCCCGTCCCCAACCTCGTGAAAGGCCGCCGCGTGACTGTCCACAACAACCTCATCGGCGACGCAAAAGCCTACGGCGCCGTCTACGCGGACGAGGACCTCGTGGACGACGGCGACCTCATCACCGCCCGGACCGGCAACCACTGCCACCTGCTGGCGCGGGCGATTATCGAGCGATTGAAGTCGGCGAGGTGAGGCGCGCGGTGCCTGCGGCTGACGGTCTCGGGCTTCGAGATTCGGTCAAGGCCCGACGTCGATTCCTTCGGCCTTTGCAGCGGCGGCAAGGGCCGTGTCGGCGCAGGCAAAGGTGATCTTCTCGCCGGCCTGGCGCTGGTAGAACAGGGCGGCGGCGAGGTGAAGGGAGTCGGCGCCGCGGAGCCCGTAGGCGGCGTGCAGGCGGAGCAGTTCGGGCAACTCCACCGCAACAACCGCATCTACGCCTTCCTGCTCCATATCTGCGAGTTCGTCCACGAGCACTGGCTCCCTGCCGAACACGGCAGCGCCCGCCGCTTCCGCGACTTCGTCCGCGACGGGCTACCGGGACTTTTCGAAAACTTCGTCCTTAATTTTTACCGACACGAACTTCCTGCCGGTTGGCACGTCAGCGCCCCCGTCCTTCAGTGGCAGCTCGTCACCCCGAACGCGGACGCGCTGGCACTGGTGCCGCGCATGGAAACCGACGTATGCCTGCGCGGTCCCGACCGCGCGGTCATCCTCGACACAAAGTTTTACGCGCAGGCGCTTAAGGTCGGCGCTTACGGAACAGAAAGGCTTCCCTCAGCCAATCTTTATCAGCTCTTCACCTACCTGCGTCAGCAGTCCTGTGAACCTGGTTGGGAGCAGGCCGAGGGCGTTCTCCTTTACCCGCGCACCACTCGCGACTTCGCAGCCGAATTCACTACGCACGGCCACCGCATTCGCGCGCTGTCCCTCGACCTCGCTCAGACATGGCAAAACATCCACGTTGCCCTCATGAAAATTGTTGCCGCTGGACCGGCCATTTAGTCAGTGCCCCATTCCTTTTTGCCCGCTGCAATTTGATTGGCGACAACTTGCAGAGCTTTTACGGAGGCGACGGGGGACGTTCTTAAACACTCAAATAGTTTTCGGCTGCCCCGCCGGGGCGCGTTTTTCCGCCTATCGATCCGTGCTTCACCGCAGGGTGTAGCGGGTGGATCGGTTCCGGCCTAGGGGATGCTCAGGGACGTACATTGCAAAATAACATTCTCCCCTTGCCCTCCCTTCCCGAGGGACGTGGGGGCCTGCTCTGCTTGCCGGCTTGTCCCGCCTTACGGCGCGAAAAATTCGGTGAGGAGGAGGAACACCTTCCGGATGGTCGAAGCGTCGATCCGGCCGAGGCGACGAACGAGCCTTTTTGCGTCCACCGCGCGCATCTGGTCGAAGACGATGCGGCCGTCCTTTCCTTGGAACCTGAGGGGAATTCGCGTGGGGTAGTCCTCGCCCTTCGTCGTCATCGGGGCGACGAGGACCGTGTCGAAATGGCGGTTCATCTCGTCCGGGGATATGACGAGGCAGGGGCGGGTCTTCCGGATCTCGCGCCCCTCCGTCGGGTCCAGCCGGACGAGCCAGACGTCGAAACGGGAGACTACCACTCCCATTCCAGGGCCTCGAACCGGGTGGGAGGGAGGTTCTTCCAGTCGCGGAGCTCCGCTCGTCCCCTGTCCAGGTGCCGGCGGAAGGCGTCCGCCCAGCCCTCGCGGGGGCCCCGGATGGGCCGGAGGATCAGCCGGTTCTTCCGTGTTTCGAGATCCGCGAAGCCTTCGAAACGGCACTCGTCGAGGATGCGCTTCGGGATGCGGATCCCCCGCGAGTTTCCGATGGGGACGATGGCGACTTTCATGATGCACGCACTGTAATCACTTGTAATTACTATGTCAATGGGGGACACGGAAGTTCAGGTTCTGGAAGGAGTCCCGGAGGGGAGTCGCGGACTCATTCGGGCGCGAGACCGCCGCCGCAATCTCGCCAGAGACAACGTTACGTAGCACAAATCGTCAAATCGCCATGGGCAGGCTCTTCCGGCGCGCCTTGGGTGCGAACGGATCGGGCCCTGCGTGGGTTCCCGGGGTTTTGAAGAAAGAGCCGGGATGGTCAGGCGGCGGGCGAGAGGAGGACGCGGCGATTGAGGATGATCCGGCGGAAGGGCTCGTCGGCGGACGCCCAGTCCACGACGTCGACGCGGAAGGGGAGGTTGGATTCGCTGAAGGCGTCGCGGATGGTCGCGAAATCCAGGGGGGCGTCGCCCATCACGGCGAGGTCGAGATCGGAATGGGGGCGGACGGATTGTAGCCGAAACGCCGGGGCCGTTGGCGGAGGCGCGGGAGGCGAGCCGCCTGCGGCGGGAGGGATGGGCATCCGAGCGGGTCTTGCGCCGGGCCGGCGAGGGGACGAATATCCGGCGCATCGCCCATGAAGACCTCCTTCTTCCGCCGCATCATCGACGACTACCACGTCACCATGTTCCTCGGCGTCATGCTCGTCTTCCTGGGCGTGATCGAGAGCCTGCGGAATATCGCGGTCTCGATCCTCGGGGTATCGATCACGTCGCCCTACATCCTCATGGGGCTCGGCCTCTTCAACGTGGTCCTGGCGGTCGCCTTCTTCGTGATGGGCGCCCGCAGCATCGAGGCGGCCGAGGAGGCCGCGCACCCGGAGCGCCATCCCTGCGAGTGCGAGAGCCTGAAGAAGAGAATCGAGGAGCTGGAACGGAGGCTTGCCGGGATGGAGAAGGCCGCGGAGGGCCGCCGATGACGGCGAAGGCGTTCCGGATCGCCGCGGGCCGGCCCCATCCGCTGGGCGCCACCGTGGACGACGCGGGCGTCAACTTCTCGATCTTCTCCGAGAATGCGAGCGCCGTGCGGCTGCTCCTGTTCGATCGACACGACCAGAAGGATCCCTCCGCGATTATCGATTTCGATCCGGTGGACAACCGGACGTTCGCTTTCTGGCACGCCTACGTGCACGGCCTGAAACCAGGTACGCTCTATGCCTATCGAGTGGACGGGCCCAAGGACCTGACCGCGGGCCATCGCTTCGATCCCGAAAAGGCGCTCATCGATCCGTATGCGCGGGGAAACAGCGACACGTTGTGGAACCGCGCGGCCGCCTGCAGGCCCGGCGACAACCTCGCGTGCGCGATGCGCAGCGTCGTCATCGACACGAGCGCCTACGACTGGGAGGGCGACAAGCCGCCGGGCCGCCCGATGACCGACACGATCATCTACGAGGCGCACGTCGGAGGGTTCACCCGGGATCCCTCGTCGGGCGTCCGGCACCCGGGCACGTTTTTGGGGCTCGTCGAGAAGCTGCCCTATCTCAAGGCCCTGGGCGTGACCGCGGTGGAGCTGCTGCCGGTGCACGAATTCGACGGCCGCGAGACGCTGCGGACGCTGCCCGACGGAACGGCGCTGAAGAACTACTGGGGCTACAGCACGGCGGGCTTCTTCGCGCCCGACGGACGCTACTGCGTCCGGCCGGACGCAGGCGCGCATCTCGACGAGTTTTGCGACATGGTCAAGGCCTGCCACCGCGAAGGCATCGAGGTCCTCCTTGACGTGGTCTTCAACCACACCGACGAGGGCAACCACGAAGGGCCCACCATCAGTCTTCGCGGCCTCGACAACAGCGTCTACTACTACCTCGTCGAGCGCGACCGCCAGTACTACCTGGATTTCTCCGGCTGCGGCAACACCCTGAACTGCAACCACCCGATCTCCGCGAAGCTCGTCCGCGACTGCCTCGAGTTCTGGGCCGGCGAGCTGCACGTGGACGGCTTCCGGTTCGACGAGGGCACCATCCTTTCCCGGGGCGAGGACGGCTCGCCCTTACGCCACCCGCCGCTGCTCTGGGACATCGAGCTCTCTGAAACCCTCGCCGACACGAAGCTCATCGCCGAGTCGTGGGACGCGGGCGGCCTCTACGAGGTCGGCTCGTTCCCCGGCTACCGCTGGGGGGAGTGGAACGGGAAGTTCCGCGACGCGATCCGCCGGTTCGTCCGCGGCGACTTCGGCGTCGTCGGCGAGGTGGCGACGCGACTCGCGGGCAGCGCGGACATCTACAGCCATGACCGGCACGGCCCGCAGAACAGCGTCAACTTCGTCACCTGCCACGACGGCTTCACGCTCCGGGACCTCGTTTCCTACAACGGGAAGCACAACGAGGCCAACGGGGAGGACAACCGCGACGGCATCGACGAGAACTTCTCCTGGAACTGCGGCGCCGAAGGGGAGACCGACGAGGCGGCGATCCTTGCGCTGCGCCGGCGCCAGCAGCGGAACTTCCTTGTCCTTCTGATGGTCGCGCAGGGGGTTCCGATGATTCTTTCCGGCGACGAGGCCGGGCGCACCCAGCGGGGCAACAACAACGCCTACTGCCAGGACAACGAGATCTCCTGGTTCGACTGGCGGCTGACCGAGCGCAACGCCGACCTCGTGCGCTTCGCGCGGGAGTTGATCGCGTTCCGTCGCCGCAACGCCTGCCTGCGCCGCCCGGAGTTCTTCACGGGGGCGCTGAACGGCCGCGGGCGGCCCGACGTCGCCTGGCACGGCTGCCTTCTCAACGCCCCGGGCTGGAACGACCCGGCCTGCCGGGTGCTCGCCCTCACCCTCGGGGCTTTTGAACCCGACGCGCCCGACCTGCACCTCATGTTCAACATGGACGATTCCCCGCTCGCCTTCGAGCTGCCCGAGGGCGGGTGGCGGCGGTTCGCGGACACGTCGCTTCCCTCCCCCGGCGATATCGCGTCGCCGGGCGCGGAGGCGCCCGTCTCGGGCCGGGAATACGTCGTCAACCCGAAAAGTTCCGTGATTCTGATCCATGTGCCGGATGCATCCGGAGGGAAGCGGGGGCTCGGCCAGCCGGGCGCCCGCCCCCAGCGCCGTCGCGGCGATTTCGCGGGAATCCCAAGGAGGAAAATCGAGAGATGAACGAGATCCGGACGCCCTACTCGGACCTGGTGGCGGGCACCGTGACGGCCTTCGACGCGGCGTCGGACGCGGTGACGATCGAGACCCCGGGCGGCGTTTTGTTCGAGTGCGCGCTCACGCCGACGACGTTCGCGGAGCTCTTGCGCAATCTCGGCGAGCCCTACCACGACGCCACGGGCTCGATGCGCGAGATGCTCGTCCCCGGCCGGTTCCTTTTCGCCTACGGCGTCCTCTATCCCGACGGCCCCGGCGGCGGCATGCGCTTCGAGGCGAAGCACGTCGTCTTCGTCGGGCGCGAGGCGGGCGACTTCTCGTTCGAGAAGCAGAACTGGTGGATCCAGCAGATCGTGAGGCTCGCGGATTTCGACCTGAAGACCCAGTTCGGGGACGGCCCGATCGACTTTCGGGCCTTCCGCACGAACATCTCGGCCGACGGCTTCAAGACCGCGAACGGCCGCCAGGAGACCGACACCATCTCGCGGATGGTCTACGGCTTCGCCTCGGCGTATCTTTTGACCGGCGACGATCGCTACCTGGAGGCCTCCGAGAAGGGAACGGAGTACCTGCGCAAGCACCTCCGGTTCGAGGACGAATCCGAGGGGATCTGCTACTGGTACCACGCGATCGACGTCCAGGCCGACGGCACAGAGAAGAAAATCTTCGCCTCCGAGTTCGGCGACGACTACCACGCCATCCCGTGCTACGAGCAGATCTACGCGCTCGCCGGGCCGACCCAGACCTACCGCATCACGGGTGATCCCGCGATCCGCGCGGACATCGACCGCACCATCGCGCTGTTCAACCGCCACTTCAAGGACAAGGGCCCGAACGGCGGATTCTACTCGCACATCGATCCCGTCACGCTCGATCCGCGAGCGGAGTCCCTGGGACAGAACCGCGCCCGGAAGAACTGGAACTCGGTCGGCGATCACGCCCCCGCGTATCTCATCAACCTGTGGCTGGCCACGGGCGCCGACGAGCACGCGAAATTCCTCGAATACACCTTCGACACGATCTGCGAGCGGTTCCCGGACTACGACAACAGCCCGTTCGTGCAGGAGAAGTTCCACGACGACTGGTCGAAGGATCAGTCCTGGGGCTGGCAGCAGAACCGGGCCGTGGTCGGGCACAACCTGAAGATCGCCTGGAACCTCACCCGCATGTTCGGTCTTGCGCCGAAGAAGACCTACCGGGACCTCGCCGAGAAGATCGGCCGCTTGATCCCGGACAGCGGAGCCGACCGCCAGCGCGGCGGGTGGTACGACGTGGTGGAGAGGACGCGCCTGCCCGACCATAAATTCCACCGCTTCGCCTGGCACGACCGGAAGGCCTGGTGGCAGCAGGAGCAGGGGATCCTCGCCTACTACATCATGGCCGGCGTCTACGGCGACGCCGAGTTCGTGAAGTCCGCCCGCGAGGGGACGGCCTTCTACAACGCCTGGTTTCTGGACGTGGAGGAGGGCGGGGTCTACTTCAACGTGCTGGCGAACGGCCTCCCGTACGCGCTGGGGACCGAGCGCAACAAGGGCAGCCACTCGACGGGCTACCACTCCGCGGAGCTGTGCTACCTCGCCGCCGCCTATATCAACCTGCTCGTGAAGAAGGAGCCCATGGATTTCTACTTCAAGCCCGGGCCCGGGGCCTTCCGCGAGCAGGGGCTGCGCGTCGCGCCCGACATCCTGCCGAAGGGGTCCGTCCGGATCGAGGCGGCCTGGATCAACGGCCGGCCCCACGAGGACTTCGACGCAGACGCCCTCGTGGTCCGCCTCCCCGAGAGCGCCTCCCCGCTCAAGGTGCGGGTCCGGCTCGCGCCCGCCGGGAAGGGATTCGACGTCGATCTCATGTCCGAGAAGGACGGCGCGGCCGTGCTGGCGCTCCGAGGCGTCCTCAATCCCGACGACCTGCCGGATCTGAAGAAGGCGGTGGAGCAGTGCCACGGCCTCCGGCGCCTCACGCTCGACGTTTCCAAGCTCGACTCGATCTGCGGGCCGGCGCTGCGCTACCTCGCCTTCTACCGCCAGTGCGCGGGCGACGGCTTCGTCCTTGCCTTCCGCGGCGCGAGCGGCGCGGTGGCGAAGGAGATTCGGGGCAGCGAGCTCGCGGAGGCGTTGTCATGACGTGGTTCTACGGACTGCCGAACTGGCTGGCCGGCGTCGTCGTGGTCGGGTTGACCGTCGTCGTCGCGCTCGTCGGCCATCGTGCGTGGCTGCGCATGTTCCGGGCGGACCATTCCGAGGAGCGCCGGGGGCTGGCGCTCGAGATGATGGAGATCTCCGCGCTCATCCTGTCGCTGCTCATCGCGTTCACGGCGGTGGCGGTCTGGGAGGCCTACGCGAAGGCCGAGGACGCGGTGGACGTGGAGGCGGCGATCGCGGGGGAACTGGCGCGCGATCTGGCGGTCTATTCCACCCGCGAGGCGGATGCCGCCCGCGAGGCGCTCCGGACCTACATCCGCTCGATCATCGACGAGGAGTGGCCGGTCATGGCCAAGGGCGGGGCCCACGAGGGGACGGCGCACAAGTTCAACGCCATCTTCCGCCGGGTGGCCCTGATCGAGCCGAGGACGCCGCGCGAGGAGGCCATCCTTCGCGAGGTCTGGACCCGGACGAACGAGCTGAACCAGCACCGTCGGGGCCGCCTCGATTCCCTCGACTCCGCGATCCCGGGGCCGCTGTGGGCCGTGGTGATCGCAGGGACGCTCGTGACCTTCTTTCTCTTCTACGTCCAGCCCGTCCACCGCTTCAACTCCGCGGTGCTGGCCGCCTACGCGTCGGTCATGGGGATGGTCTTCTTCTTCATCCTCGCCATGGACCGCCCCTTCTCGGGCACGCTGAGCGTGTCGCGCGAGCCCTTCGAGAACGCCCTGCGCTCGATGGAGCGCTGGGACCGCGAGCCCCCGCTCGCCCCGGCCGCCGCCCCCAAGCCGGCTCCGCCGGACGGAACGAAGTAGCTCCGGCGACGGAACGTTGTGTGGAATTGGGGTTCTAAACCGGGAACGGGCTCGGGGCGAGGGCTCGGCTCACGCTCCCGGTCTCCACGCGGTCCACGGAAGGTAGACGAATTCATGGCGTTGGACCGCCTTCCGACAGGTCGCTTCGATCCGAGCCCCCGCCCCTCGCCCTCCTTGTTTTTCGCATATAGGAATACAGGGGTCGGCGCCGCCATGCCGCAATCGGGAGGTCGGACGGAAAATCTCAGTTTCGGGCCGGCGGCTCGGGGGGCGGGGCTTTCGCCGGCGGCTCCGAGGGCTTCGGCTCGGGTGTTTCCTGCGAAGGCGCGAGATCCTTCGGCGGGGCCGAGAGGGCGCCGAGGCGGGAGAGGACCAGGGTGATGGCGAGGTGCATGGGCCTCGTCTGGGTCACGACGAGGTGGCCGTCCTTGGCTCCAATCGCGGTCCCGGGGCCCCAGGCGGCCGGCCGGACGTTCTCGCGGACGAATTTCGCGAGCGACTCGGCGGGATCGCCGACGGGATCGAGGACGAGGGGAGGAGTGCCGGGATCCGCGACGGGGCCGAGCGACGGGATCGGGATCTCCGGGCCCGGGAAGTCCTGGACCTTCGGCGGCATGGCCCGGACGTCGTAGATGCGGGTGACGAGCGAGGCGGGATCGGGCGGGCCGGGGGGAGCGGCCTCGTCCGCCGGCCGCGGCGGGAGGATGGTGATCGAGCCG
>CAYHQZ010000068.1:0-12000 GCA_964358555.1 uncultured Planctomycetia bacterium
CTCGCCCCTCGCGCGGCTCGCCGCCGTCGCGATCCGCGCGCCGTCGAAGCGCACGGCGCGGATCCAGGAGTGCCACGAGTTCGCGATCCACGCGATCTGCGGCGTCGTCGAGGCCTCCGTCCGGGGTTGAGCGCCCGGCGGGCCTTCAGCGGCGGGCCGGCGCGATCCGCTCGTAGGCGGCGAGCTGGTCGTTGCCGACCATCGCGGTCCAGAAGACGCCGCGCAGCCCCACCCCCAGGCGCTGCCCCGCCATGACGAGGATCTGGTGGTGGCCCGGCGAGAACTGCCAGGCCGAAAGGGCCTCGCGGGCCTCGCCCCGGCCGTAGAAGAGGACCTCGCCGTGCGCGCTCGTTCCCTCGTTCTTCGCCCGCTTCCACGGGGTCGCGTTCGCCTCGACGGGGGAGTCGTGGGCGAAGTAGCCGAGGCGGCTCATTTCCTCGTCGTGCTTCCGGGAGGCCTCGACGAGGGCGAGATCGATCCGCAGCGGCGAAAGTCCGAGCCGGAGGCGGTAGTGGTTCAGCAGCAGGACGAACCGGTATTCCTCCTTCGTAAGCCTCGGCTCGAGGGCGCGGTTGTGGGCCCAGACGCGGCGCTCGGCGTCGGTCCGGTAGAAGGCCTCGAGGCGTTCGGCCGAGACCTCGGGGATGTTCGCGTCCCGGTAGAGCGCCTCGATTTTCCGCCACGGCCCCAGAAAGGCCTCCGAACGCTTGCCGGACGAGCCGCGGACGATCGATTGGTGCTCCCGGCGGAGAGCGGCGAGCGCCGGGGCCTGGGCGCGCTCGAAGGCGTCGATCTTCGAGCGCAGGGACTGGACCTCCTCCCGGGAGGGCGGCGGGGAGGGCTCGTCGGGCGCCTTCGGCGTGGCCGTGGCGCCGATTCCCTCCGGAGGCGACTGGGGCGGCGGCAGGACCTTCTCGAGCGCCTCGATCTCCTTCTTCAGCTCGGGGTCGAAGGTCGTCCGGATCCGTTCCAGGTAGCGCCGCGCAAGATCGGGATTCCCGCTGGCCTTCGCGGCCTTCGCGAACGCGAACACGCGCCGGTCCGCGTCGCCGCGCTCGATCCGGGCGAGCGCCGCGGCGGCTTTCGCGGCCTCGGGGCTTTGGCCGTGGCGCTCCAGGATCACGCGATGGAGCGCGAGGGCGGACGAGATCTCGCCCTTCGCCTCCTCCGCGTCCGCCTTCGCGAGGATCTCCGCGGGCGTCCCCAGCGCCTCCGCCGGCACGAGCCCGACGGCGGCCGGGCGCTCGAATCCGTCGTAGACGGAGAGATAGCGGTAGTAGACCTCGAGGCACAGCGCCGTCATCGCGGTCGCATACGCGCGGCCGCCGTACCAGGGCCCGTAGACGCACGCCTCGTCGGGAACGCTGCCGGCGTCGGCGCCGGAACGTACCTGGAGCCCGAACAGCAGGCGCTGCATCTCGCCGTTCCATCGGCGCCAGGGCTCGCCGCCTCGCTGGAACATCGCCAGCGTTCCGTAATAGAGGCCGTAGAGGTCCTGTTCCGGCGGGCCCGCGTGGGCGAGGAGGGCCGCGCCCTTCTCGAAGAAGGGGGAGTCCGTCGGGACGCCGAGGTAGGCGAGCGTCGAGAGCGTCATTCCGACGAGCCCCTCGGTGCGATATCCGCTGCGGGCGGCGGCCGCCGTGCGGGTCGGCGGGTCCAACTTTATCGAGTAGACGATCCGGAAGGCGTCCGTGGAGTCGGCTCCCGCCCGTCGGAAATAGCCGAGCGCCCGGTCGAGCGCGGCTTGCGGGACGTCGAAGCCCGCGTCGCGCGCGGATTTGAGCGCCATCACGCACCAGCAGGTGATGGACGTGTCGCTTCGGTCCGCGGCGGTCCGGCCGTAGTAGTCCCAGCCGCCCCCCTTGCTCTGCCGGGCGAGCAGTTCCCGGACGCCGCGCTCGGCGGCCTCGCGGTGGTTCGCGCCCATCGCGTGGGCCTCGACGAGCGCGAGCGTCGCGATTGCGTGGCCGTAGGTGTAGTCCGCGAAGGCCCCGCGCGCGTCCTGGACGGACTCGAGCCAGTAGAGGCCGTTTCGCACCGTCTCCTTGTATTCGCCGGCCGATTCCGTGTGGCCCGCCCCGAGGAAGGCGAGCAGCGAGAGCCCCGTGACGCCCGTCGTGATGCTGCGGTCGGGATTCGCGTACCGCCAGTCCGCGTAGACCTTCCAGTACTGCGCCTGCATCCGCCGCGCCTGGAAGGCCCGGATGCCCGCCGGGTCCGCCGCATCGGACGGGCGAATCCGCAGGGCCGCGAGGACGTTGGCCGGAATCGAAGGGGGCGCGCGCGGGGCGGTCCGCTCGAACGCCATCGCATCCGAGCCGCGCCAGAATCCCTTGGGGTCCTGGTTGGAGGCGAGCCACTTCAGCGCCATCATCACCGCCGCCTCCGTGGCGGGACTTCCGCCGTTCTCCCGGAGGCGCTCCGCCTTCTTCGAACCCGTGCGCGCTTCGTAGCGATCGGGCGTCGCGGGCCGGTCGGCGCCCTCCGCGACGGCCGGGGCGTCGGAGACGATCCCGTCCGGGATCTCGCGCCAGGTCATGGCCCCGGCCGAATCTCCCAGGTCTTCCGCGCCGCCGGCGACGGAAGACGGCTCGGAGGGTGCGAATCCGATCTCCTCGCTTGCGTCCGTGCGGACCTGCGAGAGCAGCGAATCCGCCGGCTCCGGCGCGCGCGGCTCCGCGGCGGCGGGCAGGAGCGCTTCGGCGGCGGGGGCCGCTGCCTTCTGGAAGAGGCCGGATTCGTCGAGGGAGGGCGCGGTCCGGAGCGGCTCGACGAGCGCGACGGCGACGGGCTCGGGGGGAGGGCGCGTCAGGACGAAGCCGACGAGGGAGCAAATCAGCAGGAGGATCCCGTGAACTGCGAACGAGATCGTGGACGACGCGAAGCGGACGGCGCCCTCGGGTTTCGGTGCTCCGGTCCGCTCCTTCGGCATGTCCGGCGGGTTCGGGCCCGCGGGACTCGCCGGAGGATTCAGCGGCAGTTCAAACGCGCACGCCGGCGTGAACAAGCCCGGATCGGGCGCGCTTTCCGCCGGCCGCACGTCCATCCGTCCTCCGGGATCGGCGCCGTCCCCTTGGAAAGTATAGACGATTCGGCGTCCCGACGAGTTCCCGGCTGCACCTCCCGCGCCCGTTCCCCGTCTTGCGCCGGGCACGGAAAAGGGGGAGCATCCCGGGCCATGAGCGGGCGCAAAGGCGGCAAGACGGAAGGAAAGCGGGATCTTCTGGCCCTGGCGGAGCGGCTTTCCCGCTCGCGGGTGGGGGTGGTGGGCGACTTCGTCGCCGACGTTTACGTCTACGGCAAGCCCGCGCGGCTTTCCCGCGAGGCCCCGGTCCTCGTGGCTACCTTCGAGGGCGAGGAGACGGTTCCGGGGTCGGCCGCCAACACCGCGAACAACCTCGCCGCCCTCGGCGTGCCGGTCTGGCCCGTTACGATTGTCGGGGATGACGAGGCCGGCCGGGCGCTCAAAAGCCATTTCGCGCGGCTGGGCGTCGAGACCGACGGCATCCTGCTCGACCCCGGCGCCCGGACGATCATGAAGACCCGCTTCTGCCTGGGCGACCTGCACCGCTCTCGCCACCAGGTCCTCCGGATCGATCGCGAGGAGGATGCCCCGTTGAGCCGAATCCGGGAGCGCCGGGTCCTCGCGGCCCTCGCGGCCGCGGACAAGAATGTCCGCGCCTGGATCGTGTCCGACTACGGCTACTCCCTGCTCTCGCCGGGTGTCGCCGCCGCCATCCGGAGGATCTCCCGGCGAAAGCCCGTGGTCGTGGATTCCCACGACCGGCTCGGCGAGTTCCCCGGCGTCGCGGCGGTCACCCCGAACCACGAGGAGGCCCTTCGCGCGCTCGATCTTTCCGCGGCCGTCCCCGTGGAGCGGCTCGCCCAGCGCCTGCGCAAGACCCTCCGGGTTCCCACGGTCCTGCTCACCCTCGGCAAGGACGGGATGGTCCTCGCGAACGCCGCCGGGACCTGCAAGATTCCCGCGGCCGGGTCCGAGGAAGCCGTGGATGTTTCCGGTTGCGGGGACACCGTCGCCGCCGTCTTCACGGCCGCCGTGGCCGCCGGGGCGGACGCCCTTTCCGCGGCGTGGCTTGCGAACCTCGCGGCCTCCGTCGTGGTCATGAAGCCGAGGACCGCGACGCTCTCCCGGGACGAACTTGCGTCCGCGATCCGCTCCGCCGTCTGACCGTCTTTGTCCGGACGGATGCGTGTATGATGGCTCGGTGCCGCTCCCGAAGATCCTCCGGAGCCCCGCGGAACTCGCCGAGAAACTTGCCCCCCTGCGCGCGGCCGGGAAAAAAATCGTCCTGGCGAACGGCGCCTTCGAGATCCTCCACGCCGGCCACGTCCGCTACCTCGAGGGCGCCAAGGCCGAGGGCGACGTCCTCGTCGTCGCCATCAACTCCGACGAGTCCGTTGCGCGGCTGAAGGGCCCCGGCCGGCCGCTCGCCCCGGCCGCCGAGCGCGCAGAAATTCTCGCGGCCCTCGGTTGCGTGGACTTCGTGACCGAGTTTCCCGAGGACACGGCCGACGCGATGCTTTGCACGCTGCGCCCCGACGTCCACGCGAAGGGGACGGACTACGAGCCCGGGACGGTTCCCGAACGCGCCACCGACGCGTCCCTCGGGATCCGGGTCGCGATCGTGGGCGATCAGAAGCGCCACGCGACGCGCGAAATCGTCGCGCGCCTGCGCGAGGGCCGGACGGGCGCCTCGCCCGCGGGGGCGGGGGGACTGCCGTTCGATCCTAAGCGCGTCGCTGTCGTGATCCCCGCGCGATGGGGCTCGACCCGCCTGCCGGGCAAGCCCCTGCTCAAGGAAACGGGGAAGTTCCTGATCCAGCACGTCGTCGAGGCCGTCCGGCCCTCGCTCTACGGCCGGAACGTTCTCGTTGCGACCGACGATCAGCGGATCCGCGCCGCCGTGGAATCGTTCGGCGCCCGGGCGGTGATGACCCGCGCGGAGCATCCCTCCGGGACCGACCGCATCGCGGAGGCCGTCGCGGGCCTCGACCTCGACGCTGTCGTGAACGTCCAGGGCGATGAGCCCGACACGGACCCCGGATTCCTGCGGCGCCTGCTCGAGCTCCTCGCCGAGCCGGGCGCGGACATCTCGACCCTCGCCGCCCCGATCCGCGACCCCGCGGACTTCTTAAGCCCCCACGTCGTCAAGGTCGTCTCCGACGACCGGGGCTTCGCGCTCTATTTCAGCCGCGCTCCCGTCCCGCACCCCCGCGAGGGGGGCCTGCCGGATCCCGCCCCGCTCGCCCATCTCGGGCTCTACGCCTATCGGGTGACGGCGCTGCGGGAGGCCGTCCACCGGCCCGTCTGCGCGCTCGAGCGCGCCGAGCGCTTAGAGCAGCTGCGCTGGCTGTCGTCGGGTTTGCGGATTCGCGTGGGCGAGGTCGGCCGCGCCCACCGAGGCATCGACACCCCGGCCGATTACGCGGCCTTCGTCGCGAGGTGGAATGCGCGATGACGGACGTTCGCTTGGAGAAGGAAACGCTCGCCCCATGCCCATGACCGCCCCCCGAATCGTCGGCTTCGACAACGACAAGTATCTCTCCGAGCAGACCGCCTCGATCCTCGAGCGGGTCGGCCGGTTCGGCGACAAGCTCTACCTGGAGTTCGGAGGCAAGCTCCTCTGGGATTTCCACGCCGCGCGCGTCCTGCCGGGCTACGACCCGAACGTGAAGATGCGGCTGCTGCAGCAGCTGAAGGACCGGGCGGACCTCATCCTCTGCATCTTCGCCGGGGACATCGAGCGAAAGAAGATGCGCGGCGATTTCGGGATCACCTACGACGCGGACGCCCTCAAGCTCATCGACGATTTGCGGGAGTGGGGGCTTGAAGTCACCGCGGTCGTCATCACCCGATTCGAAAACCAGCCGGCGGCCTCCCTTTTTAAAAACAATCTCGAGCGCCGCGGGGTGCGGGTCTACACGCACCGCTTCACGCGGGGCTATCCCACCGACGTGGACCTCATCGTGAGCGATGAGGGCTACGGGGCGAACCCGCACATCGAGACGCGAAAGCCCCTGGTCGTCGTGACGGGGCCCGGCCCCGGGAGCGGGAAGCTCGCCACCTGCCTCTCCCAGCTCTACCACGATCACAAGAAGGGCCTGAATTCCGGCTACGCGAAGTTCGAGACCTTCCCGATCTGGAGCATTCCCCTGAAGCACCCCGTGAACGTCGCCTACGAGGCGGCCACCGCGGACATCCGCGACTTCAACCTGATCGACCCGTTCCATCTGGAGGCCACCGGGCAGACCTCGGTCAACTACAACCGCGACGTCGAGGTCTTCCCGGTCGTCAAAAGGATTTTGGAGCGCATCGCGGGCCCCGGCGCGGCCTACAAGTCGCCGACGGACATGGGCGTGAACCGCGCGGGGTTCGGGATCGTGGACGACGCCGTCGTCCGGCGCGCCGCCTGCCAGGAGGTCATCCGGCGCTTCTTCCGCTACGCCTGCGAGCACGCCGCGGGGCTCGCGGATCGGGAGACTGTCCAGCGCTCGGAACTCATCATGAAGGAACTCGGCGTCGGGCCCGAGGCGCGTTTGGTGGTCGCGCCGGCGCGCGCGGCGGCCGAAGAGGCCCAGCGCAAGAAGGGCAAGGGCGTGGACGGCGTCTTCTGCGGGGCCGCCATCGAGCTGCCCGGCGGGGAGATTGTCACGGGGAAGAACTCGCCTCTCATGCACGCCGCCTCCAGCGCGGTCTTGAACGCCGTCAAGCGCCTCGCGGAGATCCCTGACAAGTTCCATCTCCTCTCGCCTACGATCGTGGAGTCGATCGGGCGGATGAAGAAGGCGCTGCGCACCCGGACCGTCAGCCTCGATATGGAGGAAACGCTGATTGCCTTGAGCATCAGCGCGACCACGAACCCGGCGGCCCAGCACGCGGTGGAAAGGCTCGGGGACCTGGCGGGCTGCGAGATGCACATCACCCACATCCCGCCCCCGGGGGACGACGCGGGGCTGCGCCAGCTCGGCGTGAACCTTACGACCGACCCCGAGTTCGCCGGGAAGCGGCTGTTCGTCTCGTAGCCGCGCCTAGGAAGTCTTCGCGCCCGACTTCGTGCGCGCCACCGGCTTCTCGGCCTTCCGAAGGTTCTTCATCTGATCGCTCTGGAAGAGCCGCTTCAGGCGATCCTTCACCCCGTCGCCGTATTCCATGAACTTGATCCCGATGAGGAAGAGCTTCTGGGTCGGGTCGCTGCTGCGGACGACCCACCGGACGGCCGCCTTCACCGTGAGGTGTTCGTCGTAGACGGGGATGCGCAGTTGCAGGTCGAGGAAGGCGTTCGCGTCGAAGGAGCGGGTGGCGGCAATCTGGGCGCCGAACGGATTCAAGTCCAGGATCTGATAGCGCTCGAAGTTGGGGCCCTTCAGGAAGGAGAGCGGCCCCCTTCGCTTGTACTCCGCCCAGCAGTTCTTGAGCTCGTAGCGGAACCAGCGCCGTTCGTCCATGCCGCCCATGGGGGGAGTTTAGGGTCGTTCCGCAGACGTGCAACCGTCGGCCCGCGGTTCAGGCCTTCCGCTCGCGCGACAGGGCCGTCCGGACCCAGCCGAGGAGGTCCTCGAAGATCCGGTCGATCCCGATCCGGATGTCCCATCCGGGGAAATGGGACCTAAACTTCCGCATGTCCGTGATGAAGACGCGGTGATCGGCCTCGCGCTCGGGGCCGAGCGAGAAGGGAAGGGGCTTGCCCGTCATCGCCTCGATCCGCCGGACGGTTTCCAGGCAGGAGACGCTGTTCTGCTTTCCCCCGCCCATGTTGTAGGCCTCGCCGGGGCGCGGCGCCTTCGCGAACCGATCGAAGGCGGCCACGAGGTCGCGGGCGTCGATGTTGTCCCGGACCTGCTTGCCCTTGTAGCCGTAGATCGTGAGTGGTCGCGGCTCGAGGGCGCAGCGCATGAAGTAGGCGATCCAGTTCTGGTGGATCGTGGCCCGCGAGAAGGGCCCCGTGATGCAGGACATCCGGAATGCGCCGGTTTTGAGGCCGTAGAGGCGGCCGTACTCCTGGACGTAGAGATCCGCCGCCGCCTTCGAGACCCCGAACGGGGTGTGCATGCAGTGGTCGATGGGCAGCGTCTCGTCGATGCCCTCGGGGAGGTCCCGAAGCACGTAGCGGGTCTTTTGCTCATCGAAGGGCAGGACGTTCGGGGCGTCCCCGTAGACCTTGTTCGTGGAGCAGAACACGAAGACCGAGTCCTTCCGTCCGCTCTTCCGGATGGCCTCGAGCAGGCCCAGCGTCCCGAAGATGTTGACTTCGGCATCCTCCCATGGGATCTCGATGGAGCGGGGGTGGCTGACCTGGGCGGCGGTGTGGATGACGAGGTCGGCCTCGACCGCAGCTCGGCGGGCGGCCTCCGAGCGGACGTCGTCGGCGAGAAATGCGGTCTTCGGGTGGCGCTCCCGCAGGATCTCCCAGTTGTCCTCGGTGTTCCCGCCCGTTCCGAGGACCCTCCCTCGCAGGAACGCGTCGAGGGCCGTGACCTGCTCGCCCCGCGAGGCGTAGAAGTCGACCGCCGTCGCGCCGACCAGGCCCGCGCCGCCCGTCACGAGGACTTTCATGGTTCCGGCAGGGTAGGCAGGCATCCGCCCTTGCGCAACCCCGCTCCAGCCACTATCCTTTCCGCCCTTCGACACGCACGAAGGAAACACATATGGTCCGAATCCGACTCCGCCGAACCGGGCGGAAAAACCTCTCTTTCTTCCGGCTCGTGGCCATCGACTCCCGCAAGGCGCGGGACGGTCGGATGCTCGAGAACCTCGGTTCCATCGATCCCCGCCAGAAGGACGAGGGCAAGAAGTGCATCCTCAAGGCGGAGCGGATCGTCTGGTGGCTCTCGAAGGGTGCCAAGCCCACCGAGTCCGCCGCCGCCATTCTCAAGCGACACGGCATCCGGAAGGCCGTGCCGGTCCCTTCCCCCGCGGCCCCGGCGAAGGGATAGCCCTTCCCATCCCCCGGTGATCCGGTTTGATGTCCTCACCTTGTTTCCCGCGATGTTCGATGGCTTCCTTCGCGAAGGCATTCTCCGGATCGCCCGCGAGAAGGGGCTCGTGGAGGTGGACCTCGTGAACTTCCGGGACTTCTCCGACGATCCCCACCGGAAGGTCGATGACCGTCCCTACGGCGGAGGGCCGGGAATGGTCCTCGCCCCGGGGCCGATCTTCTCCGCGCTCGATCACCTGGAGAAAATCCGCGGCGGGCCGGGACGCCGGGTCCTCTTGTCCCCCCAGGGCGAGCGCTTCAACCAGCGCCTCGCGCGCGAGTTCTCCCGGGAGAGCCACATGGTCCTCGTCTGCGGCCGCTACGAGGGCGTGGACGATCGGGTGTGCCTCGGCGCCAACGCGCGCGAGGTTTCCGTCGGCGACTACGTCCTCTCCGGCGGCGAAATCCCCGCGATGGCGTTGATCGAATCCGTCGCCCGCCTTGTTCCCGGCGTCGTCGGGGCCGAGGCCTCCCTCTCCGAGGAGTCCTTTACGGATGGCCTCCTCGAATACCCACAGTACACCCGCCCGGAGGTCTTCCGGGGAATGGCCGTGCCCGAGGTTCTGCGGTCGGGCGACCATGGCGCGATCCGCGCCTGGCGCCTATCCGAGGCCCTGCGGCGCACCCGCGAGCGGCGGCCCGACTTGCTCGAAGGCCGGCCGCCCGAACCCTCTTGATCGAAAGGAGCCCCGCATGCATCCCATGGACCGCGTCGAAGGCCAGTGGCGAAAGAAGAAGACCCCCCCGTTCGACGTGGGCGACACGGTGGACGTCCACGTCCGGATTCGCGAGGGCGACAAGGAGCGCATCCAGATTTTCAACGGCACCGTCCTGTCCATCCGGGGCCACGGCCTCGGGACGATGTTCACGGTCCGCCGGATCGTGGCCGGCGAGGGTGTCGAGCGGATTTTCCCCATGCACTCCCCGACCCTCGTGGATGTGAAGGTGAAGCGCCGGGGCGAGACCCGCCGCGCGAAGGTCTACTACCTGCGCAAGCGGGTCGGCAAGTCGACAAGGCTTCGAGAGAAGCACGTCGAGATCGAGGCGACCGAGGCCGCGAAGCCCGTCAACGGCAAGAAGGACGCGCCGCCGGCGTCCTGATCCGTTCCCGAGCCCGCGGAGTCGCGCACCGAGGAATCCCTTGAGCGGCCTGCGCGACGCCCTCGTCCGTCTCGGACTCGCCGGGACCTGCCCGCGCCGTCCGATCCCCGGGGGCTCGCGCTCGCCCAAGGCCGTCGAGGGGGAATCCCGCGCGGCCGCCTTCCTCGAATCCAAGGGGCTCGAAATCCTGGAGCGCAACTACACCTGCGACGTCGGCGAGATCGACCTCGTCTGCCGGGACGGCGAGACGCTGGTCTTCTGCGAGGTGAAGGCCCGCGAGAACGAGCGCTTCGGACACCCCTTCGAGGCCATCACGCCCGCGAAGCAGCGAAAGATCCGCCGCGTCGCCGAGATGTATCTTCTCGAGCGGCGCCTGAAGACGCCCATCTGCCGCCTCGACGCCGTCGCCGTCCGGCTCGACCGCCCGGGGGACTTAGGGATCGAATGGGCGAAGGACGCGTTCTAGCCGCCCGCGCTACTTCGAGGCCGCGGGGATTTGAAGCGGCCGCAGGCTCATCTGGCCGCGGCGGGAGAAGTCGATGGAGAGGCCGAGGATCCGGGCGGTCTCCTGGGGGGCGTGGAAGCCCGTCGAGTTCTCGGCCTCGATGAAGTCGACGTAGAACTGGGCCTTGCGTTGGAACTCCCGGGCCTCCTTCAATTCCGCGTCGCTCTTCCCGGCCTCCTTTGCGGCCTTCAGATCGCGGATGAGATCCATGAGGGCGTCCATGGCGACGTTGCGGAGGCGGAACGTTCGGTCCTGGATCTCCTCGATCCGATCCTTCAACTCCGATTCGGTCCAGCGGTGGCAGGTCTGGCAGGCGCGGTTCAGGTTCAGAACGGGGCTACGGACGTGATGGTCGGAGATCTTCATCGCGCCCACGCGCCGATACGGCATGTGGCAGTCCGCGCAGGCGACGCCCGATTTCGCGTGAATCCCCTGGCTCCACAGTTCGAACTCGGGGTGCTGGGCCTTCAAGGCCGGTGCGCCCGTGTCGGCGTGCGTCCAGTCCTTGAAGCTCGCCTCGTCGTAGGAAAGAAGGATGTCCTCGATCTTGTTCCCCTTGGACCAGGGAAAGGCCAGGCGCTTCTCGGGGCCCTTGAAGTAGTACTCGACGTGGCACTGGGCGCAGACGAAGGCGCGCATCTCCTGGCGGGAGGCGTCGCGGTTCGGATCGTAGTTCGGCCTGCCCTCCGCGGCCTTCAGCGCGCGGATGCCTTCGAGGAAGGCCGGACGGGTGATCCGCAGGCGCATGGACGACGGCTCGTGGCAGTCGATGCAGGCGATGGGATGGCGGGCGAGTTTGCGCGCCTCCGCGTAGGGCATCGCGTTTAACTTCTCGAAGCCGCGGACGGGGTCGCCTTCGCCTGCCTGCCGGTAGGGGATGACCATCGAGGCGTGGCAGTTGAGGCAGGTTCCCGGCTGGGGCTTTTCGAGGACGCGCCGGGTGAACGTCTGGTCGTCGAGCATGTAGGCATGCCCGCGCCGCTCGCGGAAATCGAGCGCGAAGGCGTAGCCGGCCCACATCGTCTTCAGGCGCGGGTCGCGCTCGAGGCGCGAACGGGCCACGACGGAACGCGGATCGGCGTCGGTGGGCGTCCGCGGCGTCGCCTCGCTGCCGCCGAAGTGTGTCCGGATCTGATCGGCGGTCCGCAGGTAGAGGTCATACTGGTGGGGGAAGTTCTTTCCCCATTCGGCGGGGTCCTCGGTTTGGTCCGTGATCGGGACGACCTGGGCGAACGGGGTGCGCGCCTCCTGCTTCTTCTCGAAGATGTTCAGGAGCAGCGCGAGGATGCCGGCGGTCGCGGCCCCGGCCGCCAGGGCCGCGGCGCGAAACAGGAGCCGGCCCCACCGGGCGGGGCGCGGCGGGGTGGGCGGCGGCGGGGAAGGCGGCGGGGTCGCGGG
>CAYHQZ010000068.1:12010-14332 GCA_964358555.1 uncultured Planctomycetia bacterium
TTTTTCTGTGTCGGGGGGTGTTGGGGGGGGGGGGGGGCCCGGGCGGCTTGGGCGGGGGGTTAAAGGGGGGGGTGGCCCGGGGGGGGGGGGGGGGGGGGGGGGGGGGGGGGGGGGTAGGGGGGGGGGGTCGCGGGCGACGGGGCGGGTTCGGGGGGCATGAGGGGATCCATCCTAAGGATGCCCGGCCGTTCCGTGGCACCGGGCGCACGCGAGTGGCTCGTCGCGGCCGCTCGTCCGATCGATGGCTACGGTCATCTCGCCGTGGCAGCGCCGGCAGGCCCCCTCCGCGATCGCGCGGTCCCTCGGCACGATCCGGATCGGCTCCGGGAAGCCGCCGAACGTGAACGCGAGCGAGTGGCGCATCCCGTTCTCGCCCTTCGTCCACAGTTTCCCCGCGAGGCCGGCGGGCAGGTGGCAGTCGTTGCAGGCCGCGACGATTCGGTGGCTGGAGCGGGCCCAGCGGTCGTAGACGTCGCCCATCACGTGGCAGTTCGCGCAGGCGGACGGATCGCTGGTCATGTAGGAGAAGCCCCGCGCGTAGACGAACGTGGCCGTTCCCGCCCCCCCGACGACGCCCGCGAGGATCCCGAGGGAGGCCCAGAGGCGAGGGGGGAAAGGCATGAGAGGGAGGGGTCCAACGTCCAAGGTCTAAAGTCTAAGGTCGGACGGCACGGCGGGGCGATAGAATGCGGCGGTCCGCCCCGCGGATCGTGACGGGGCCCATTACCGGATGGAGGAGAGATTGATGCGCAAGCGAAGATGGATTTCACTCGTGTTGGTTTTGGCCGCGACGGCGGCGCTCGTATCCGGCGCGTGCGGGTGCGCGACGCCCGCCTTGAGCCTGCAGTCCCGCGATCCGGCGTCCGCCGCCTGGTCGGGCAGCCGGGAATGGACCTGGTCGTTCGAGCGGCCGGGCGCCGCCCTTCCGGACGGCAAGATCGCGTTGCGCGTGCGGGTTCGGGCGTCCGTGCTGACGGAGAAGACCGGCCCCTCCATCCAGGCGCAGGAGAAGGCGATGTTCCCGGACGTCGCGAGCCGCGACTTCGGCATCGGGATGCTCTTCCCGACGGCCGCCGCGAAGCCGCCGTCCTCCGGCACGGTGTCGATTCAGCTCCTCGACCTGGCGCGGATCGGCGCGGCGTCCTCGAAAGCGGGCCAGGACCTCCGCTTCCTGGCGAAATTGCGCATGGGCGACGCGGAAACCGAGCTCGCCGGGGACGACGTCTTCCTCCCGGCGGGGCGTTTCGCCGGCTACTCGGCGCGGGGCCATGGCCGCTGGACGGACAACGAACTGTATCTCATGACCTTCTACGTCCAGAACGATCGGGACCTGTCGCAGTTCGACGTCTTTCTCGAGTACTCGACGGGCAAGCCGGTCCCCCCGCCCGAGCCGTAAGAGCCGTCTAATCGTCCGTCGCGGCGGGCGGGGCCACGTGCTTGTTCCACTCGGCGACGACGATCTCGGTTCCGTTGAGGAGGCGTCCGCCGCCCATGAAGCCCCCGCCGCGGCCGAACCGGCCCGCAAAGCCCGGACGCCGGCCGGGGGAGCGATCGCGCCTTCCGGGAGGAGGCGTTCCGGGCATCCCGTCGGGCGGGGGCATCGCGGGCGCCCCGTCGGGCGGGGGCATCGCGCCCGGCGGCATCATTCCCGGCGGGCCGAATCCCGGCGGGGGGCCGTCGGGCCCGCGCCCGCCCGCGTCCGGTTCCTTCGGAATCGGGATGCTTGCGACGATCCGGAAATCCTCGGGCCGGAAGGGCGCGCCCATCGATTCCAGGTCCTCCTTCGAGCCCACGAAGTAGATCGGCCGCTCCTTCGCCCACGTCGTCAGTTCGCCGGCCATCGCGGCCGTTCGCTGCGCGGGCGTCAGCTCCGAGTATTTTTCCTGCAGGCGCTTGATCTTCGCCGCCTGCATGGGGGAGGGGGCGTCCGCGTCGTCTTCCGTCCGGCGCCCCATCCGGGATTCCATCCGGCCTCCCCGCAGGACCGAGAGGTCCGCCAGACGCCAGCGGCGGACGAAATCCAGGTGGTCCAGCAACTCGCGGCCGGCGAGGATCACGTCGCCCTGCGGCACCTTCGCCTCGAGCGTTCTCGTCACGTCGGAAAGAATCGCCTTCACCCGGCGCAGCCTCGAAAACTCGGCGTTGGAAGAGAAGCCGCCCCAGGCGATCTGCACGCAGACGAGCGCGGCGGCGGCGGGGGGGGCGGGGCGCGGGGGGGGGGGGCCCCGGCCCGCCGGGGAGTTGCGCGCGATGCCGGGCTTCGGCCGGTACACCGCCGGGGCGGTGGCCTCCATCGCCTTCGGGGAGGAGGCGCCGCTGGTC
>CAYHQZ010000068.1:14342-17214 GCA_964358555.1 uncultured Planctomycetia bacterium
AACTCGGACAAAAGCCAGGCGCCCGCGAAGGCGTAGAGGGGCAGCGTCGGGAGGAAGAAGCGCAGGCTCTGGCCGGCCCCGCCCATGCCGCCGCCCCCGCCCGGCCCGCCGGACCCCCAGTAGTAGGCCATGTAGAGCAGCGTCAGCGGCACCGTGATCAGAAGCAGCGTCGCGCCGAGCCTACGCAGCGTCCGCGTCGCGGCCATCACCGTCATCCCGAGGAGTCCCGCGAGGAACACGGGCCCGATGCCGTCGCCCGCGAGGGCCCGCAGCTCGGGGATGAAGTGCGACTGGAAATAGTTCCAGCCGAAGCCGGTCTGCTCGTTCGTGAGCGCGTAGCCGGTCCGGTAGAACGCGCCGAACAAGAGATGGTTGCGGACGAGGAGCGCCCCGACGGGAATGGCCGCCCCGAGGACGGCGAGCCCGGCATGGCGGAGCTGGCCCGGCGCGCTTCGAGCCCCCCACAGAAGGAACGCCGCGATTCCGAGGGCGAAGACCGCCTCGGGGTACCGGATCGCCGGGATGCATCCGAGGACGAACCCGGCGAGGAAGGCGAGCCATCCCCGCCTTCGCTCCTCCCACCGCGAAAGGATCGCGAGCCCCCAGACCAAAAAGCAGGTTGAGCCCATGTGCGCGTAGCACCACAAGGCGCTCTGGTTGAAGACGGGATTCGCCGCGACGACGATGCAGGCGGCCAGCGCCCACCAGGGGCCGAGCAAGCGTCGGGCGAGGAAGAAGAGGCCGAGAAGCGTCAGCGTCGCCAGGATCGGATTGAGGAGGAAGGATCCCTCGGGGCCGGCCAGTCGGACGGCGGCGGCGACGAGGACGGCGAGCCCCGGCGGGTAGCGCGAGACGTAGCGGCCGTCGTCGGTGACGAGCCAGTGCATCCCGACGAACTGCACGTCGCTTTCCGTGCGAAACCACGTCCGGCCCTCCTTCGCGATGAGGCTTCCCTGCGCCCAGTAGCCGTTGTCGTCCGGCATGCACATTGCCGGCGCGTAGAAGAGCATCAGGTAGCCAAAGTGCAGCGCGAGGAGTCCGGCGAGCGCGAGGAGGGCCGCGCGGGATCCCTTCGAGGGGGCGTTCTCTTCGTTCATTCGAACTTTTCGTTTTCGTCTCCAGGAGCACATGAATCGATTTCCCCGACCTCCCGGAATTCGACGGGGAGATTCGTGCGGGGTATGAAGATGGCCTGGTAGGCGTTGCGCCCGGAGACGTCGATGGACGTTCGGGGCTTTCCCTTGTAGGTGGTGAACTCGACGATGAGTCTCTTTACGTCGTCCTGGATCCGCTTCACCTCGATGCTCGGGACGACGTTGTCCACGGCGGGGGTCGCGAGGACGAGGAGGGTGCTGCGGTCGAAATCGACGGGCGGGGCGACCAGGATGAAATCACGGGCGGCGGCCCTGTCGCGGATGACGTGGTTTCCCGCGGGGATCTTGTCCTTGAAGGTGACGCCCGCGGAGACGGCCTCGAAGGGGACGGGGCGCGCGGCGGCGGGGGGGGAAAGCAGCAGGTAGGCCCCGCCCGCGGCGAAGAGGAGGCTGCCCGAGACGAGCCACAGGGCCGCGGCGCCGGAAAGCGACGCGGCGAGACGGCGGAAGATTCCGCCGCGCTCGGGCAGGACGGGCAGCGGGGGCGGGACGGACGAGGCGGCGCCGCGCTTCAGGACGATTTCGACGCCGCGCCGGGCGCGCGCCAGTTCGCTTGCGCACTCCGGGCAAGCCGCCGCGTGGGCCTTGAGGGCGGCCGATTCCGGAAGCGGCAGGATGCCTTCCACGAGGGAGGCCCAGGCCTCGAAGGGGGGATGCTCAACGCTCATGACGGTTCCTTCCCGAGGCGGCGCTCCAGGCGGTCGGCGAGTTTCGCGCCACCCCGGATGACGAGGCCCTTGGCCTGGTTGAGGCCGATGTCCAGGCGGGTCGCAATCTCGTTGTATTCGAGGCCCGCGAGGACTCGCAGAAGGACTGCCTCGCGTTGGACGGGAGGGGAATCGCGAAGTTCGTCGCGGACGGCGTCCTCGAATTCCCGCTGGGCGGCGGCGCCCGCCGGATCGACGGCCCTGCCGTCGGCCGGCTCGGCGACATCCTCGATGGGGACGTTCCGCGCGGCCGCGCGGGTCTGTGGGCGGGCGCGGAATCGTGAGATTTCGTTCCGCGCGATGGTCCGGATCCAGCCCCCGAAGGCCGCCGGCTCCTTGAGCCCCTTGAGACCGTTCCAGGCCCGGAGGAAGGTTTCCTGGCAGATGGAGCGGGCCTCGTCGAAATCGGAGACCTCGGATACGACGAAGGCGTAGACGGGGCCAAACGAGCGCTCGTAAAGCGCCGCGAAGGCGTCGCGGTCGCCCCGGATGCTCCGTTCGACAAGGTCTCGCTCTTCTTTCTCCACGTCATGGATGATTCTCTATCGTCTCCACCCTTCTGGACAGGCCGGGGACCGAAAAGGATCGGGGAAAATCCCCCTCCATTCGTTTTTTCGGTCCTTTTTCCTCGATCCCGGGTCCAGACGGACAGCCTGGGGGCGGAAGCCCGGGAAGCAGGCCCCGCACCCGCCCGCTGACGTCGGCTTCCCGCGGTCGGACATATAGAGGTGAATGGACAGGATCCTTCGGAACCAACTCCACACAAGGAAAGAAGTTGCGTTGAAACGGAACCAACGAACGAGGAAAAACAGATGAACGCACGGCGCCTGGCGACGAATGGAATCTTGGCCTTCCTGGTTGGAGTCATGCTCCTGGGGCTTCCGGCGATCGCCCGCGCGGCGGCCGGTCCCGATCTCGTGTTCTCGGCCTTCTCGGCGAAAGTCTCGTCGGGGAAGGTCTCGATCTCGAACACGTTCAAGAACCAGGGGACCGTGGCGACGGCGGGGACGT
>CAYHQZ010000069.1:0-17098 GCA_964358555.1 uncultured Planctomycetia bacterium
CGCGGGATTGCGTTTCGCCCCACGCCGGCTGGGCGCTCGAGGTTCTTCGTCTTGGCGCGGCCCGCGCGGGCCGGGATGAGGGCGATCGTCACGGAGCGGGGCATGGGGGGATTGTAGGGGATTCGTCTTCATCGTCTCCGCCGCGCTCATCTTCGCGCCGGTCCTGCACCGCGTGATCCACAAGTTCCACTGGGACGACAGGCTGTAGCGGCCGCGGCGGGCCTCTCGCGCCCTGCGCGGGCCAGAAGATTGCCAGAACGGTGCCCCCCCGCCACAATCCCCGCGATGGCCACCCCAAACGCCGTGCTGGAGACCTCGATTCCGGGCTTGCCGCCGCCGAAACGGGGGAAGGTGCGGGACGTTTACGACCTGGGCGATCGGCTCCTTATCGTCGCGACGGATCGGCTTTCGGCCTTCGACGTCGTCTTCCGCGAGCCTATTCCGCACAAGGGCGCGGTGCTGACGGCGCTGTCGGCGTTTTGGTTTCAGAAGATGAAGGACGTCCCGAACCACCTGATCACGATGGACGTCGCTTCGGACCCGCGCCTCGCGCCCCACGCGGGGCTGCTCGCCGGCCGCTCGATGATCGTTAGGAAGGCGAAGGTGGTGCCCATCGAGTGCGTCGTGCGCGGCTACCTTGCGGGGTCGGGCGAGAAGGAGTACCGGAAGAGCGGGACCGTTTGCGGGATTCCGCTGCCGGCGGGGCTTCAGATGGGCTCGCGATTGCCTTCGCCCATCTTCACGCCGTCGACCAAGGAGGAGTCGGGCCACGACCAGAACGTCTCCTTCGAGGAGACGGCGAAGCGCGTGGGCGCCGATCTCGCGACGCAGCTGCGCGATCGGACCCTCGACGTGTTCTCGCGCGCCAGCGCGCATCTCGAATCCGTCGGCCTCATCCTCGCCGACACCAAGTTCGAGTGGGGGCGGACCCCGGACGGCGCGCTCATCCTCATCGACGAGGTGCTCACGCCGGACTCGTCGCGGTTCTGGCCGAAAACCGGATGGCAGGTCGGTCAGAGCCCGCCTTCGTTCGACAAGCAGTTCGTCCGGGACTTTCTCGAAAAGTCCGGATGGAACAAGGAGCCCCCGCCGCCGGCGCTTCCGGCCGACGTCATTGCCGGCACCTCGAAGCGATACGTCGAGGCCTACGAGCGGATCACGGGAAAGAAGTTCCCGCCGGCCTGACCGGCGTTCCGGCCGCGGCCGATTCCGCCCGGCCCGCGGAGCCGGCGGCCGTCAAACCCGAAGCCGCCCGGCTTTTTCCTGCTCGCGAAGGACGTCGTCCAGCCATGCCGCCAGGCCGACGGCCGCCAGGAGGAGTTGGCCGTAGAGCAGGGCGAAGATTTTGAGGAACATCATGAAAAATGTGCCGAACAACTCACCGGCTCCCATGGCAAGAATCTGGAACAGGAAGAGGATTGGCGGGGCGATCAGAATCGCTCTCGCCAGGAGGCTCAATGAGCCGCACAGGGGCAGAGGATCGGTGGAGCGTTGGAAACTGAAGATCGCGGCGATTCCATAGGCCAGGCAGGCCATCATGGAGAGGATGACGGACCAGGCCCCCTGCCAGGCCCATCCTGCGAAGAACAGTCGGATGAGCGGCCAGCCCTCTGCGACGGGGACCAGGAACGCCAGGACCAGTCCGCATCCGCCGAGGCCGGCCATGTGCGAGGGCAGCGGCGCGTCAGGATGGCCCTTTCGCAGGCGGTTGCCGACCGCGATGGCGCAGGCGGACAGGAGCATGAGGAGGGCCAGGGCCAGCACCCCGAATCCGCCGCGGTTCGGGATCCGATCGGAGTATTCCTGGAGGCCCACATTTCCGCCCTGCAGGGGGATGGATAGGAACAGGAACATGGTTCCAACGGACGAGGCGAAGAGGACGACGGTCCGCGCCCGACCCGCCATGAAACGGCCGATGCAGAGGGACGAAACCCCCAAAAATAGCGGCAGCAGTAGCCAGAACGCACCTCCCGCGCTCGAATTCGACAGGAGGTTCCACGGCCAGACGACCACCCCTCCGAACGGACCGGCCGAGAAGTAGAGCGGCCAGCAGAACCCGCCGATGAGGAGGATGCCGCAGATCTTGGCCCAGCCCTGCGTCCAGGCTTCGGCCTCTCCCGCGTCCACGAGCAGCGAGGTCGGCACCGAAGGCGGCATGGGAGGCGGTGGGAAGGCCTGCCCGCCCGCGGGCGCCGGGAACTTCGGCGAATGCACCGGGGCGCGGAAGAGGTCCGGCAGGGCGTTCCCCAGGCGCTGCCACTCGGAGCCGCCCACGATGCAGACGGGCGAGTCGACGGTCGCCATCTCTTCCGCGACGAACCGGCGCATCTGCTCGAGCGTGTAGGGCCCGCGGGTCTGGCCGAGGGCGCGCAAATACCAGCGGGTGTCAGGCGTCGGGTTGCCCATCGCGCGTGCCTCCATGATTTCTAGGGGCTTCCGGAGCCGGCGGCATGGAAGAGCCGCTCGGCGGGGACGACCTCGAAATCGCCCTTGCCTGGTGGCTTCCAGAGCAGGCGCATGACCGCGCCTCCGGTGCGATCGTAGTACTCGACGCGGATGTTGTGGAATCCCTGGATGAGGCCGCTCTTCGGGCCGATCTTGCGCTGGCGGGAATGATCCTTCCAGTCCTCGATGAGGACGCTCTGATCCAGGACGAACCTCGCGCCGTCGTCGGATTCGGTCGCGAACTGGTATTCGCCCGTTGCGGGGATCCAGATCCGGCCCGTCCAGCGGGCGGAAAAGGCGTCGACCGGGACGCCCGCGCCGGGGGCCTTCAATCCCCAGTCGAAGTCGATCTTCGGGTCCGTCCGGACGAGGACGCGGGTGCCGGGCTGGAGGTTCGGGGCCTTGAAGTAGGCCGCGCGGAGGCCGCGCTCGAGGCCCGCGGGCGCGGCGGGCTGGTCGTCGTCGGGGATCGCCTTTCCCGAGAAGGCGAGCGCCCGGACGGCCGATGACTTCCGCAGGCGCAGGGCCAGCGGGGCCTTCCCGCCGCCCGGCCGCGCGGGGATGTCGAGGATGCTGTCGTCGCCGGACGTGAGCCGGACCCGGCCCCCGGCGCGGGCGAGCCGGACATGGAGGATCCCGCCCCGCGGCGTAGGCACGCTCGCTTCGGGCGAGTTCGCCGAAGGGCCGTCGACGAATATGCCCTCGAAGAGGCGGGCCTTCAGGGGATTGCCCGCCAGGATCGCGTGAGCCCCGCCGCAGGAGATCGCGAGGGAGGCGTCGGCCGTCGGAATCCAGTCGAGCTCCGCGGAGACATCGCCCTCGAAGGCCTCCTTGGAGCGGATGGGCTGGCCCCAGCCGTCGCGGCCCGGCAGGAGCACGAGGGTCCCCTTCAGGATCCCCCAGGCGTCGGGCTTGCGGAGCGCGTCGAGCTCGGAGGCGTCCCGGAACCGGAAGCGGTATTCCGTGCGGCCATTGGGCAGCGTCCGCGGCCCCGGGCCGTCGGCCGCCTCGAGGTCGTCGATCTCGGATTCCAGCGCCGCGAACTTCGCCTCCCCGTCGGGACCGAGGTTTTTCTGGACGTCCTGGCGGCGGGCCTCGGCGAGGCGTTTCCTCGCCTCGTCGGCGTCCTGCTGGCGGATCGCCTCCCGGACAGGCTCGAGCGCCTCCTCCGCCACGGCCGCGGAGATCTCCGGCGGCGGCTTGGAGCGGGCCTCGCGGAGGGCCAGGCAGGCGCGGCCCTCGTCGCCTGCGTCCGCGAAGAGCTTCTCGGCTTCGGCGCTCCGCCCCAGGGTGTCGAGCAGGATTCCGACGCCGGCGACCAGGGAGGGCCGCGGGTCGGTCCCGCCGGCGAGGCGCAGGAGGGTGTCGGCGTCGAGGGAGGTGAGGGGCTTGCGGGCCATCCCGGCGGGCAGCAGCGAGTCCCCTTCGACGGCGGCGATCCGGACCTTCGCGCCGTTCACGCGGGCCTCGGTGCCGGCGAGCGTTGGCGCGGCCGCCCGGATCCGCCTCCAGGCCTCGGCCGCGGCGCGGGCGCCTTGCGCCTCCCGGCGAAGGCGATCCGCGAACGTTTCCCCGGCCTCGCGCGCGGCGGTCTCGAGGCGGACGGCGGCGCCCTCGAAATCGAGGGAGGCGAGCCGGCCCCGGGCCTCCTCCGAGGCCGCCGACGCCTTCCGCCAGGACTCGAGCAAGGCTTTCCGCCGGGCGGCCGCTTCGATGTCGCGCGCGATGGCGAGGATTCCGGCGCGGATGTCCTCGAGGTCGTCCGTCGGCGCCTCGGCCGGCGTGAGGCCTTCCGCGATTGCAAGCGACGCGGCGGCCCCCGTACGGTCCTTCGCCGAGAGGTGCCTGCGCGCCTCCGCGACCGCCTGCACGCGCTCGAGGCCGGCCTGGGAGAGGATTTCGCTGCGCGCGGTCCGGCGGGCCTCCTCGAGAAGGGGGTTCTTCGGATTCTTCGGAACGGCTGAAATCGCCCCGAGCGCCTCCGAAAGCCTGCCGCCCCGAAGGGAACGGAGCGCCTCCGTCTTCGGCCCCTCGAAGGACTTCGCCGCCTCCGACTGGAGCGGCCGCTCCAGGGCGGTGATGCGGCGGCGCGCAGTCTCGGCGAGCGGCGAGGCGGCGTGCGCCTTGAGGAAATTCCGGTAGCGCTGGAGCGCCGCGCCGGGCTCGAGCGGATGGGCGAAGTCGAAGGCCTGCGTCTCCTCCCAGGCGAGCTCCCCGGGGTTCTTGGGTGCCGGCTCGGGCTTCTTGGCTTCGATCGGGGGCTTCTTGATTTCGACCGGAGGCTTCTTCTCCTCCGGGGGCGGGTCCTGGATCTTTGAAATGGGCGGGAGGGTCGGCGTCTCCGGCTTCGGCTTTTCAGCGTCCGCCGGGGGCTTGTCGCCGCGCGGCAAAAGCAGGATCACGAGGGCCAGAAGGGCCGCGCCGGCGGCGAGCGCGATCCAGGACAGGGGCCTCGCCTTTTCGGGGGCGGCCTCCGCCTGGGGCTCGAATTCCTCCGGGATGGCCTCCATCGAGGTCTCGCCGGGAAGGAGCTCCGCCAGTTTTTCGGGGTCGAGAATCGGGCCGTTCGGCGCCCGGTTCTCGAGGACGGCCGTGAGGTCGGCGGCGAGATCGGCCGGCCGCTGGTAACGCCGGGCGCGGTCCTTTCCCATGGCCCACTCCACGATGGCGCGCGCGCCGGCGGACACGCCGGTCGCATCCTCGGGCCAGCGGACCGGATCGGTGAGGTGCTTGGTCATGATCACGGCGGCCGTGGGACCCGTGAACGGCGGCTTTCCCGTGAGCAGGTGGTAGAGCGTCGCGCCCAGGGAATAGACGTCGGCCCGGCTGTCCACGTCGGGCTCCCCCCGGGCCTGCTCGGGGGCGATGTAGTTCGGCGTGCCGAGCGCCCCGTCGTCCGCGTCCGTCTCGAATCCGAGCTGGCGGGCGAGTCCGAGGTCGGCGAGTTTTGCGACGCCCTCCGCCGTGAGCAGCACGTTGCCCGGCTTGACGTCGCGATGGACGATTCCGCGCCGGGACGCGTGGTCCAGTCCGCGGGCGATCTGGTGCGCGATCGCGATGGCCGTCCGCTCGGGCAGGCGCCCCTCCCGCTTGATGCGGTCGTAGAGGGTCTCGCCTTCGACGAACTCCATCGCGAAGTAGTGGAAGCCGTTCGATTCGCCGACGTCGATGCCCCGCACGACGTTCGCGTGGTTCAGCTGGCCGGCCGCGCGCGCCTCCCGGAGGAAGCGCTCGATGTATTTCACATCCCGGGCGAGATGGGGGGCGAGGATCTTGAGCGCGACGATCTTGTCGAGCGCCCGCTGGCGGGCCTTGTAGACGACCCCCATGGCGCCCTGCCCGATCCGGGCGATGACGTCGAAGCCGGCGATCAGCGTGTCGGGGCCGGGCAGGCGGCTTTCGGTCCGGAGGGCGTCGGCCTGCTCGCGCGTGAGGGCCCGCCGTTCGACGAGGATGTCCCAGAGGGGGCGTGGCGTGCCGGCCCTCGCGAGCGCGCGCTGGACGTTCTTGCACTCCTCCAGGCGCTCCTTCGAGACGAGGCCCTTGCGGATCGCGAGCTGGCCTACGGACGGCTCGTGAGCCTCGGAGGGGAGGGTGCGTTCGGGTTCCACGGTGGCGCGCCCCGATTCTACTTCCTCGCGCGCAGGAACGCCGCGAGGAAGGTCGCCGGCAGCGGCCCGCCCCCCGAGATCCGCCGGTAGGCCGCCTCGAAGGCGAGGAGGCGTTCGTGCGAGAGCAAAACCCTTCCCGGGGAAATTCCCGCCGTCCCCGCGCCGATTCGCCGCAGGTGCGCCAGCAGGTCGCGCGTCCGCTCGAAGCGCATCATCCGGCGCATGGTTGCCGCGCGGTCCACCACGAGGCCGGCCGCCTCGGCGGCCTCGCGGAGGGCGGCGGCGGTCCTAAGCGGGTGCGCCGGGACGTCCGCGTCCGCTCGCGAAAGCGCCCGCTGCATCTCCTCGAGGGTTCCTTCGACGAACGCCGAGATGCGGATCGTTCCGCCCGGAACGAGGACCCTCCGGACCTCCGAGAGCGCCGCGACGAGGTCCGGGATCCACTGCCGCGAAAGCCCGGAAACCGCCGCCCCGAACGTTCCGACCGCGACGGGAAGGTGTGCGGCGTCCCCGGCGACCCGCCGGACGCCGGGGACGTTCTCGAATGCCCGCAGCATCCCCTCCGAGAGATCGACGGCGACGATCCGGGCGTGGGGCCGGGCGCGGCGGATCGCGGCCGATACGAACCCCGTCCCCGCGCCGAGGTCCAGCACCGGCCGCTCCGGGCAGGCTTCGGGCGGGGGCTCCCAGGCGGCGAGGGTCGCCGCGAGCGTCCGCTGGATGCCGGCCTCCGGGGCGTAGCTGGCGGCCGCCCGGTCGAAATTCCGGCGGACCCGGGCCTTGGAAATTTCCGCGATGAGATGCACGGCCATGGAATGGGTTGGCGAAGGCTCGCCGTTCGAGTATATGTATTTTCCCTCGAGAACGCCCATGTCGATTCCCGCGACCCAACTCAAGAAGGGCATGGCCATCATCTACGAGGGCGAGCTCCACGATGTCGTGGACCTCATGCATGTGACCCCGGGGAACTGGCGGGGGATGGTCCAGGCGAAACTCCGGCTCGTGAAGTCGGGCAACATGGTCGAGCACCGATTCGGATCGAAGGACTCGGTTGAGGTCGCGGACGTGGACACCGCCGAGGTCGAATACCTCTACGACGACGCCCACGGAGTGGTCGTGATGGACACGACGTCCTACGAGCAGTTCACGATTCCGAAGTTTTTCATCGAGGACAAGAAGGGATTCCTCACGTCGAATCTCACCATGAACGTGAAGCGCGTCGAGAGCATCGTCGTCGGCGTGGGACTGCCCAGCGCCGTCATCCTCGAGGTCACGGACACCGAGCCCGCCCTGAAGGGCGCGACGGTGACCAACGTCTACAAGGCCGCGAAAGTCTCGACGGGCCTTGAAGTCCAGGTTCCGCCCTTCATCAAGATCGGCGACAAGGTCAAGGTCAGCACCGAGGACGGGAAGTACCTGGAGCGCGCCAAGTAGGGGCGCACGGCTGTGCGCCCGCGTGCCCGGGGGCTTCTTTCCGGCGGCTCGGACGCCAGAATATCGGGCATGCCCAGGCGAACCGGCCGCCCTCCGGCGATTTCTGCCGCCGCCGCGATGAAGCGCGCGCTGGCGCTTGCCGCGCGCGCAGGAATCGAGGTGGATCCGAATCCCCGCGTCGGGTGCGTGATCGTTCGGGACGGGTTCGTCGTGGGGGAGGGCTTCCACCGCCGCTATGGCGGCCCCCACGCCGAGGTCGAGGCCGTCTTGGCGGCGGGCTCCCTTGCACGGGGCGCGACGGCCTTCGTCACGCTCGAGCCCTGCGCGCATCGGGGGAAGACCGGCCCCTGCACGGAGGCGCTCGCGCTCGCCGGGATCGCGCGGGTCGTCTACGCGATGGAGGATCCGGACGCGCGGGTGCGGGGGCGGGGGCTTTCGTTGCTCGCGCGTGCCGGCATCCGGGTTTCCCGCATGTCCGCCGCGTCCGCCGCCGCCCGGCGGTTGAATCAGGGATACCTCGCGCGACTGGAGTCGAAACGCCCCTGGGTGCTCGCGAAGTGGGCGATGACCCTCGACGGCCAGATTGCCGCTGCGGGCGGGGACTCGAAATGGATCACCTCGAAGGATTCCCGCGCGGCCGCGAGGGCCCTGCGAGCGGAGTGCGACGCCGTCCTCGTCGGGGTGGGCACGGTCCTTGCGGACAATCCGGGGCTCTCCGGCTGGACGGAGTGGGGCCGGCCGATCGCCCGGATCGTTCTCGACTCGCTTGCCCGCACGCCGCTTTCCTCGCGCCTCGTCCGCTCGGCCCGGCGCGCGCCCCTCTGGATCGCGGCCTCGCGCCTTGCCCCCGCCGCCCGCGTGCGCGCGCTCGAGGCCGCAGGCGCCCTCGTGCTCCGCTTCCCTGGCCGGCGCCCGCCGCTCGGCAGCGTCCTGCGCGCGGCGTTCCGCGCGGGGCTTCGGCGGGTGATGGTCGAGGGCGGCGGCGAGACGCTGTCGTCGCTTTTCCGGCTCGGCTCGGTCGATCGGATCGCGATCTTCATGGCCCCGAAGATCGCTGGCGGACGCCGATCCCCGCTTCCGGACATCGGAATTCGCTTGATGCGGAAGGCGATCTCCCTCGACAATCCCGCAACGCGCCGAATCGGGAGCGACTGGTTTTTCACTGGAGCCCCGTCCGGCCGCCTGCAAGGAGGACGATGATGGCGAAGAAGAAGAAGGCCGCTTGCAAGTGCGCCTGCACCAGCAAGAAGAAGGCGAAGAAGAAGTAGTTCGTTCCTTTTTCAGGGCGGCGGATCCATTCCGCCGCCCTTTCTCTTTTTCGGCCCCCGGGCGGACGGCGGCGGTTACCCTGTGATCCGGAAACGAGCGAATCCATGACGAATGTCTTCCTGAAGCCCGGCCGCGTGAAACCGGTCTTCGCCGGGCATCCCTGGGTGTTCTCCGGCGCAATCGAGCGCGTGGAGGGGACGCCGGCTCCCGGCGAAGCCGTGGACGTCCGCGACCCCAAGGGCAACCTCGTCGGGCGCGGCTTTTATTCCCCGTCCTCACAGATCCGGGTGCGGATGGTGACGTGGGATCCGGACGAGGCCCTCGACGACGCGCTCCTCTCCCGACTCCTCGCCGCCGCGGTTTCGCTTCGGGTCCGGACGCTCTCGCTCGACCTCGCCGCCGACGCCTGCCGGCTCGTCCACGGCGAGGGCGACGGCCTGCCCGGCCTCATCGTCGATCTCTACCCGCCGTTCTGCGTCGTCCAGCTGAACGGCGCCGGCGTCGAGATCCGCCGCGAGACGATTCTCGCCGCCCTTCGCTCCGCGCTGCCCGGCCTGACCGGGATCCTCGAGCGCTCGGAGGCCTGGGCGCGCAAGGAGGAGGGCCTCGAATACCGGGAAGGCCCGCTCTGGGGCGAGGCGCCTCCTGCGCTCCACAAGATCCGCGAGAACGGCGTCGAGCATCTCGCCGACCTCGCGCGCGGCCAGAAGACCGGCTTTTACCTCGACCAGCGGGAGAACCGCCGGCGCTTCGCCTCCTTCCTCAAGGGCGCCCGGCTCCTCGATGCGTTCGCCTACACGGGCGCCTTCTCGCGCGAGGCCGTCCTGCTCGGTGGGGCGCGCGAGGCCGTGTGCGTCGAGTCGGGCAAGAAGGCCCTCGAGATCCTGGAGGCCGGGCGCGCGGCCGACCCGGCCATCCCCATCCGCGTGGAGGCGGGCGACTTCGAGAAGGTCGCCGCCCTGCTCAAGGAGGGCGGCGAGCGGTTCGATGCGGTCGTGCTCGACCCGCCTCCGCTCGCGCGGTCGGGCGCGGACATCCAGCGGGCGCTCTCGCATTACGCGGAAATCCACCGCCGCGCCCTGCCGCTCCTTGCCCCCGGGGGGCTCCTGCTTTCGTGCTGCTGCAGCCAGCGGATAGGCCCCGAGGACTTCCGGCGCGTCCTCGCCCACGTCGCCCGCGAGCAGAAGCGCGAGGCCCGCGTTCTCGATCTCTGGCGCGAATCGCCGGACCACCCCTCCCGCGCGCCCTGCGAGGAGTCGGGCTACCTCAAGGCCTTCCTGCTGCGCGTGGATTGAGGACGGGCGGCGCTTCCGCTCGCCGGCCGGGCGCATCCGCCCCCTCCGCGGTATCCTGTGGGGCTCAAACCCAACCCCAGGAGGGAACGATGAACGGAACGACGGGCGCGCCGGATTCGGCGGCGGCGGATCGGATCGCGAAACTCGAGCGCCAGGCGGTGCGCCTGCGGATCGGCGTGCTCGCGGCGCTCATCTTCGCGGTGGTCGCGCTCTACCAGGCGGTCATCGCCACCATGCGGCTGGATCTGCAGTCGCGGAGCAACGCCGTCGAGATCAAGAACAACGAGGGCCGCGTCGTCGCGCGGCTCGGCCGCCAGCCCGACACCTCGATGGGCCTGGTCCTCTCCGACTCGAAGGGCAAGCTCCGGGCGAGTGTCCTGGTCCGGCCCGACGGCACCCCCCGGGTGGATCTCTTCGACGCAAGCGCGAAGCGCCGCGTCCTCGTGGGATTGCAGCCCGACGGCGCCCCCGTCATCGAGACCCTCGACGCCGACGGCAAGCCCGCCAAGGCGGGGCCGTAGGGGGACGCACGACCCGATCGGAATCTTGAGGTTCCATTTTGGCACCTCAAGTCCGTGGAGCGGCCGGCGCTGCCGGGTGGGGCGAAGGGCGCGGGTCCGTAGGGTTTCGGGCTCCCGCGCGTACGGCCACTGCGCGGCGGCGTGGGCGGGATGGCGCCGCCTTGAATACCAAACGGTCATGTGGTATGTATCCCCGCATGCGGCTCCCTCCCCGTTCCGCCGCCCTTGTGCCCGTTGCGAGCGCGGAGAAACGGATTCTCCTGATTCGGGGGCAGCGCGTTCTCCTCGATTCCGACCTGGCCGTGCTGTATGGGGTCGAGACGCGCGTTCTGGTCCAAGCCGTCAAACGAAACATCGAGCGGTTTCCTGAGGACTTCCTGTTCCGGCTCACCCCGGACGAGGCTCTCCGTTCAAGATCACAAATTGTGATCTTGAACGACGAAGACAAGGGGAGCGCGGGCGCCTCACGGCTTCGCTTCGGGGCTTTGAAACGCGGCGCGAACATCAAGTACCTGCCCTATGCTTTCACCGAACAGGGCGTTGCGATGCTTTCGAGCGTGCTTCGCAGCCCCCGCGCGGTGCGGGTGAACATCGAGATCATGCGGGCGTTCGTTCGCCACCGGCAGATGCTTCAGGGCCATACGGACCTCGCCCGCAAGCTCGCCGCGCTGGAGCGGAAATACGACGTTCAGTTTCGCGCGGTGTTCGACGCCATCCGGAGCCTGATGGAGCCGCCCGTCGCGTCGCCCAAGCCGAGGATCGGGTTCCGGACGTAAGAGCGGCTCGGGCGCCGTCGGCGCCGGGGTAGGATGGCGGCATGATGCGAATGTCCGCCGGTTGCCTCTTCTTGCTTTCGCTTCTTGCCGCCGCGCCGGAGGGGGAGCCTCCGAAAGCGCCGGCTTCCACTGGGCCGACGGAAGCGCCGCCCGCCGCGATACCCACGTTTCCCGAGACCGGCACGCTCCTCGTTTCCGAGCTCGGCGCGGGCGTCGTTTCCGAGATCGACGCGAAGGGGGCCGTCGTCTGGAAGGCGGAGGGGCTGACGCGGCCCCACAAGGCGGCGCGGATCGAGGGGGGCGTCACAGTCGTGACGGTGAAGGAGGGGATTCGGGCCTTGAAGGCGGACGGCACGACGCTCTGGGAGCGGCCGCGCGAGGCGATCGTGAAGGACGTGGAGGTCCGGGCGGCGGGAACAGCGCCCGGGCGGGTCCTTCTTTGCGAGCCGAACGCCAAGCGCGTCGTTGTCCTCGACGACGAGGGCAAGGAAGTCTGGAAGAAGGAGGGGCTCGGGGGGCCCACGGACGCGGATTTTCTTCCGAACGGGAACATCCTCGTTTCCGAACAGCGCGCCGGCCGGATCTCGGAATTCGACGCGGAGGGCAAGGAAGCCTGGAAGGCGGAGGATCTGGGAGCGGTCCTCTGCGCCGCGCGGCTTGCTTCCGGCCTGACGCTGGCCGCGCTCGAGACGAAGATCGTGGAGATCGGCAAGGACGGGAAGGTCGTCCGGGACGTCGCGTCGGGATTTTCGAGCCTGCGCGACCTCGACGTCCTGCCGGGCGGCCGGCTCCTCGTGACCGATCAGAAGGCCAACCGCGTCGCCGTCCTCGACGCCGAAGGCCGGGTCCTCTGGGAGAAGAAGGATATGAAAAATCCGGTGGATGCCGATTGGATCCCGCCGGCGAAGAATCCCCCGCCGCCGCCCGCGCCGGTCTCTCCTTCCTAATCGATGATGATCGGCCCGTCGATCCCGTGGAACACCCGTCCGCCCGCGCGATGGATGCGCACGTCGCCTTCCGCGCGGGGCGCGCGATAGGACTCCTCGACGGCCTGCCGGATCCGTCCGAGCGTTTCCAGGGGCAGGAAGGCCCGCAGCGTCGCTGCGTCGCGGCCGAACGAAAGCGAGAACGAGACGGGCTCGTCGGACGCGGACGCCTCGAAGCGTTCGGCGGCCCCGAAGAAGGGGCCGAGCGCGCGATCCGCCTCGGGGATCCCCTCGGAGGCCTTCCGGATGATCTCCGCGGAGTGCCGCAGGGCGCGGGCGGGGGGGATGGCGAGCAGGGCGTGAACGCCCTCCCCGTGGCGGGCCCAGGCGCGCGATAGCGGCTCCGGAACCTTCCCGCCGGCCTTCGAGCGCCGGATCATTCCCTTGATATCCGGTCCCGCGCCGCGGCCGGAGGTCGCAAGGCGCGCCCCGGCGATGTCGGTCCAGACCCGTCCGAATGTCCGCTCGTAGAAGCCGAACAGCCGCTCGAGGGCGGCGAGCGGCTGGGCGCGGCGGGGCTCCGCGGGCCGCTCGAAATCGAAGACGGCCTCCCGCCGGACGCAGGGCTGGTCCTCGATGTCCTCCCGGGACTCCTTCGGCTCGATGGAGACGGGCCCCGCCATCGAGAGGGCTTCCGCGAGCAATTTGTCCTCGAGCGCCAGGAGCTCCCGCCAATCCGCGTTCGGGAAAACCTTGTCGCGCGGCGAGACGGCGGCCAGTGTCGCGATGCCCGATCCGCGCAGGCGGATCTCGAACGCCGCGTCCGGGCCGAGGGCGCGCAGCAGCCGGCGCAAAAGTCCGGCGGGTGAATCCTTCGCGTCGCTGCCGGGCTTCGATTGCGCCAGTTCCGCGAGCCGATCGAAGACGTTTGGCGGAATCCGGATCGAAGCGAACACCGTCCCGTCGCCGGGCAAAAGCGTCGCGGCCTTCGAGGCCTTCGGCGGCTCCCCGGGGTCGGGCAGCGTGCCCTTCCGGAACGAAAGCGCGACGGCGAAGGACGCGCCCTCCTTCTCGAACCGCCCGGAGATCTCCGCCGTCTCGATGCCCGTCCCGAGTGCGCCTGCAAGCCGCGCAATCTCGAGAAGCGGCGGAAGGATTGAGCCCGCCTCCGCGCCGTCCGCCGGGGGGCGATCCTCGATGCCCCGGAGCCATCGCTCGACGTCCCGGCCGCCGATTTCCTCCACGAGATTGGAGAGGACCCGCTCGGGAAGCGTCCGGCGCAACGCATCGATGGAAATCGCGATCGAGAGATCGGAATCGGGTGGCGGGGCCAGAACCTTCTCTCGCGCCGCCTTGTCCGACAGGAGCGATTTCGCGCGCTCGTCGAACCGCACCCGCGCCTCGCCCTTCTCCGGCAGGCCCGGCGCCAGAATCCGGGCGTCGCCGGCCTCCGGGGCCTTCAGGACGGGGGATACGCCCATTGCGCGGAGGCGCTCCTCGAATCCCTCGGCCTTCGCCGGCACGCAGAACATCGCAAGCATCGGCTCGTGCTCCCCCGCGACGGGAGGGAATCCGACGACGGACAACGGCCTGCCGGGGGCGAGCTCGGCCAGGAACCGCTCGAGCGGCTCGATGTCCCGCTCCGAAAGATTGATCCCGCGCTCGAACCCGTCGCCGAGCGCCGTCTTGCCCCGGGCCCGGAATTCCTTCCAGGTCGCGCCGGGGTCGCGCAGACGGATCGCAAAGATGGGCGGCGCGGGGGCGGCCGCGGGCGCCGGCGCGGCGGGTCCGTCGCCGTTTTCCTGCGCGTTCGCGGGGGCGAACGGCGCGGCGAGGACGCATGCGGCGAACGCGAGCGCGATCCTCCGCGGGGCGGGGAAGCGTCGGCGTTTCATCGGCGGCTCTCCTTTCCGGATCTGTCGGCGGCCAGTCTACCCCGGAGGAGTCCGAAGACGAGCAGGGCGAGGCCCGACGCGATCAGGGCCCCGACGGTCGCGGCGCCGAAGGCGGTGTCCGAGAGCATCTCGAGCGGGTTGTCGGGAAACTGCGCCATGACCTCCGGCATCTTCGAGGCCTGGAAGACGCCGAACATCGCAATGATCGTGGCGCCCCCGCCGCACAGGATAGAGACGCCCGCGTCGCGGCAACGCCGGCCCCGGCGCTGGAGCGTCGCGGCGATCGCGATGCAGGCGGACGCGAAGACCAGGCAGAATCCCATGGCGGCGAATTTCGCCTCGGGCGGGTCCGTCCGGAAGAACGCCAGAAGCCCCGTTCCGTAGGCGAAGAAGCCCCCGGCGATGGAGAGCGAGAGCCGCAGGATCCGCCGGGCGAGGCCCTCCGGCGCGGGCGCCTCGGAAAGCACGGGCACGTCGCCGGCCGAATCCGTCTGCGCGTTCGCGGCGGCGAAGTAGGCGTTCGCCGCGGGGCGGTAGAGAAAGAAGAGCGAGATCCCCAAGCACGCCCACGACGGAACCGTCATGACCGGGTTTTGCAGCGTCGCGAGCGACAGGCCCCCCGCGAGAAGGCTCCAGATCGCATAGAGCGGCCGCCCCCAGCCCCGGCGCTTGAGCAGGGCGATGCCGGCGACGGTGATCACGATGGTGCCCAGGGCCGCCGAGGCGATCTGCCACGGCAGCGGAATCGGATTCATCGAGATGGCCGCCCGGATTTGCGGAACGGTGAACCCCAGCACCGCCCCCGTCGGCATCGAGGCCCCGACGAATAGCAGCGCCCACGCGACGATCGTCACGGAAATCGGTCGTCGGTTCATGGCGGCTGCGCGCCCCTTCGGGACGCCTCGAAAGAATAGGCCCCCGCCGTCCGCACCGGAAGGACGGCTGCCGGGGGAGGAGTGGCGCGTCTCCACGGGCACGCAATCACATTCCCCGCGTCGTGCTCCGGGAACTGAAGGCGAAAGGCGCCGTCGCCTGCGAGGGCAGGGGGCCCGGGACGATGTGGAGGAAACGGCGCACCCCTTGAGGGCGACGTTCAGGGAGTGGCGATGGCGCCTTGAATACCAAACGAACATGTGGCATCTTCCCCGCATGAAATTCCTTTCCCGCGCTGCCGCCCTCGTACCCGTCGAGCGGGTGGAGCGGGCGATCTATTTCATCCGCGGAAGGAAGGCGATGCTGGACGTCGACCTCGCGACGTTTTATGGCGTGACGACGAAGGCTTTGAACCAGGCCGTGAAACGGAACCAGGGTCGGTTCCCCGCGGATTTCATGTTCCAACTGACGGGACAAGAGGCGAATTCTTTGAGGTCACAAATTGTGACCTCAAACGTTGGCCGCGGCGGGCGGCGCTACCGGCCCCATGCCTTCACGGAACACGGCGCCGTGATGCTTGCCAGCGTCCTGAACAGCCCGATGGCCGTGCGGGCGAGCCTCGTGGTCGTTCGGGCATTCGTGCGGATGCGGGAAGTCCTGTCCTCGAATCGGGACCTGGCCCGCAAGCTCGCCGCGTTGGAGGGAAAGTGCGACGCCCGGTTCCGGATCGTGTTCGACGCCATCCGGGGGCTCATGTCGCCGCCCGCGGAAGCGCCCAAGCCTCGGATCGGATTCCGTTCGTAATGGGCGCGTGGCCACGGACTACAATCCCCCTTGCCATGGCTCCCTCCCGCCGGAACCTCCTGCTGCTGGCCGTCCTCGTCCTGGCGCTGCCGCTTGCGCTGCTCGCCGCGCAGAAGAAGGGGGGCGGGAAGAAGGGGAAGGGCAAGCCGCCGGTCGAGAAGCCCGTCGATCCGGCGACAACGCCGGACGAGGGGGCGAAGCCCCCGAAGGACGGCGTGAAGCCGGAGGATGGGACGAAGTCGGACGGCGGGACGCCGCCGGCGGCCGCGGGAGAGACGAAGCTGGGCGCGAACGCGAGCCTCGGCGGGAAGCGGCCGTTCCCGGACGACGACCCCTGGAACCGCGACGTCTCCAAGGACCCCGTGGATCCGAACTCCGCGAAGCTCATCGCCAGCATCGGCGCGGAAAAGCCGCTGCACGCCGACTTCGGCACCGTCTGGAACGGCGCCCCGAACGGAATCCCCTACGTCGTCGTCCCGGGCACGCAGCCGAAAGTCCCCGTCTCGTTCGAATATGCGGACGAATCCGACCCGGGGTCGTACCCGATTCCGCCCGACGCGCCCGTCGAGGGCGGACCCAAGGGCGAGGGCGACCGGCACGTCCTCGTTCTCGATCGCGACAACTGGAAGCTCTACGAACTCTTCTCCGCGAGGCCGGAGGAGGGCGGCAAGCGTTGGAAGGCCGGCTCCGGCGCGATCTTCGATCTGGCGAAGAGCGCGGCGCGGCCCGCCGGATGGACGTCGGCCGACGCGGCGGGGCTGCCGATCTTCCCGGGGCTCGTGCGCTACGACGAGGCGGTGGAGCGCAAAGAGATCCGCCACGCGATCCGTTTCACCGTCGCGAAAAGCCGCCGCGCCTACGTCCCCCCCGCGACCCATTTTGCGAGCAAGGCGGCCGATCCGAACCTGCCGCCGATGGGGATGCGGGTGAGGCTCAAGGCCTCCTTCGACGCCTCCGCCTTCCCCGCGAGCGTCCAGCCGATCCTCGCGGCGATGAAGACCTACGGGATGATCGTCGCCGACAACGGCTCCGACTGGTTCGTCTCCGGCGCGCCGGATCCGCGCTGGAGCGACGACGATCTCTCGACGCTCAAGCGCATCAAGGGAAAGGACTTCGAGGTCCTGAAGATGGAAGGGGTCGTGGCGAAGTAGCGGATGCATTCCCCAGTTGATGGAGCGTTGGTCGGGGGCGGGACACGGCCCTAGGCTCCCGGTCTCCGCACGGTCCACGGCATGTAGACGAATTCATG
>CAYHQZ010000070.1:0-16994 GCA_964358555.1 uncultured Planctomycetia bacterium
ACCTTCGACAACAAACTCGTGATGGTCGGCGACGCGATCGAGGGGGGCAAGCACACGGTCGAGATCCGCCGCAAGGGCAAGGGCCCCCTCTACTTCAACGCCTACCTCGGCGTCTTCACCCTGGAGGACGACATCAAGCGCGCCGGCCTCGAGGTGAAGGTGAACCGGAAGTACTACAAACTCGTCCGGGAGGAAAAGTCGGAGGCGGTCGCGGGCACCCGGGGCGAGGTCGTGAGCCAGCGCTCCGAGAAATACGCCCGCCAGGAGCTTTCAAACCTCGCGTCGCTCAAGAGCGGGGACCTCGTCGAGATCGAGCTCGAGATCGACAGCAAGAACGACTACGAGTACCTCGTCTTCGAGGACATGAAGCCCGCCGGCTTCGAGCCCGTGGAGGTGAAAAGCGGCTACAACGGCAACGACATGGGCGCCTACGTCGAGTTCCGCGACGAGCGCGTCGTCTTCTTCGCCCGGGCGCTCGCCCGCGACAAGCACAGCGTCTCCTACCGGATGCGCGCCGAAACCCCCGGCCGGTTCTCGGCGCTCCCCACCCGCGCCTCCGCGATGTACGCCCCGGAGCTCAAGGCCAACTCCGACGAAATCAAGTTGATCGTCTCCGACTGATCCGCCGCCCGGGCGGCGACGGCGGCGCCCCGCGGGCGCGGGGACGCGGAACCGCGGGGATATACTCCCCCGGAGAACGGGAGATGGAAGAACCGCGGGCGACGTCCGAACCATCGGCGCCATCCGGGCTCCAGACGCCGTCCCCTCGCCCGAGGGTGCAGGTCGGGTTCGTCCTGTCCGCCGCGGGCCTCGTTGCCTGGACCGCGATGACCCTTCTGTTCGGCGTCTACGTCCTCCGGCCCCGGGTCCCCGCGCGACCGCCGGCGAACGCGCCGCTTCGGTCTCTCATCTCGGCCCTGGAACCCTACGTCTTCCGCTGGCCGGGCAATCCGGCGTACGGCGCCCCGGGCGCGCCCGTGCGAGCGCTCGAAACCCCCTCGAAAAAGCCGGCGGCGCCGACGAGGGAAGTCCTCCGGGACATTCACGACGGCCAGGATATCGGGGGGAACTGGCTCGCCCCGTTCATGACGGTCGTCCGAACCCTGACGAACGACGAGATTTCCGCGCTCGTCGATCCCGACCTGAACTGGACGGCCTTCCGCGACCGGTCCGGAGAAGCCCGCGGGTGCTACGCGAGGATCGACGGACAGATCTCGCACATCCAACCGCAGGACGAACGCTGGCCCTACCACCCCGAAGGGACCTGGGCCTGCTGGATCTACGGGCGAACGAAGCGCGACGACCTCCCCCATCTCTTCCGGGTCATCGTCCTGGAACCGCCGCCGGAACGCCAAGTGCCCGTACGCTTCGAGGGGATATACGTCCTGAACCTGTTTTACGGGAGCCAGAGCCCGGAATTCGATCCCCTCCTCGTCGGCCGACGCATTCTCCCGGCACCCGCCACGCCGCAGGGCCCGTGATCGCTACGGCTTCGCGCCCGCGCCCGCCATCTTCGTCCCGCTCGGCCCCACGGCGGTCGCCTGGACGACGACCTCGCCGGATTTCGCCCAGGCGAAGTGCACGATGCCGGCGGGCTCGGTGAAAAACGAGCCCGGCGGCAGCGTTTTCAAGGCGGCCTCGTCGAAGCGATCCCCGTAGGCGTAGTGGAACGTGCCGGACAGGACGACGACCATCCGCGCGTCGGGATGCGAGTGGGGCATGAGCCTCGCGCCCGCGGGGATTTTCACGCGCACCGTGTAGAGGCCGGCCGCCTTGGGATTTCCCGCGAGCACCGCCGTCCGCGGGCCGTCCTCCTTGCCGGGCTCGGCCGCGTAGGTTTCGTCGCCGGGCAGGACCACCACGGGAGCGCGTCCCGCCGAACCGGCCGCGACGGGGGCGGAACAGGCCGCAAGGAGGAACGCCGGAAGGAGGAGGACGGCAAACGCAACGCTTCTCCGGATGGTTCTCGTCATGGCGGACAACGTATCCGAAGGCCGCGGACGGGTCCAACCGCCTGCCGCCCGAAGGTCTCCGCAAGCGGTCGGCGCCCTAGCACACGCATGCAAGTTTACAACGTCCCATATCTTGTCCCCCTTGACCCGTCCCCGCCCCTGCCCTACGTTGCCCCCGTCACCTTGGCGGCGCCCAAACGCAGGGCGCAGGGCGGCGTTTCGCCGTCCGGGTCCCAACGGACCTCCTGGAATCGGGTCGCAAGACTCGCAGTCTTGGCAAGGCGACGCGGGCGCGGGTTTGAACCCCGTGCCCGCCTCTTCCGAATCGAGACCGGAGGGCAACGCACATGGGCCTGTTCGGATTCCTGAAATCGCTCGCGGGCGCCCCGCCCCCCGACCGGGGCCGCGGCATCGACGACGTTTCGAAGCGGCTGGGAATGAGCCCCGACCAGATCCGGGGCGTCCCCGCCGGCTACCAGACGTTCACAATCCCGAAGCGGTCGGACGGAACACGGACGATTTCCGCCCCGAACCCAGCCCTCAAGGAAGTCCAGCGGAAGGTCCTCCGGAAGATCCTCGGGGGGCTTCCGGCCCATCCCACCGCGACCGGCTTCGAGCGAGGCCACTCGATCGTCACGAACGCAAAGGCCCACGCGGGCCAATCCGTCGTCGTCCGGATGGACCTCAAGGATTTCTTCGGATCGACAAGCGAATTGCGCATCCGCGACTGGTTCTTCGCCGCCGGCTGGAACCGCGAGGCGAGCGTCCTTCTCTCCGGAATCTGCACCCGAGAGAACGCCCTTCCCCAGGGCGCGCCGACGAGCCCGCGGCTCGCGAACCTCGTCAACTTCATGATGGACGCGCGGCTCGAATCCCTCGCCCGCAGCATGAACGCGACCTACACCCGCTACGCCGACGACCTCACGTTCTCGTTCCCGGCGGACGCGGACGACGCCGCCCGGCGAATCCTGGGGATCGTGAAATTCATCGTGGCGGATTTCGGCTACGCGCTGCACACGGGCAAGAAGTTCCGGATCCGCCGAGCGCACCAGCGCCAGACCGTGACGGGCCTGGTGGTGAACGAGAAGGTCGCGCTGCCCCGCGAGACGCGCCGCTGGCTGCGGGCCGTCGAGCACCGCCTGAAGGCCGGCAAGCCCGCCACGCTCACCCCCGCCCAGATCGCCGGCTGGCGATCCTTCGCCTCGATGGTCGAGAAGCAATCGGGCGGTGCGGACGCGACCGCCGGATAGGCCGAACCGCGTGCTCATCCTCGCCTCGGCCTCGAACGCAAGGCGGGCGCTGCTCGCGAAGGCGGGATTCGCGTTCCGGGTCGTTCCGTCTGCGGCGCGCGAGGTGCGGCGGGACACGCTCCGCGCGACGGTCGTCGAGAACGCAAAAAGGAAAGCCGCCGCGGTCGCGCGCAAGCACCCGGTCGCGCTCGTCCTCGCCGCGGACACGATGATTTCCTTCCGGGGCCAACTCTTCGGCAAGCCCCGCTCGCGCAAGGCGGCGGTTTCGCTCCTCGAAGCGCTCGCGGGCCGGACCCACGTCCTCGGCACGGGCGTGGTCCTCCGGCGAGGCGGGCGCGAAATCGTCCGCTACGCCGCCTCCCGGGTGACCCTCCGGAGAAACGCCCCCGTCGCGAAAATCCTCGGCCGAGCCGATCCCACCCGGTTCGCCGGGGGCTACGCGATCCAGGAAGGCCACGACCCGCTCGTCGAGCGGATCGCCGGCTCCCGCTCGAACGTCATCGGCCTGCCGATGGAGATCGTCGCCCCCCTGCTCGAACGGCTCGGCGTTCCGAGGCGCGGGTGCATTCCCCACCCAAAAAACAGGAGGGGGCGGGGCGCGGACCGTAGCGACCTGTCGGAGCACGGTCCAACGCCATGAATTCGTCTACATGCCGTGGACCGTGCGGAGACCGGGAGCCTAGGGCCGTGCCCCGCCCCCGACAAACGCTCCATCAACTGGGGAATGCGCCCCCGAGGCGCCGCGTCCTTGCAAATTCGCAGCCCGCGCCGAAGATGCGCAACCCTTCATGGTGAACGAAACGCCGGCGCCTCCGACACCCCCGCCCCCGGCCGACGCGCGGCCGGCAACCGCCCTTCCCGACGCCGGCCGCCCGCCGCGCCTCCTCGTCGCGCTCGCGGCCGCCGCCGTCGTCGCCCTCGTCGCGCTCCTGCCGCCCGCCCGGTCGGCAGCGATGGCCTTCGACGAGGCCGTCGCCCACGCCCTCCACGATCCCATCGTGCATTCCGAAACCTACCGGACGATCGTCTGGATCGTGAACATCGAGAAGGTCGGCGTCGCCATCGGCGGGCTCTCGATCCTGCTCTACCTGATCTTCCTCCGGAAGAATTCGTTCCGCGACAATGTGGCGTTCGGCCTGTGCCTGGCGCTCTCCTTCGTGGCGCTCGATTCCGCCTGCCGGAAAATCTCCGGCCCCATCCACCGCCCGAGCCCATCGAAGGCGAAGGATTTCGTCCTCCTCGAGCGCTTCATCCGGGATCCGGGCGTGCACGAGATGTCCTCCGAATCCTTCCCCTCGAACCGGATGACGGTCATGTTCGGGTTCTTCTTCCTGTTCTGGACCCGCTCCCGAAGGCTCGCGCTCGCGCTCCTGCCGTTCATCCTCGTCGTCGGCGCCGGCCGGCTCGCCCTCGGCAGCCACTGGTTCTCCGACGAAATCGGCGGCCTCGTCATGGGCATGCTCTTCGTGGCCCTCGTCCGCGCGCCCCCGCCCGACCTCCTCGGCCGGCTCCACCGCCTGTTCGCCTGCCTTCTCGGCGCGCCGCCGCCGCGGGACCCGGAAGTTCCGGTTGACACCCCCCCGCGCGCTTCCGTACCCTGAACGCGCCGAGCAATCGATCGCCAAGGGGGCATGTCTCGGAGGGAGAACACCGTGTCCATCAAAGACTTGAGCCGGCGCGATTTCATCCGGTCGCTTGCCACGGGCGCCGCAGCGGGGATCCTGCTTCCCTCGGTCCTGCGCCCGAAGGGCGCGGGCGCCCTCGCCGCCGAGGCGGCTCCCGCGAAGTCGAGGATCGTCATCGCGACGAGCGACTCGGTCAAAACCCTCGCCAAGGACGCCCTCGGCCCGAAGGTGAAGGAGATCTTCGACAAGGCGCTGCTCGCCTACACCGGCAAGGAGGACGCCAAGGCCGCCTGGGGCGAAATCGTGAAGCCCGGCGAGAAAATCGGCCTCCAGGTCAACGGCTGCCACAGCCGCGCCGAGGGCCCCACGAAGCTCGAACTCCTCAATCACGTCATCGAGTCCCTCGTCGCCGCCGGGATCCCCGGCCAAAACCTCGTCGTCATCGAGCGCGATTCCAACCAGCTCGACGGCAACGGCTGGTTCACCGCGGACTACGTAAAAACCCCGGGCGTCCGGTTCTGGTGCCACACCTCCGACGGCGGAGGGGAAGGCGACTACCGCCGGAGCGCGTCAAACTTCTCCGAGAAGGAATACCCGCTCGGGACGGCGAAGACCCGCGTCGCGAAAATCTTCGACGAGATCGACGGCTACATCCAGTTCCCGCACCTGCGCCCCCACCTGCTGGGCTTCCACTTCTCGGGGGCCATGAAGCTGCACCAAGGGGCCCACATGCTCCCGGAGGCCATCCACGGCCAGTGGGCGCTGCTCGCCGACTTAAACAAGATCCCCGTCCTCAAGGACAAGTTGCGCCTGATCGTCTACGACGGGATCAACCGCAGCGGCTACAACGGCCTCTTCCTCGGAAAGGACGGCCTCGCCCTCGACAACCAGGCCTGGAAGCTGCTCAAGGGAAAGACCACCGGGGGGAAGAGCAAGGCCCTCCGGTTGAAGGCGAAGGACCCCATGGAACTCTGGATGAAACCCTGCGAGAAGGCCGGCCTCGGCACGCTCGACCCCGCCCTGACCGAACTCATCGCGGTGAAAGTGCCATGAGCGGCCCGCGCGCGCAGTTCCCGCGTCGGGCATTCGCCGCCCTCGCCTTCCTCGCCGCCGCCGCCGGCTGCGTCTCCCACTACGCGCAGCCCGAGGACGCCGCCCTCGCGGCCTGCCTGCCCGCGAAGATCGAAGACCTCTCCACGAAATTCCCCCGCCCGAGGATTTTCGCCGGCAAGGGCCTCTTCGATCGGATGGACGGAGAGGGCGAGGACTTCCTGGCCTACGGGTTCGTCCGGAGCGCCTACCAGATTTACATCGCGCCGGAGGTCGCAAAAGACGTCCCGCCGCCGCAGATCCAGGCGGACCTCTTCGAGATGATCGACGCCGACGGGGCCTGCGGGATCTACCTCTACAAGACGGAGGGCTTCGAGGGCGAGCCCGCCGGGATCGGGGACGCCTCGATGCTCGGCGCCAAATCCATGCACGTCTGGCGGGGCCGCTGGCTTCTGCTCGTGGAGGCCGACGCGCCTTTCCCGAAAGATGTGTTCGTCCGGATCGGGCGGGAAGCCGTCGAACGCCTGGAGCGGGACCACCCGAATCTTCCAAAGGGCCGGGAGCCCTCAACGCTTGCGCTGCTGCCCCCGGAGGGGCTCGAGACAACGAGCCGCGTCTTCGTCCGCCGCCGCCTCTCCTTCGACGAGAAGTTCATCTGGGGACTGGAGGGGGACTGCCTCGGGCTCGACCGGGGAACCGTAACGGCGGCGATTGGGCGCTACGAAGTCCAGGGGAAGGCCGCCGCGCTCCTCGCGGCCGCCCGCTACCCGAACGGAACCGACGCGGAGGCGGCGCTGTCCGCGGTCCTGGCCGCCTGCAAGGCCCTCGGGATGAAGGACTCGGAGGCCGACGGCGGGGTCCGGCGCTTCGACGAGCCGGGCGCGGAATCCCTCTCGATGGGGATCCTGCGGGAAGGGACGGCCCTGTTCGTCCTCCTCACGCCCGACTGGAAGGAAACGGCCCGGATCCTCGCCCACGCGCGCGAACAGGCCCGGGCGAACCTTTCGCCCTGACGCGGTCGGCCCGCCAGGCGCTACAATCCGGGACTGGGAAAAGACACCGGCCGACCCTCCCGATGAACACGAGACGCCTCTCCTTCCTCGCGCTCCTCCTCCTCGCCGCCGCTCCGGACGAACGATCGGCACCGCTCCCGGCCCCCGCAAGCCCCGACGATCTCCCGGAGCTCCTCGCGCAGGCGGGAGACCGGAAGATCACGCGCCGCGATCTGCTGGATCGCATCATGGAATCCAAGTTCCACGCGCCCGTCCTCGAACAATTCGCAAACCACCTCGTGTTCGATCGGGAGACGAAGCGCCTGGGCATCCGGCCGACCGACGCCGAGGTCGAAACCCGGATGAAGGACTTCCAGCAGAAACTTCTGGAGAGCGAGTTGTGGGAAACCATCGGCCTGGCCCTGCTCGGGAACGATCTGGAAAGCGCCGAGAAGGCCGCCGCCGTCAAGGCGCTCATCGAAAGCCTCGTCGCCGGACGACCCGACTGGGAGGGGCTCCAGAAGAAGATCCCGGGGCTTTCAAAGGAACGCGTGGAGGAGGCGCGCGAAGGCGGAGCCCGGGTGATGCGCACCTGGGCCGCAGGCGACGGCCTCCGGCGCGCGCTGGCCCGGCTCGAGCTGACGAACGAGGGGCTTCAGGATCTCATGCAGCGGCTCCTGGAACTCGAGGGCGTGACCCGGAAGACCCTCGGCCTCGACGCCGCCCCGACAAAAGCGCAGCAGGACGAAGCCTTCCAGAAGCTCCGGACGGACTACCGAGTCCTTCTGCCCGAGGCGGGCAAGCCCTGGGAGAGGGACGTCGCGTGCATCATCGGCGGCGAGAAGATATCGACGGATCAATATCTCCCCTTCTTCCTCCGGAAGATGGGCCGCGCCTGGATCCTGCTGGCGCTCGAGGGCCTCATTCAGGACGCCGTGATCCTGGACCGCCTCGACAACATCGGAAAGCCCGTCACCGAGAAGGAGATCGACAACGCCTTCCAGGAGCTCCAGGAGCGGATCCAGCGCCAGCCCCGGGCGCAGGACGTCATGAGCCTGAGCGGCAAGACCGGCATCGAGGTCCGCCGGGATATCCGCAACGACCTCGCCCTCTCCAGGCTCATCACCCCCCCGACCGAGCAGGATCTCCAGGACCACTACGAGGCGAACCGGGTGGTGTTCGGCAACGCGGAAATCCGGGCAAGCCACATCCTGATTGCCGCCATGGACGATTCGGGCCGGCCTTTGCACGGAGCCCGGGAGGCGTCCTTCCAATGGGCCAAGAAGCGCGCGGACGAGGTCCGCGAGCTCTACCTGAAGAACACCTCGTGGGAAAAACTTGTCAAGGAACATTCCAACCACCGGGCAAGCCGGGAAGCGCTCGAGCCCGGAGACCTCGGCTGGTTCCCGCGCCGCGGCCGGCCCGATTTCGAGCCGATCGCGAAGGTCGCGTTCGAGGGGGAGGAACCGGGGATACAGAGGCCCCTCCTGATCGGGACCGTGAGCCGTCCCATCGAGTCCGAGCGTGGCTACCACCTGATCCTGGTGACCAACGTCAAACGCCCGATGCCGCCGCCCTTGAAGGACATCCGGGACGCCGTCCGACGGGACTGGGAATCCCTGCGAAGGGAGAAGGCCTTGCGGGAACTGATGGACAACTACGAGCGGACGAAACTTTTGCGCAGGTTCTGGCCGCTCCCCGCCGGTCCGGAAAACCCGTCCCCGACGCCTGAAGCTCCGGCGGCGAAACCCTGACGCCCGGCGCAGGAACGAACGGCAGCCCTAGTTCCCGTCGCCTGGCTCTCCGATCTGAATCGATTTCGCCACGGCCTCCGCCAGCGCGCGGGCGTACGAGGTCCACTCCCGGGAGGAGGGGGTGCCGACAAGGACGGCGCAGGTCTCGTTCCCCAGGCGCAACAGCGAGAGGGCGCATCCCTTGTTGCCGGCATTCGCGCCGATGTCCAGGGTCGTCCCCTCGTTGGCGCCGACGTTGAAGGGCTTCGCCGAGGACGTCAACAGCCGCCACTCGCCGGCCTCTAGAACCTCCTTGAAATCGACGATCTGCTGGGACAGCGCCTGGCGGACATTCGCGCCGCGGAGGACGACGATGGACACGGGCAAGCGCTCGGCCCGGGCCTCCAGCAGGTCCGGACGCTGGCGAACCGTGCGAGTGCCCGCCGGGATGCGGACGCCGAAACCCGCGACGGGCCGCTCGAGGCCATCCTGGAGGACGACCTCTTTCGGGGGGGGGAGGTATCTCTTCGGAATGCCGCCGGATTCCGTGAACTTGATCGGCTGCCCCGTGGCGCCCTGGAGTTCCTTGATCTGCGTCCGGGACAATTGCATCTCCCCCGCCGCGGTCTTCACGACGACTCTCGCGTCCGTCGCCTCGATGAGATCCCCGCGGATCGTCGAGCCGTTGAGAAGGAAGATCGTGCACGGAATCGTGCCGACGCCGCCGGCAGCGCCGGCGCCGCGGATCAGGTTCTTATGGATGTCCTTGACCTGGCCCATCGGGATGTAGAGTTTCCCGGCCTGCTTGCCCTCCTGGGCCCGAATCACGACCTCGGAGGCGTTCTGCGAGAGAATCGTTCCGACAAGATATTCGCCGTTCCGCATCTCGACCGTGCTCATGTCGGACTTGACCCAGCCGAGCCGTCCCTCGGCGCTTCCGACTTCCTCGGTTTCCATCGATCGGAAAAGCGAGACCGTTGCTTCCTGAAGCGCGGTCATGAAATCCTTCAGCGCTTTGGGGTCCTCGGCCACCATCGGCTCGACGGGCGGCGTCACCGGCTCGACGGGCAGCTTCACCGGCTCGACGGGCGGCTTCACGGGCTCGACGGGCGGCTTCACGGGCTCGACGGGCGGCTTCACGGGCTCGACCTTTGAAATCCCTCCCTTCGAGGGATCCTTCTTGGTGATGTTGGTTCCCTTGCCCTTGGATGGATCCGTCTTGTTCGAGTTCCCCCGAAGGACGAAGAAATACAGGCCCGCGCCGATGACGAGAACGGCTGCGGCGGCGATCGGGAGGATGGGGCTCTTGCGGGCCGCGGCCGGCGCGGAGGTGCGCAGGAAATCCGGCGGGGCGGGCGGGCGGGTAGCGCCGGCCGCCGGAGGCAGGGGCATCGTCGGGAAGTCGCGCGGCATCGGCGTGGCCTCCTGATCCGCGCCGACGCCCGCCGTCGCCTCCGAAGCGGCTCCCGCAGGCGGCGCGGTGTCGAGCGCGTCCAGGGCGCCCCGGACTTCGTCGTGGAATTTCCGCGTGTCCTCTCCGGAGCCGAGTTCGGGGGTGTTGAAGACGCCCGTCGCCAGTTCCGCGGTTTCCCCCTGCGAATTCGTCGGGCGGTCCAGCGAGATCTCCGTCAGCCCGGCGTTGGTCTCGGTCCCGCCGAACGCCTTGAATGGAACCTCGCGCGTGAGGGGACCGGATTTCCAGGTCTTCTCGACATCCGCGTCGAGGGAAACGGATCCGGGCGCGGGCTTGGCAAGCGCAGGAGGCGGAGGGGCCGGCGCCTTCCGGGCAGCCACGGCGTCCGTTCTCTCCTCGGCATCCTTCGGGGGCGCCGGCTGCCCGGGATCGGGCGTGCCCGCCCCGGCGGGACGCCGCGCCTCGACGAGCGTGGCGCCCGTCTTCTCGCCGGTGGGCTCCGCCTTCGGCGGAATCGAGGCGCCCTTCTCCTCGACGTCCTCCTTGAAATTCTTGAACGGGTTCAGGAAATCGAGATCCGTTCCGGTTTCCGTTCCGGCCGAGGGCGCCGGGGCAACCGCCGTTTTTTCGGGGACGGGCGGGGGCGGCGCGGCGGGCTTGTCCGGAACGGGACGCTTCTCGCCGGGAAGGCCGCGCCGATCCTCGACGAACGCCGAATCCGTCGGCTCGCCTGCGGGTTCGGCCTTCGGCGCGGAGACCGGGGCCTTCACCTCGGCGGCCGGAGAGAAGGGGTCGAGAAACCCCAGGTCGAATCCCTCCGGCTTGTCCGCCGGTTTCGCCGCAGGCTTCGCCGCCGGCGCCAAATCCTTCTTTTTTTTCGGGGTCTCCGCCATGAAAGCCTCGGGGGACGGAAAACGGGGGAATGTCCTCCGTGCGAGTATACCATGCGCGAACTCCGATCAAGGGGCGGTTCCAGGGGTTAGAATCCCGGCCGATGGCGATCCGCTGGATTTCCGGAAAACGAAAGCCGCTTCCCGGGGCCAATCCCCGGCCTTCCGTGCCCACGCCGATGGAAATCCCGCTTGCCGCCCAGCCCGACACGGAGAGCGCCCCGGCGGAGGCCCCAACCGATCCCGATCGCGATCTCGTCCGCCAGGCCAAGGCCGGGGATCGGGAGGCGTTCAACCATCTTGTCCTGCGATATCAGGATTCCGTCTTCAACCTCGCGTTCCGGCTGATCGGAAACCGGGCGCAGGCCGAGGAGGCCGCCCAGGAGGCCTTCCTCCGGACCTACCAGTCACTCGCTTCGTTCAAGGAGAACGCCTCCTTCTATACGTGGCTTTTCCGGATCGCGATCAACGCCGCGTATTCCAAGGGGCGGACGATGAAGCGGCTCGACAAGGAGCGCCCGATGGGAAGCTCGACGGAGGAGGGCCCGGAAGACCGTCCCCCCTCGGGAATCGAGGCCATGCCGGATCAGGGGGCCACCCCAGTCCATATCAGCCTTCAGGACGAACGGGCGTCCACCGTTCAGGAAGCCATCAAGTCCCTGGAGCCCGATTTCCGTAACGTTGTTCTGCTACGAGACATAGAAGGTAAAGCCTACGAGGAGATCGCGCAAATCCTGGATTGTCCCGCGGGAACAGTCCGCTCGCGCCTTCACCGAGCTCGTTTGGAACTTCGGAACCGGTTGCAGCATCTAATGGAGCAGGAGTGAACCCATGGATTGCCGCGCGCTTGAGAACCTTCTGGCGAATCTCGTTGACGAAACCGCAACCCCGGCCGCCCGCCGGGAGGCCGAGGCGCATCTGGCCGCCTGCCCCGTCTGCCGGGCGGATGCCCGCGCGTACCGGAAGGTTGTCGAGAGCCTTCGCGCCCTTCCCCGCTTGCCTGCCCCCGCCGGATTCGCTTCCCGCGTGATGTCCGCCATCGACTCGCTCGAATCCGCGCCGAAGGTCGTGCCGCTTTCAAAGCCCGTGCGCGCCGCGGCCCCGAAGGCCAAGCGGCATCCCTCGAACCAAAAGATCCAGGCCCTCCGGCCCGCCGAGGTCCGAAACCCCTTCCGGATGCTCATGGCCGCGGCCGCCGCCGTCGTCCTGTGCGCCGGCGTCGGGCTCTGGCTCTTCGGAGGCAAGGGCGGAACGGAGCGCGGAAACCAGCTCGCAAGCGTCGAACGGCCCGCCGACAAGAGTTCCGTCTCCGCCAACGCCCTCAAGGCCCCGGTGGTCGACAGGAACGCGCCCGCCCCGACCCAGGAATCTTCCGCCCTCGCCAAGGGATCCGGAACGCCGACGGCCGATCGGAAGTCCGGCGATGCCCCCGCGGTCGCCACGGCTCCGGTGGACAAGACGGCCGACCTGAAGAGCGGCGAGGCGCCCGAGGTCGCGGACGCCACCCTGCGCGGAACCGCCGATCGGCTTCTCGAGGACGCCGCCGCCCCGAGCGCCTACGGCGCCAAGGCCCCCGCCGAGCCGGCGGTGGCGGACGCGGACAAGAGCAAGGCCGACGCCATGGTCGAGGCCGACGAAACCCTCGCGAAGAAGGAAGCGAAGGAGCAGGAAGGCGCGGGCAACGCGTCCGGCGAAGCCGGGCTCGCCATGAAGTCCCAGGCCTCCGAGGCCCCGGGATGGACGGCGGGCGCCGAGCAGCGGAAAGCCGCCCAGGCGCTGACCGTCTCCCCTTCTTCCTCCGTCGCCGAGGCCCAGGAACCCTCCGGCAAGGGCGGCGCCTCCCAGGGCGCCTCGCCGGAAAAGGCCCCCGCCCGCGCCCATCGCGGCAGGGCCAGCGCGGACCGCAGCGATGCCCCCGAGAATGCCGAAATCGCCTCCGCTGAATCCCCCGCCGCGCCCGCGGCCCCTCCGCCCGCGACCGCGCCGAGCCCCGAGTTGGCCCGGCGGGCCGCCGACGCGAAGGCGGATGATTCCGGCGTGGCCGACGCCCGTGAGCGGGCCCTCGGCGGCCTGAAGCCCGAAGGCGGAAGCCAGGTCGCGAAGGGGAAGGCCAGCGGCAAGAAGGCCGCGCCGGCGCGGAAGCCCGCCGCCACCTGGACGCTGACCGCACCCGAAGCCCTCAAGGACAAGGAAGCCGACATCGCCTCCGCGATCGAGGCCGTCGCGAAGACCGGCGGCGGCAGCGCGAAGCAGGACGCCGACGGCTTCACGATCCAGATCCCCAAGGGCTCCCAGGAGGAGGTCCGGAAAGCCCTCGAGGCGCAGGGCTTCGCGGACGCCTCCGTCGCCGAGGAGAACGCGCCCGCGCCGGGCGGCGATGCCCGGGACGGCGCTCCCCCTCCGGCCGGCGCGACCGGCGGCGCGGGCGGCGGCTCCGGCAAGACGCCCGCCAAGAAGGTGAAGGGCGGGAAGAAGGGCATCCCCGCGAAGGACCCCGGCGCGAAGAGCCCCCCGACCGGCGACACCGTCACGATCAAGATCCGGATATCGAAGTAGCGAAATCGGATCACGCCGGCGCGTCGAAGAGTTTCGGCGCGCCGGCTTGTTTTTTCTCCGGATGGAACTTCGCGCGCAAGTCCGGCGTCGAACCGTGTGGGAAAGCACCATGACCTACCGCGAAGTCGTCCGATGGCTTCGCGCGCTGCCCCGCGAGAAGGCCCCCGAGGGTTTCGCCCGCCGCGTGATGGAAACCGTCGAATCGTCCGCGCGCGCCCTTCGCGTCGTCCCCAACGCCTTCCGCGCGATCCTGGCGGCGGCAGCGGCCTTCGCGCTCTGCGCGGGGGCGGCCCTCTGGCTTTCGGCTCCGAGGCCGGCCGAACCGCCGCCCGTCGCCATGCTCCATGAGAACCTGGAACGCACGGACTCCGACAAGTCCAAGGAAAATGCGATCGAAAAACCCCTCGCCTGGGATGCCCTTTCCGGGGAAAGGGAAACGAAGAATCCATCCCTGCAGGAGAAGGCCCCGGACGCGATCGCCCGGCTCGCGCCTGCGGCCCCGGCCCCGTCGGCCTTCGCAGCGCCGGCCGGAGCGCCCGCCCCCGACGCCGCCCTAAACCTCCAGCGAACCGGGGACGCCGGGAAGGCCGTCGCCCTGGCCGTGCAGGGCGACCGGAAGGGCGCGGGCGGCGGAGCATTCGCCGCGGACGGCATCCCGGTCTGGACGCTCCGCGCCCCGCGGACCCTGGCGGGCAGGCCCGCAAGGACCACGGAAGCCCTCGCCTCCATCGCCAAGTCCCGCGGCGGCGCCGTGGATCGCGCCCGCGGCGCCTATCTCGTCGAAATCCCGCCGGATTCCCTGCCGGACTTCCGCCGGGCCCTCGCCGCGCGCGGGTTCGTCTTCGCGCTCACCGAGGACGCGCAGGACATCAAGGGAAACCCCGAATCGGAAAACCTCGAAGGCGCCGACGGCGGGGATTCCCCGGACCGGAACGCCGAAGCGCCCGCCCGGATCCGGATCCGGATCTCCCGCTAGACGGGAATCGGGAAGCCGCCCTGGGGCGAGCCGGGGCCGACGAAGCGATAGATGCCGAGGACGGCCGCCAGGCCCTCGGATTTCGCGCCCTGGCCCCACGCCTCGCCCTTCTTCAGGGCGTCCGCGAGGTTCTTGAGGTGCGCGCCCGCGACAAGACCCTTGAAGACGGCGATCGGCACCCGGATCGCTGCGCGCACGGAACCCATCCGGGCGGCGGCCTTGAGGGCCGCGGGGAAATCGACGGGATGCGGAAACGTTCCGTCCGCCGCGAGGGCGCCGAAGGTCGAGAAGGCGACGATCTGCTTCCCCGCCACGCGAACAATCCCCGAGAAGAGGCGGCGCTCCCCGTCGAACACGGCGGAGACGAGCAGGCCGTCCGGACACTGGCCGACGAACGCCTTCACGCGGCCGTAGGACAAGGGGCCGGCGTCCGCCGGAGGCTCTGGAAGGATCACGATCTTCGAGGCGAACTTCTCGCGGAACATCTTCCCGCGCCAGGCGAGCCAATCGAGGACCGCCATGTCGCGACCGTCGCGCGAGGAAGCGACACGCTGATACTCCTCCAGGGCGGAGCGCTCGGCGACGATCACGCGGTCGGCCTTCGTGGAGGCAAAGAGCCGGGTCGCGAACGACTTCGGCCCGCCCGCATGGCGGCCCGGCGGGAGCGTCCCCCGCTCGGAATCGTACATGCGGAGCACGCGGCCTTTTTCGAGGACGACGGCAATCGTGCGGGCCGGCGGGGGCGCGGCCTGCTGGAAAGACTCCCCGAGCCGGGCCCACTCCCAGGGATCGATGTCGGCGATGCGGACGTCCTGATGGATCATGGGGCCACCCCCAACCGTTCGGGTACGAGCATGCGGATGGACGACGGCGGCATCGGGATCCGGTAGCAGCCCTCGGGGCCGGCCTCGAACCGATCCCCGCGCCAGGCGTCCCGCAGCCGCGGGTGGGCGGGAAGCGAGAATTCGGCCGGGCATTCCCGCGCGCCTACGTTCGCGAGAAACAGGATGCGGCTCCCGCCGCGGCGGAACGAGGTCGCGAGCACCCCCTTGCCCGCCAGGTCGAGGACCGGCTTGATTCCGATCCGGCGCAGGACGTCGGGGAGGCTCCGGGGATTCTGGACCGCGCTCCAGGCGGCCGACGGGATGGCCATCCGGCGGGGCCGGAGGTATTCGTCGAGGGTTGGCGGGCCCGGCAGGAAGACGACCCGCCCGCCCTCCTTTGCGAATGCCTCCAGACGCTCCCGATCCGGCCCCGAGAGCGCCTCCAGCGTCACGACGATCGCGACGCGATAGCGCTTGAGGGCCCCGGCATGGATCCCCGTGTCCCCGAGGTCGTGATCGATCCCGGCTTCCTCGAGGGCCGTGGCGGCCCCGTCGAAGAGGGATTCGAAGCGCTCCGTGCTTCCGGCGTTGCCGAACGAGGCGTGGATCCGGTAGGCGGCGGCGGGCAGGACGAGCGGCTCGCCGCGCACGTCGCTGGCCGCGGACCGAAGCCTATCGCTGTCCCGGCCCCGCAGGATGACGACCTCGAGTTCGCGATCGTGGCGCAGCAGATCCGTCGCGGAGAGCACGGCGTGGAACCGCCGGAAGAATTCGTGGTAGCCGGGCCGGGGCTTGCCGTCCCGCCGGAGCGCCCCGCCCACCCATCGATCCCGCTCCGCAATCATGTAGAAGTTGACGCCCTTGAGCCCGTGCATGAAGGCGACCAGGGCGCCGGTCGACAGGTCATCGGGCAGGAGGGCCTCGGACCGCGAATGCCACGCGCCGCACCCGAACTCGGGGGCCGTGGGAAGGCAGCTCATCGCGGAGAGCGTCCGGGTCCGGCGCGCGATCCGGTCGGCGCGGGAGCGGTTGAGGTAGAAGTCGAGCCCCGCAATCTCGATCTCGAAAAGGTTCTCCGCCTCCCCGAGGTCGAAGGGCTTGCAGGGGGACCAGGGGAAGTTATGGGTGAAGGGGATGCCGGAAAGCGAACGCTCCTTGAGCATCCGGGCGGAGCGCTGGACCGCCTGCAGGATCTGCCACTCCTTGTAGGCGGCCCAATCGAGGGCGGCGAGGAGCGAGCCCTTGCGCGAGCCGTCGAACCGACGGGGCGGCTCGACCGCGTCGAAGGAGGCGAACGACGTTCCATACAGGCGGTTCAGGGCCGCGACGTCCTTGTGGCGGCCCCGGAGGAACTGGCGGTAGAGCCGGATGGAGTCCTCGGCGTAGTCGAGATCGAACGTCTCCCAGCGGAAGCAGTAGGACGTCTCGTTGTCCGCCTGGATCGCGATCACCGGGCCGCGGGGGAAAATCCGGGACTTGAGGACGGACGCGACGGCGTCGTACCAGTAGGCGGTTTCACTCCAGAACCGCTCGCTCGCATAGGAAGGGATCGGAAATTGGCGGGTAGGCCCGACGTGCATCGCGATGCTGCCCTGGCTTGTGAGGGCCTGGATGCGCGAATCGTAGAGGATGCGCGCCGGGATCCCGAACGTGGGCAGCTCCGCGTTGACGAGCGGCCCCGGGCGGACGATGGCCTTCAGGCCGCGCTTCGCGGCGGCGTCGAGAAAGCCCC
>CAYHQZ010000071.1:0-16990 GCA_964358555.1 uncultured Planctomycetia bacterium
TGGCGCCGACGCACTTCAATTCCCCACGCGCCAGCGCCGGCTTCAGAAGGTTCCCCGCATCCGCGCTTCCCTCCGCCTTGCCGGCGCCGACGAGGTTGTGCAGCTCGTCGATGAAGAGGACGACGCTCCCCGCGGCGGCCTCGATTTCCTTCAAGACCGCCTTCATCCTCTCCTCGAATTCGCCGCGGAACTTCGTCCCGGCGACCAGCGCGCCGAGATCCAGCGAGAGGACGCGCTTCCCCTTCAGGCTTTCCGGAACGTCCCCGGAGACGATGCGCCTTGCCAGGCCCTCGACGATGGCGGTCTTGCCGACGCCGGGCTCGCCGATGAGGACGGGGTTGTTCTTCGTCCGCCGCGAGAGGACCTGCATCGTTCGCCGGATCTCCTCGTCGCGGCCGATGACGGGGTCGAGCTTGCCGGCCCGCGCGGCCTCGGTGAGATCGCGCGTGAACTTCTCGAGGGCCTGCATCTTCGACTCTGGATTCGGATCCGTGACGCGCTGTCCCGCGCGCAGCGTGGGCAGGATCTTGAGGATCCGCTCGCGGGTCGCGCCCTCGCCCTTCAGCGCTTCCGAGGCGGCGCCGGGGGCTTCCGCGAGGGCAAGGAGGAGGTGCTCCGTGCTGACATACTCATCCTTGAGCTTCCGGGCCTCGGCCTCGGCGGATTCGATGGCGGTGACGAGGCGCGGGGAAAGCGTGACCTGCCCGCCGCGCGTCTCCGGCAGGCGATCGAGCGAGGCCGCGGCCGCCGCGGCGACGGCGGTCGGATTCGCGCCGATCCGCTCCAGAATCGGCCGGACGGCGCCCTCCTCCTGGCGGACGAGCGCGAAGAGGAGGTGCTCCAGCGTGATCTCGGGATGCCCGCTTTTCGAGGCGAAGTCCTGTGCTGCGGTGAGCGCCTCCTGGGCCTTGAGCGTCAGTCGATCGGGTCGCATGGCTTCCGGATCATACGGCCCCGGGGCCATTGGTGATGGACGGGCCGGGGAGGGCAGGTCCTACGCGTCGATCTTGAACTTTCCGATCTCTTCCAGGCTTTTCTTGGTGGAAGGACGCCGGTCTCGAGGTTCCTTGAACCTGTCCGTGTATTCCTCGAACTCGAGCCCGCCCTTCGCGCCGCCGACGGCCACCCAGATGCAGAAGGGAGTGAAATCGGGGAGCATCTCGCCCTTCTCGATCTTGTTGAAGCAGACGAGGACCGTCGCCCCGGGGGCGAGCTCGACGCCCGCGACGCCGCCGGAATACCTGTAGCCGTCCTTCTGCAAGACGCCGATCTTGTCGCCCGGAACGAGATAGGACCCTGCTGGGAGCAGGAACTCGTCGCTTTTTTTCAAGTCGCCGCGCAGAATCTGGAGGGGCGTGATTTTGTAACTGTAGGCCAAGAGTCGTTCTTTCTTGTCGGGGGCATCCTTGTCGGGAAGCTCAAACCGTTCCACGAGACCGCTCACCCGACCCAGGATGACGAACTTGTCCTTCGCCAGGTGCTCATACTTGTCGAAGACGGCCGGCATGTAACCGACAATCGAGGGGAGAAGGACGGCGGCTAGGGCCAGGTTCCGCATCTTGTCGCTTCCTTTCATGTTTCGCGGCTTTGCAAAGGACGGCGTTGGGTTTCATGCTGGAATTTTGCATGGCAAGGAAAACGTCCCGGTCGCGGTCGAAAAGGATCGTTCTCGCGTCGTCGGGGTGCATGTCTTCCTCTTTGCTTCCATTGTAGGATTTCGGCCGTTCGTTGGGACCTCTCCAAGCAAGGAAATCTCCTGCGTCCGGCCGTGCCGTTGACGTAACTACGAAAAGTAGATACGATTCAGGCGTGAGGTTTGAATGGGACGAAGCCAAGAACCGGGTCAACATCCGGAAGCGGCGAATCGACTTCGTCGACCTTCCGCCCCTGTTCGATCGGCCGATGCGGGTCCGCTTGGACGCGCGGCGGGAGTACGGGGAGGATCGGATGATCGGGATTGGCTGGCTTCGGGAATCCGTCGTGGTGGTCGTGTTCGTCGAGAAGGGCAACGACACGATCCGAATCATTTCCGCCCGGAAAGCGACAAGGCATGAGCGCGAACGTTTCAGGGAAGAAATCGGGCACTGACTGGAAGTTCCTCGGTCGCGATTCCGACGAGGGGATCGATTTCTCGGAGATTCCCCGCCTGGACGCGGAGTTCTGGAAGAAGGCGCAGGTGCGGATGCCGCAGAAGAAGGCGAGCATCAACATCCGCCTGGACCAAGACGTCCTGGACTGGTTCCGCGGCATGGGGCACGGCTACCAGACCCGGATGAATGCGGTGCTGCGCTCCTACGTGCGGGTCGCGAAGCGCGCTTCCTGACCGTCGGCCGGGCGCCGCGCGCCGACACAGGCGCGGCGCCCCTGCCCTTACACCACCCACCCGCCAGGAAGGGCCTTCGCGGCGGGGGGGAGGACCATCTTCGGGTCGGAGCCGGGCTTGCCGAGCGTCGCGTCGGCCTTGCGCTTGCCGATCTCCACGGCGGGCTGGTCGAAGGGGTCGATGCCGAAGAGGTGGCCCGCGGCGGCGGTCATGTGCTCGAAGAGGACGATGGCCTGGCCGAGCGATTCGCCGTCGAGGCGCGGAAGCGTGAGCGTCCAGGAGGGGCGCTTCACGTCGCGGAAGGCGGCTTCCGTGGCGCGGCGCTCGACGTCGAGCAGACCCCCCAGCGTGGCGCCGCCCAGGTAGTTCAGCGCGGTCTTTCCGGGGAAGGGGGCCGGAAGGGTGACGTCGCATTCGCGCTCGTCCACGGCGAGGAAGCCCACGACCTTGTCCTGCGGGCCCTCGAGGTAGAGCTGCAGCTGGGAGTGCTGGTCGGTGACGCCCAGCGCCTTCGCGGGGGTGAGGCCCGCATGTCCGCCGCCGGGCTTCTTCTTGCCGAGGCTCTCGGCCCACAACTGCGCGAACCATTCCGAGAACTGCCGAAGGCCCGCGATGTAGGGCATCATCGCCGTGATGGCGCGGCCGCGGGAGGCGAAGAGGACGTGGGCGACGGCGCCTGCGATGCCGGGGTTCTTCTCGGCCGGTTCTGCGAGGCATCGCGCGGCCATCCGCTCGGCGCCGGCGAGCAGCGGCCGGATGTCGATCCCCGCGAGGGCGGCCGGGACGAGGCCGACCGCCGAGAGGACGGAAAACCGCCCGCCGACGTTGCCGGGGACGTCGAAGGCGAGGATGCCCTCCTCTTTGGAGATCTCCCGCAGCGGCCCAATCAAGGGATCCGTCGTGAGGACGACGTGGTCCTTGGCCTTCAAGCCTACGGCCTTCTTCAGGCGATCCCAGACGAGCAGGAACGCCGCGAGCGTTTCCACGGTCGTCCCCGATTTCGAGATGACGTTGTAGAGGGTCTTCTCGGGCGGCGCGGCGGAGAGCAGCCCCTCGAACTCGGCGGGGTCGACGTTGTCGTAGACGAACAGGCGCGGCCGGTTCCGCCGAGCGGCGCGGTCGCGGAGGTTCGCGTAGGAGGGAAGGAGCGCGTTCTGGAGCATCCGGCAGCCGAGCCCCGAGCCGCCGATCCCGAGGACGACGACGTTCTCGAAGGCCGGCGCGATCCGCGCCGTCTCGGCCGCGATTCGGTCGGCGACGGCCTTGTCGGAAGGGATGTCGAGGAACCCGATCTTGCCTTCCTTGCGGATCTTCCGGATCCAGTCCGAAGCAGAGGTGCCGCGCGCGAGGCCGTCCCGGATCTCGTTGGCCGACAACCCCGCCTCGGGGCCGATGTGTTCCGCCATGAGGCCGGACAGGTCGAATCGGATGTCTTTCATGGATTCCTCCGGCGCGGATGGTACGGGCCTCGCTCCCGCGCGCAAGGGGAGGCTACAATATCGGTGATGCGACTTGCCGCTCGAGCCGTCCCCCTCGCGGCTTTTCTTTTCCTCTGTGCCGCCGAGCCGCCCAAGCTCCCCGAGGTCGAGGAGCCGGCCCCCTTCGTCCCGCCCGAGCTCAAGGCCCTGTACGAGCAGCATCTGGCCGCCTGCAAGAACACGACGAATCCGACAACCGCAAAGCCGGAAGGCGAGGCCATGGCGGAGGCGTTCAAGGCGGCGACGACGGACCCGCCCTGGCCCGAGGACCGGACGTTCACGGACGACGAACTGAAGGAGGAGGCGAAGAAGGCCGCCGTCCGCCGCGCGATTCGCAAGGGGTCGCTGGCCTTTTTCCGGGAGCGGATCCCCGAGGCCGACCCGGGGGCGCTGCAGTGCCTGGGGCACCTGTTCATGGCGATCGAGCAGGCGGATTTTCTGGCCGCCGTCCAGGCGCGAATCAAATCGCTCCTGAACAAGTCCCTCGAAAAGGAAGGCGTTCCCTCCGAGGCGCTGCTCCGATTCCTCGTCGTCGTTCCGGATGGATCCGGGACCGAAACCGTGGTCGAACTGCTGGAGCGGGAGGACATTTCCGAAGCCGCCAAGGTCGAGGTTTACAAGGCGCTCGGCTATTCCGTGAGCCCCCGATCGTTCGAGCCCCTCCTCAAGGGCTATCTCGAGAAGAGCGAAAGTATCCTTCTCGGCGTGCAAGTCGGATTCCAGAACCTCAAGAACAACCTTGGCGGCATCCAGGTCGATCCGGCGCTCGCCGCCGCCCAGATATCGAAGGTCCTGCCCCAGGTCTCGGTAGAGGTGTCCCGGCATACGCTCCTCCAGACCCTCTGCCGCCTCCAGCAGCCCAACTCGCTTCCGATGCTGCTCGCGGAGAAAAACGCGCCCGCGTTCACGACGCGGGGCCTTCTCGCGGAGGACTTCCGCTATTACTGGAAAGGGGTTTCGGGCGACAGTCGCCGGCAGGTCGAGGAAGCCCTCATCGAGTTCGGGCGGGACGCAGTTCCCTACGTTCGCTCCGCGGCCGTCCTGTCGATGCGGGAGGTGAAGTCGATCGAGTTCGTTCCCTTCCTCATCAGCCGCCTGGATTCGACCCGGAAGGATTCCGAGGAGAACGAGGAGATTCGGAAGCAGATCGTCAGCGCCTTGGAGGCGACCACGGGCAACGAGGAATGCAAGTTAAACCCGGTCAAGTGGAGGGAATACTGGAACCGGGTCCTGCAGGAGCGCGCGTCCGGCACTCCCTGACGGCGCGGGGACAGGTTCGCCCGCGGGTGGTAAACTCCCCGGCCATGTCCAACGTTTCCGACTTCATCCGCACCGACGCCCGATCCTTCATCATCAACGGAAAGCGCGTGTTCCTGCGCTCCGGTGAAGTCCACCCGGCCCGCGTGCCGAGGGGGCTTTGGCGCGATGTCCTCGAGAAGGCCCGCGAGTTCGGGCTCAATACGATCCAGTCCTACTTCTTCTGGAACGTCTACGAGAAGGAGGAGGGGAAGTTCGACTTCGAGGGCGAGAACGACATCGGGGCCTATCTGGATCTGTGCAAGGAGATGGGGCTCGGGGTCCTCGTCCGGCCCGGGCCGTACTGCTGCGGCGAGTGGAACCTCGGCGCGCTTCCGCCGTGGCTCTTGGCAAAGCGCGGCGTCGCCTTCCGGCGCCTAAACCCCGTGTACCTGCGCTACGTGGATCGCTGGCTGGACGCCTTCTTCCCGTTTGTGCTGCCCCGGCAGATCCACAAAGGCGGCAGCGTCATCCTCGCCCAGGTCGAGAACGAGCTTGGCGGCGGCGGCTACGGCGCGCCCGGCGAGGATCTCGAATACCTGGCGTACCTGCGCGACGGCTACCTGCGGCGCGGCGTCGAGGTGCCCCTGGTCACCTGCTCCGGCTGGGTCGAGGGGACCATCGACACGATCAACTCGTTCGAGCCCGCCGACTCCTTCGAGGCGTTCCGCAAGAAGCATCCCAACGATCCGATCTACTCGACGGAGTTCTGGACCGGCTGGGACGACACCTGGTTCAAGTGCACGGCCGAGGTCGTGCCCCGCGAGCGGATCGAGCGCGAGACCTGGCGCTGCCTCGCCGAGGGCGCTGCCGGCTACTCCTTCTTCATGTTCCACGGCGGGACGAACTTCGAGAACGGCTCGCAGTTCCTCCAGGTCACCTCCTACGACGACCACGCGCCGTGCACGGAGGCGGGCGCCTTCGGGGAAAAGTGGTTCCCGCTCTCGCTCCCCACCCGCTACACGAAGTTCTTCGAGGAGATCCTCCTCGAGGGCGATCCGGGGAACACGGCCCGGGCGAAGGGTGTGCCGAAGGAAGTGGAGATCCGCTGCCGCAAGCACAAGAGCGGGAGTCTCTGGTTCTTTAGGAACCTCGGCAACGACCTGGCGGTCTTCGATCTTTCGATCGGGGGATTCTCGGCGCCCGGCTTCTCGGTCCCGCCGCGGAGTGTCCGGCCGGTCGTGGAGGGCGTCGGGCTCGCGGAGGGCGTCCGCCTCCTCGGCTGCTCGGGCGCCATCCTCGCGCGCGGCGTCGCGGACGGCGAGCCGTTCCTGGTCGTGTCCAGCCGGCATCCGGGCGAGCAGGCCCGGATCTCGATCGAATCGAAGAAGCGTCCGGTCGTGAAGGGGGACGTCGAGGGAACCTGGTCGAAGGGTGCCTGGACGGCCGATGTCGATCCCTCGAAACTGTCCGCCCCGCGCTGGGCGCGGCTGGAATGCCCCGCCGTCCTGAACCTCCTGGTCGTGCCTTCGGACCTCGCGGCGCGGACCCACGAGGCCGGCGGCAAGGTCTGCGTCGGCCCCTACCGCCTGCGCCAGGTCAAGGAGGGGAGCGTCGCGGGCTTCCGCGAGGAGGACTCGAGAAGTTGGACCTGGACGCCCGGAAAAAAGCCCGCCCGCCTGGCGCTGCCCGCTGAGGCGAGGCTCGCGTCTCTGCCCGCGCTCAAGAACTGGCGGTTCGCCCAGGACGGCCCCGAGGCCGACGCAAGCTTTGACGACTCCTCCTGGACCGTGATGTGGGAGCCGATGAACCGCGCTTTCCTCGGCGACACCTCCGGTTACGCCTGGTACCGGACGGCCTTCGACTGGGTCGGCTCCGAGAAGCTCCTGTGGAAGTTCATTGCGGAGCACGCGGATCCCATCGCGATGGCGGGGGCGCGCGGGAAGGAGGGGAACGAAACCAAGACCATCGCGTTCACGAGCCTTACCGATCGAGGCCTTATCTTCCTTAACGGGAAGCTCGCGGAGACGACGGATCCCCCGGAATGGAGCCGCTTCGTGGACCCCTTCATCTCCGTTCGGATGGATCTCAATCGCGGGAAGAACGTCCTCTCGGTGCTCACCGACAACCTGGGCCACGTGAAGGGCGTCTGGCAGATCCGGGACAAGACGATTCCCGGGAAGAACTTCGAGGACGACTCGAAGGGCCTCGAGGGGCCGGTCTCGATCGGCTGGGGCCGTGATCTGCGGCTGAACGTCTGGCGCTATCGCGCGCACCTCGCGGGTCAGATCGCCGGCTGGTTCGATCCGGCGCGCGGGGATGCCGCCCCCTGGCAGGACCCCTCGGAGGCATCGCCTAGCGGGTGGCTGCGCTGGTGGAAGACGACGTTCCGCCTCTCGAAGGAGGAACTCGCCGCGTGCGATTGCCCGATCCTCGTCCGGCCCACGGGGATGAAAAAAGGCTGGCTCTATTTGAACGGCCGGAACCTCGGCCGCTACTGGATGACGGGGATCCAGGAGGACTACTACCTCCCGAAACCCTGGCTTCAGGAGGAGAACCTCCTTGTCCTCTTCGAGGAGACGGACGCCACCCCGGAAAAGGTCGCGCTCGTGCGCGATCCGATCGCACGCGTCGCGTGCGAAGTCCCCCTGCCCTGAAGGAGGAGCGAATGCCCAGGACCGTGAAGATCGAACTCGACGGGAAGGCATTTGAAACGCCGGGAATCGTCGGCACCGAGGGGGAGAAGGCCTTCGACATCTCGGATCTCCGCGCGAAGACCGGCTACATCACCCTCGACCCGGGCTACGGGAACACCGGCTCCTGCGAGAGCAAGATCACCTTCATCGACGGCGAGAAGGGGGTCCTGCGCTACCGGGGGTATCCCATCGAGGAGCTCGCCGAGAAGTCCACGTTCGTCGAGACCGCCTACCTTCTCATCTATGGCGAGCTTCCGACGAAGTCGCAGCTGCAGACATTCTCGAGCCGCCTGAACGAGTTTTCGCTCATCCACGAGGATATGCGCCACTTCTTCATCGCGTTTCCGAGCCGGGCGCATCCGATGGGGATTCTTTCCACGATGGTGGCGTCGCTGTCCGTCTTCTATCCCGTCCCGGACGAGCTCACGTCCACGCAGGAGGACCGCGTGATGGCGGGGCTCATCTCGCAGGTTCGGACGATTGCGGCGTTTTCCTACAAGAAGTTCGTCGGCGAGCCGGTCGTCTATCCCTCGATGCGGCTGCGCTACGTCGAGAACTTGCTGAACATGCTCTTCTCGTCCCCCGTCAAGGGATTCGTCCCGGACCCCGACGTCGTCCGGGCGATCGAGGTCATCCTGATCCTCCATGCCGACCACGAGCAGAACTGCAGCACCTCGTCGGTCCGGATGGTGGGCTCCAGCTACGGGAACATCTACTCCGTCATCTCGGCCGGGATCTCGGCCCTCTGGGGGCGCCGCCACGGCGGGGCCAACCAGGAGGTGATCGAGATGCTCGAGGCCATCCGCGACAGCGGGGACGACGGCATGCGGTTTATCCAGCAGGCCAAGGATAAGAAGGCGCGCCTGATGGGGTTCGGCCACCGGGTTTACAAGTCGTACGATCCCCGCGCGAAGATTCTGAAGGCCTTTTGCCACAAGCTCCTCGGCAAGATGGGTAAGCGCGACCCTCTCTTCGACATCGCGATGAAACTGGAGGAGGCCGCGCTCAAGGATGACTACTTCATCACGCGCAACCTCTATCCGAACGTGGACTTCTATTCCGGGCTGATCCTGAAGAGCATCGGGATTCCGACCGACATGTTCACCGTCTTCTTCGCGATCGGGCGCACGCCTGGCTGGATCGCGCACTGGCGGGAGATGATCCACGAGGAGGGCTTCCGGATCGCGCGCCCCCGGCAGATCTACCAGGGCCCGACCGAGCGGCATTACGCACCCATCGAGTCCCGCCAAGCCGGACCCGCCTGACGCGGGGCGGCGAGGCGAGGAGCCTGAGCCTGAATCAATGACAGGGAGCGGGCTCGCCGTCACTTTCCCGTCAGTTCCTCGACGTCCCCCTTGTCCTTTGCCCTCGGCGTCGCGCGCTTGTTGCGGACGAGGTCATGGAATCCGATGAAGGATACTTCCACGGCGCCGTACTTCCCGCGGACCGCGTTGGGCTTCGCTTCGGCATAGGCGACGCCGTCGATTTGGTTGATGAGGTCCACGCGCGTCGGCATCACGCCGAACGTAAGCACGGTTCCCTTTTTCGCGAACGCCTCCGGCGGCAAGTCCTTCGCCTGGAAGCCGAAGGCCGTCAGGGCGTTGCGCAGGCGGGTCACGTTTTCCGGGGACGCGTCGTAAAAAATGTCGATGTCCTTCGTGAATCGAGGGTAGCCGTGGTACGCCACGGCGTACCCGCCGACAATCATGTAGTCAACGCGGTTCTCTTCGAGTGATTTCAACAACTCTTCGAAGTCGGGATGGGTATTCATAAAGGAATTTTCCTGCCTCGATCCGCAGCGTTTCCACGGCGTCCAGCCGCTCCTCGGGGGTTCGGCCCCGCCAGTAGGCGCGGTCCTGCCGCTCCTGTTCGCCCTGGGTCGTGACGGTCAGTCGTTTTTCCATCCGCAATCCCCCCGCATCGAACGCAACCGCCTGCACCTAAAGGCATTGTATCGTTTTCTCCGGACGCGGGGGAGCCTCGGTTCTTTTCCTATCGCTTCGGCGGCGCGGCCTCCTGGATGACGGCGCCGTCCTTGTCGCTCATGACGAGGATCGAGAAGCGCTCGGCGTTGTCGAGATCACTCGTCGAAAGCGAGGCGTAGTCGAAGCGCCCCCGCAGGTCGGTGTAGCCGTCCTTGTAGAACTTGATCTGGCCGTCCTTGGTCTTCGCGTAGGCCTTTACGTAGGCCTTCGGGACGGGGGCGCCGTCGGCGCGGCGCGAGACCTTGACCTGGCCGTAGGTCTCGACGACCTGGACGGAGAGGGCGTTCGAGGTGTAGGCCTGCGCGCGGCGAAGGCCGGCGCCCAGGACCTCGACCAATACGTTCGCGTTCTGGAATTCGGCCGGCAGGTCGAAGGCGTGGGTCTTTTTGTCCTTTGGCAGCGCGATCTCGTCGGCGCGGTTGGGCTTTAAAAACGCGAACTGCCCCGAGACCTCGCGGAGGAAGGGGTTGCGCGAGAACAAAAGCTCCACGTCCATCCGGTAGTAGTGGACGCGGCATGTTGCCAGGTTCGCAAACGAGATCTCGACCCGGCGGTTCTCCACCTTGAGTTCGAGCGAGGGCTCCGTGGCGGCGAGGAGGCTCTGCTGGCGGTCGCGGTCCTTCTCGTCCACCGATTTCGCGGCCTTGCCCTCGGCCTCGTCCAGTTGCGCGAGGACGTCCTGGAAGCGCTTCCTCCAGCGCGGCACCGGGTGGTCCTTGTAGCGCTCCGCGATCGCGCGGGCGGCCGCCGGCCGGTCTCCGAAGAACTCGGCGTAGGCCAACACATAGTCGTATTGCAGGCGCGTCGCGATCTTGGACGGGTCTACCTTCGCGAAGAAGGCGAGGCCCTCCTCCACGCGGTCCTGGAGGAAGAGGTAGTAGGTCGCGGCCAGCCGATCGGAATCGTCGAGGGCCGGCGTGTAGCGCAGGACCTCGAGCAGCCGCTCGTACTGGGCGAAGAACCGGTCGTTCGGGATCTGCCAGCGCTTGCCGACCCGGTGCGCCCGGGGGTTCACCAGCGGCGCGTATTCGAGGTGCTGGTAGGCGAGCCGCTCGACGGGGTTTACGTCGAGAAGGGTGCTGCGGAGCGCGCGCCCGCACTGCGAGACGACATCGTCGCGGTTCTTGAGATACTCCCGGCTCGTCTCCGGGTCCTGGTGCAGCAAGCCGTAGGACCAGAGCGTCGGGTGGAAGACGTGGCGGGCGGCGAGGAGCGCCGTCACCTTCAGGAAATACTCCTTCTCCTGCATCCGCCAGGCGATCTTCTCGAGATCGATCCGCCCGATGTTGTTCTGCTTCAGGTAGCCGACGACCTCGTCGGCGGTGCCGTTCTGGGAGAGGTAGTCCCAGGACGTCTTGTCCACGCGCGAGAGCTTCTCCACCACGTTGAAGACGAACGGGTCCGCCCAGGCGAGCGGCTTGCCGTTGAAGCCCGCGTGGACGGGATGGTGGGGGGCCTTGCCGGCCTCGGGGAAGTAGAAGTAGTACTCCAGCTTCGCCGTGCTGTAGGGCTCGAGCTCCACGCGCCTCGTGCGGGTGTAGAAGCCGTCGAGGACCGGCAGCGATCCCTGGGGGATCTGCAAGAGGGCGTCGAGCTTACGCTTCGTGGACGTGGGGTTCGTGAGGACCACCTCGCAGCCGTAGGGGACGTGCGCGAGGAACTCGTCGGTCACGAACTTGTCGAACTGCTCGGGGCCCTCGAAGCGGGTGCGGTCGTTCCAGCGGAAGAAGTTCTGGCTGACGAGCAGCGGGGTCTTCTCCGTAGGCCCGCCGGTCCCGCGGACCTCCTGGAGGAAGAGGACGGCCGGGGCCTTCGCCTTGAGCGAGATCTTGCCCTCCGCGCGATGGGCCTCGACGCCCTTTGCCTCGAACGGCAGGTCCATGAGCGACAGGGCCAGCATCATCTCCGTGAAGTTCCGCGTGGCCTCCGCGAAGGAGGGCGAGAGGAACGGGCCGTCGCCCTTATGGGCGGCGAAATCCCGCCAGAAGGCGTTGGCCGCGACGAGGTCGGCGTTCTGCCCTCCTATGGGCAGCTTGTAGTAGTTGTTCTCGGCCCACTCCTTCGTCTTGTCGAGCGGCCGGAAGTGCGCGCGGGCGGGAGCCCTCCGGGCCCGGTCGCGGGCGAAGTAGGCGTTGGCTTCTTTCTTTCTCCCTCGCCTTTCAAGCGCCATCCCTTCCTCGCGGTCGAACTTCGCGTCCGCCAACTCCTTCTCGGGGGCTTCATCGGCCTCCGCCTTGACCATCGGCGCTTCCTCGGCGGGAGCCGGCGGGGGGGCCGGGGCGGCCCCGGGGGCGGGGGCGTTCTCGTCCATGCCCTCCCGGGCGGAAGCGTTCGCCGCCCCGCCCGTTCCGCTTCCCCTGGCATCCCTAAAGAGCAGGGCCGCCTTCGCGGCCGCCGGCCGGCCCGGCTCCGCGCCCGGCTGGTCGAAGAGGGCGTTGCCGAAGAGGGCGGTGCGGAAGAGGAAGTCGGCGCGCTCGAGATTCGGCGGGATCAGGTCGAAGAGGTCCGTCGCGTGCCGCGCGGCGGCGTTGCGCTCGGCGGCGATCCGCCGGCCGAGGAGAATCCGCTCGGCGACGTTCAGCCGGGAATATTCCCAGGGCTTCAGGAACCTCGAGAGGTCCTCGCTAAGGAGGTAGAGGTCCATGAAGGTCTTGTCCTTCTTGTTCGAAAGATACGGTTTTGCGACCTTCGCGAAGAACGCGGGATCCTTCTTCGAGAGGAAGAAGGACAGTTCGTGGCAGGCGTACTCCGAATACTTGTCCCGCTTGGCCTCATCCTTCATCGACGGCCAGTCGAGGAGGAACGAGAACTCGGCGAGCGTGGCGTTCGCGTTCAGGGCCATGTAGAGCCGGTAGACCTTGTCGAGCGAGTCGTAGGCCTCGAAGCGCGGCGCCGAGGACTCCTCCAGGACGGGGCCTAAGCCCGCGGCGAGGATCCGGACGTCCTTCGTCTCCGAGAAGTGCGCCTTGGGATCGAGGGCCTTCGCCAGGCGCAGGTCCAGCGAGGCGTGCTTCGCCTCGGGCAGCGCGATCGAGCGGTAGGCCGTGTTTGTGGGGTCCACCGCCACGACGTGGATCTCCTGGGCCGAACCCAGCTTCTCCCGCGGGATCCGGACGAGGCCGTCTTTCCCGGGCTTCAGGTTCGCGAGGACCGCGGCGGGTTCGGGCAGGAAGTCGAGGTTCGTTTCCGCGCCGGGGCCGGCCGAAACGCCGCCGCCGGTGCGGCTGCCGAACCGGCCGCCGCCGCCGCCGCCGACACCCATGACGTCGAAGACGCCCGAACCCCCGAGGGCGATGTTGCCCGTCTGCGTCTCGGTCGTCGCCCAAGGATTCAGCAGCACGCTCGGCCGCTCCAGCATGTTGCCGGGGAACTTCTTCGCGTAGCGGCGCTCCAGAATGTAGCGCACCTCGTCGCCGATGTCCCGGCCGGACTGGTACGAGGACTCCGCCTTCGCGAGCGTCGCGAACTTGAGGCCGCCGTAGCCGAGCGACAGATCGCCGAACGCGCCGCGGCCGGAGAGGAAACGCTGCCCGAAGACGTGGACGCGCGCGAACTCCGAGGCGTTCTTCAGGCGGACGACGACCTCCTTGTCGCCGGCTTCCACTTTCTCGATCTGCAGGGGGGTGTCGTTCTTCACCTGCAGTTGCCGGACGGATCCCAGGACGTAGCCCTCGCGCCGATCGCCCGGGGCGACGCGGACCGTGAAGGCCCGGCCGTTCTCCTTCAACAGCAGGGCGTAGTCGCCTTCCGGAAGGGCGAACTCGAGGAAGCCGTCCTTCAACGCGAGCGTTTCAAAGCGATCGGATGCGAACTGGCCGGCGCGGATCTCGAGGAGCGAGAAGGCCTCGCGGGCCGGGGCGGCGAGCTTGCCCATATAGGCGACGCGGATGGGCTCGCCTGCCTTGCCCGTGAGGATGTCAAGCCCGTCATGGGCGTCCTCCGCGAGCGTCCAGGTCCGGGAGATCCCCTCCGGGCCGGAGACGTTGATCGCGGCGATTCCGTCCAGGGCCCCCAGTTCGATCCGGCCCGCCGGGTCGGTCTTCAGCGTGGCCTGGACCGGCTCGGTGAAGTCCCGGTGCTGGAGCGAGAACTGCACCGGCCGCGAGGGCCTCTCCTCGCCGGTCTTGCCGAGCAGGCGCAGGACGTAGCCCTTGTCGGTGCGGGAGAGGTGCAAATCCTCGGTCTTTTCCGTGCGGTCGATCCCGTTGAGCGGGAAGGAGGCGCTGTCGGAGAGCTCACGCTCCTCGTTGGTCCGGGTGAGGAGATTCACCTTGGCCTTCAGCGTGAACTGGATCTCTGCGAGATCGTCGGCGACGGCGAACTCGTGGACGGTCTCCTCGTTCTCGGCGAGCTTGAAGTCCGGGACGTCGCGGGTGGCCCGGATGCCGTCGCGGGTCGTCGCCGTGATGGAGAGCCTCGGGTTCTCGAGGATCGAAAGCGTCGCCGGCTCGCCATTCGCGTAGAGCGCCGGGCGGATGAGGACGGACGCCTTGCGGCCGCGGAGGAGCGACTCGCGCTCGACGTGGAACCGGGCCTGGAGGGCGTATTCCTCGGGCAGGTGCTGGAAGCGCTCCAGGGTGCAGACCCCTTCGTGCTCCAGGACGATCGGAACGGACCCGGGGCTCGCGGAATAGGGCACGACGATCCTGCCGTCGGCCTCCGGGGCGTACTCGCGCCCGCCGAGCCACAGCATCGCCTTGGGCAGCGGCCGGTTCTCCTCGTCGAGGATTGTGAAGACATGGCCGGCGGTGGACGGGGCCTCCAGGAACCGAAGGCTGCCCTTGCGGATGAGCGCGCGGCTGGACTGTCCGTTGCCGATGAACTCCACGACGTAGACGCCGCTCTTCGAGAGATTCTGGAACTTGTAGGTTCGCAGGACCCGGCGGATGGGCGGCTCGGCGTAGGTTTCCGTGCGCTCCTCGTTGGCGACCAGGCCGTCGAGATCGAGGTTCGAGGGGACCTCCTCGCCCTTCTCGCGGTAGTAGTTCCGGGTGTTGATCTCGAAGACCCGCACGAGGAGCGTCGGGACGTTCTTCGTCCACAGCGAGAGTTCGACCGGATCGTTCGCCTTGAACGCGGTCTTGTTGGCGGGGGCGAACTCCAGGTCCACCCGCTCCTTCAGCGCCTGGGCGTAGCCCGGATTGTCGAGCGTCGAGAACCATGTCTCGGGATCGCCAAGGCCCGCGACGAGCTTCGTCTAGGCGAAGAGGGGTTTTAGGTAGTCGCTCCGGACGAGCCGGGCGTAGGGCTTGTAGTCGTCCTCGGCGAGGAAAAAATGGGCGAGAAAATCGCGTACGAGCGGCTCGTCATTGCCGACGGGCGGAAACGGGCTCGAAGCGCCGTATTGGGCCGACAGATCGACCGGATGCTCCCGGTGCTGCCGCTGCTGCAGGTATTTCGGCTCCATGTAGCCCATCTGGCGGGGCAGCGTCAGGTAGGCGAGGAACCGTTCCTTGTCGTAGACGCCCTTGGCGCGGTCGTGGGCGAGCCGCTGGTAGAGGATGTGGGCCTTGAGCGAGTTGAAGGCGGGGGCGAGCGGGGAGACGAAGGCCCAGAGCCGATCGAGGGTGCGCTCGCGGGCGGCCTCGTCGTGGCGCCAGTCCTCGTCGGGGCCGGGCTGGAGCCGGACGAGATAGGTAGTCACGAAGTTGGCGTCGTCCTTCAGGGCCGGCCGCCGCTTCAGCAGTTCATCGAGCTGGGACTGCAGCATCTTTGCGTGGATCGGGATCGTCCCGAACCCGCCGCTGTATTCGAAATCGAGATCGGCGAGTACGAGGTCCACCAGGTTCGAGACGTCCGGGCGTTCCATCCGCTGGAGAAGATGGCGCCGCCGCTGGCCGTCGAGGCCTTCGCCCGCCAGCCGCTCGAGGGCGCGGTTCGTGAAGCCGCCGAGATCGGAGTGGTTTGCGAGGGCGCGGGCCTTCAGGGCTTCCCAGGCGATGCTCGCGGGGTTCAGCGCCGTAGGGAATCCGGGTTCCTCGCCCATGATTTCCCGCTGGTGCCCGTAGGCGAGGCCCATCCATTCCCGGAGCGCCGCGTACGCCTTCGCGGGATCGGCGTCGTACCCGAGCAGGATGGAGCGCAGCCGGATCTCTCGGATGCGGGGCGTCTCGCTGCCGCCGGAGCGCTGGATCCACAGCGGGATCAGCTTCTCCGCGTCGGCGAGGCGCTTCTCGTTCTGGGCGTGGAGGCAGTGGTAGTAGTAGTAGTCGTCCGTGCCGGGGACGAGCTTTTTCAGGGCCTCCGCGCGGTTTTGCGAGAGGGCGAATTCCTCCTCGAACCCGACCTCGCCGGATTGCGCCTGGGGGACGAAGCAGAACAGGAGCGCGAAGATGGCAAGCCGCCGCATCGTGTGGCCTCCTTGGGATGGGGGGTACGGAACTCGCCCCACATCCTACCGGGGACCGGTTTCCGCAGACAGACGGCTACGGCCGTTCGTGAACGATCTCGATCCAGTCGAGGAAGAAGTTGCGGTCCTCCTTGCCCTTGAAGAACTCGTTGATGAACGAGACCTTCAGGACGTGGGCGCCCCGCGTCATCGGGATCGGGGGCGTCTCGTGGCTGCCCCACGCAGGCGTCGAGGGCGATTCCATGAGCCGGTTGCCGTCCAGGTGGATTTGGAAAATCGCCTGCTGGTCCTGGGCGGCCTGGCCGCGGTCCCGGATGCGGACCTTGTAGATGCCGTCCCGGGGAATCTGGACTTCCCATTCGAGCGACGTGTTGTTGAAGAACCCGACGGCCTTCTTGCCGGAGGCGTTCTTGTCGTCGATGACGCGGATGAAGCGCACGTCCTTCGTCGAGAACTTGATGCCCTTGGCCTCGGCTTCCACCCGGAAACCGGCGGGGCCGCTTGCCGTCTGGACGCCGGCCGCCACGGCCAGCTTGTCGTCGAGGCGAGCGAGGGTTTCCTCGCCCCGCCCGATCCGGATCCCCAGGGGGTGGATCCCGGCGGCGAGGCCCGGGACGTTGACCGTGAACTCGGCGGCGCGGTGGGCCGCCACCTGAGGCGCGTTGCCCCGTAGCATCAGTTCGCCGATCGAGACGCGGAACGGAGCGGAGGGCAGGTTCTCCCCGCCCGAGTTCTCGAGCCGGACGATCAGTCGGAACGACTTGTCCGCCGTCGGATTCGCGGGGTCCGTCCGGAAGGCGCGCACCGCGAGGACGACGTTCGCCGGGGTCGTGGGCGTGATCGCCGGCGGGGGATTGATCACCGGCGGCGGCGGCGTGACGGGCGGGGGCGGGGTGATGATCGGGGGCGGCTCGCCGTGCCTG
>CAYHQZ010000072.1:0-16953 GCA_964358555.1 uncultured Planctomycetia bacterium
AATTCGTCTACCGGCCGTGGACCGTGCGGAGACCGGGAGCAAGAGCCGAGCCCCCTCCCCGCGCCCGTGCCCGGTTCCTACCCCCGACGAACACTCCATCACCTGGAGAATGTCCCCGCCGACCGGCGGCGGATTGACATCCCCGAAACGTGGGATTGAGATGAAGGCGCATCCGGGGGCATCGATGGGAGGAAGCATGCGAACGATTCGGGCGGGATCGGCGATTGCGATGGCGGCGGCTTGCGCGCTGCTTTGCGCGGGCCTGCTTCTCTCGGCGGAAGGCGGCGGCGAGAAGAAGCCGCCGGCCGGGAAGGGCACGAAGAAGAAGCCGCCCCCCGCGGGCGAGAAGAAGAAGGACCCCGCGGACGAGCCCGCCGAGCCCGCGCCGGCCCCCGACCCCGCGCCCGCCGCGGCCGAGGACGGCTGGAAGGTCATCCCCCTGGACGCCGAGTTCTCCTCGTTCGGGATCCGGAAGGGGAAGTGGCGCTACGAGGACGGCACGATCATCTCGACGGGCGCCCGCTCGGAATCCGCCGCCATCCTGACGAAGGATTCCTTCGGCGAAGGCGAATTCTCGCTGCAGGTCCAGTTCGCCGGCGAAGGCAACGTGAAGCTCCGCTACCGCTACCACCTCAAGGGAAACCCGCTTGCCTGCTACGAGCTGCGCCTAGACCCCACGGCCGCCAAAGCGGCCACCGTCGTCTTCAAGACGAAGAACGGCAACACGACCGCGACCCTGGACGGCAAGCCCGCGAAACTCGCGAAGAGCGGGACCCCTCCGCCCAAGCAGGTCTTCCAGATCTACGCCTCCGCCCGCGGCGACGTGAGATTCTCGAACTTGAAATACCGCCCGCCCGAAGGCGCCGCCCCCGCCGAAACCCCCGCCGCCGAGGAGCCCACACCCGGCGACGCCCCCGCCCCCGCCGAAAAACTCCCCGTCAAAAAGAAGCCCCCCGCCAAGAAGCCCGCCCCGCCGCCGCCCGAGGAGGAGCCGGAGGAATAGCGGAACGGGGGCTGGAAAACCGAAAACTCCTTCCTCTCGCCGCCCTATTTTCCGGGATGCGCCGGACTCGTAGAGTTAGAGAGTTAGAGAGTTAGGGGACGTTGTCAAATAGTCAAATAACATTCCCTGCCCCTCGTTTCCCCTTGGCTTTCAAGCCGGATGCCGAGCCTCGCCTCTTCTTTTGCGCCGCGGAGCACGGCGGCGCTGGCGGCTTGCTTGGTGATCCCGAGAAGCCGAGCCGCATCCTGGCCTTTCTCGCGGAGGTCCGAGATCAGCCACTTGCACGCGAGCGCCCGACCAAGGCTCTGGGGGGCGCGGCGACCGGGCTTCGAAAGGTCGCCTGGCTTCAGCCCCGCTGCCTCGGCCGCCCGCGCGAGCACCCGCTCCCGCGTCCAGCCCGAACGCTTGAGCCTGCTCTTCTCCTTCTCCCGCTCTTCCGCCTCCTTGAGCGTGCGCACGACGAAATCCCCGCTCCCCAGAATCCTCTCGTCGTAGGCCTGACGCTCCCCGCTCCTTCTCGCCTCCGCAACCGCCTCCCATCCGCCGAGGCTTCGGACGAGCCCACCGCCCGTCAGCTCCAGCCGCCTCCCGCGGGTTGCGCCTTCCTCCACGAACGCCCGGTAGGCGAGCCGGGCCTGGCCCCACCGCTTCCCGAAGCGCCCGAGAATCTCATCCGTCGCCTGGAACGAAGCCTCCCGATTCCCCATCAGGACCGAATGCCCCGACCAGGGATACCGATCGAGCGATTTCAGGCTGAAGACGAGCCGCGCCCGGTAGGGATTGAGGTGGATATAGCGGACGAGCTCGAGCAGATAGGACTCCCGCTCGCAGAGCACCGACTTGAACCGGTTCTGAAAGAGATGCCCGGAGCGGTTGTGCCGGCGGTTGAAGTGCAGGGCGTAGCCCGTAAGCGCCGATTGAAGCACGCGGCCCACCGGCTTCTTCCCGGTCTCGAGCAGGAGGTGAAAGTGGTTCGGCATCAGCGCCCAGGCATAGCAGGGCGTCCGGGTCTCGAGAAGAACGCGCTCGATCCGCTCCAGAAACCCCCTTCGATCTGCGTCGTCCCGGAAGATCTCCCGCCTCTCCATCCCCCGCGCAATAACGTGGTGCAGCGCCCCCGGCGCGTCGATCCGGGCGCGGCGGGGCATGGCGACCGGAACAAATACTCGCAGGGGAGGTATCCGTCAAGGTTTAATTGACTATTTGACAACGTCCCCAATGCCGTTGGCGCCGCCCTACGCCGCCGTGAATCCGCCGTCGAGGGTGAGGACCATGCCGGTGGCCCAGGCGGATTCTTCGGAGGCGAGGTAGAGGATGGCCTCGGCGACGTCGAGGGCGGTGCCGGGGCGGCCGAGGGGGAAGGAGGCGGAAAGCTTCGCGCGGGCGGCTTCGTCGCGGAAGACGGAGGCGTTCATGAGGGTGTCGACGGCCCCGGGGCAGACGGCGTTGACGCGGATCTTGCGCGCGCCGAGCTCGACGGCCGCGGCGCGGGTCAGCGACAGAAGCGCGCCCTTGGAGGCCCCGTAGGCGGAGAGGCCGGCGAAGCCGACGAGGGCGGCGATCGTGGAGACGTTGACGATGGAGCCGCCGCCGCGCGGGATCATCTTGGGGACGGACTCCTTGATCATGAGGAAGGGCCCGGTGGCGTTCGTTCGGAAGAGATCCTCCCAGGTTGCGATATCCGTCGAGAGCAGCGGCAGGCGCTTCAAGATGCCGGCGTTGTTCACGAGGATGTCGAGGCCCCCGAACGTCTGCTCGGCGTGGGAGGCGACGCGGGCGCAGTCCTCGGGCTTTCGCACGTCGCAGGCCATCGGCTCGGCCCGCCCGCCGGACTCGCAGATCCCCGAGGCGACGCGCTCCAGTTCGCCGGAGCGCCGGCCCGTAAGCACGACCGCGGCCCCCTCGGCGGCGAACCGCCGCGCGACGGCCTCCCCGATTCCGGAGCCCGCACCCGTGATGAGGGCGACCTTGTCGCTCAAGCGGCCCATGGCCCGTAAAGGATGGTCCGCGGGGGCCGGAGTTTCAAGGGGCTACGGCGCGGGGGCCGGTTCGGGCGCGGGCGGGGTTCCCTGGAGGATCCGCATCCCCCCGAGTTCGGCGGCCCCGGCGGTGCCCTTCAGATCCGTCCAGAGGGTCCCGGGGCCGGACTGGACGAGCCGGATCCGCAGCGACTCGGGCAGTCCCATCGTGAAGGCGTAGCGTGCGCAGGCAGCGGCGTCCCGGCCGAAGGCCTCGACCTGGAGGCGGGCGGACTCGGCGCGCGCCCGGCCGACCAGCTCGACGACGTCGGCTTCCGCCTTTCCGACGACCTTCGTCCGCTCGGCCTCGACCGCGGCGATCTCCTGCTGTTTCGCGGCGACGGCGAGGCGCGTGGCGGCGTCGATGTTCGCGACGGACGCCTCGGCCTCCGCCGCGATCCGCTTGACGATGGCGAGGATCTCGGACTGGACCTCGAGCATGCGCTGCTGGATGAGGGACTGCTGGCGCTGCAATTCGGCGGCGCTCTTCTTGGTCTCCTCCTGGACGGCGGCGGTCTTGCGCATCTCGACGGCGATGAAGGATTCCTGGATCGGGCGCAGGAGCGCCAGCGGGATCTGGATCGTGCGCAAAAACGCGGAGTGGACCGTCACCCACTTCCCCGCGCACGTCCGGGTCAGCTCGTCGGTGAACGTCTGCTGGAAGCGCTCGCGGCCGGCGCCCAGGAGGAACTCCTTCGCCGCGTAGTTCGAGCCCTGGAGGCGGCCGATCGAGTTCGACTGCGGGACGAGGACGCGGTCCTCGATCTTGTCCATGTCCCCGAACTCGAGCAGCGCCGAGGGGCCATGCTCGGGGAGGATCTCCCACTCGACGGTGGCGTTCAGCAGGATCGGGAAGCCGTCGGCCGAGGGGAACTGCAGGGGATGGCCGATACGGTAGGCGGCCGCGCCGCGGGGCGCGGCGGGCGGCGGCGACGGGCCGGCGGCGCCGGACTCGTCGGCGAAGAAGGAGGTCTGCCGGATCCCGATCTCGACGACGTCGACCTGCAACTCGTGGGGGTTGATGTAGTAGATGCCGGGGGGCAGGACGTCGGCGCGCACCCCGCGCTCGCCGGCCTTCGCGAAGCGCTCGCCCGGCGGGGGCGGCGTCCCGACCTTCGATGTCACGATCCCGACGTAGCCCGGCCCGATTTTCATCGCGGGGGCGACCTGGACGTCGTAGCCGTAGGGGTTCAGGCGGTGCAGCCCCGGGGGAAGGACCCGGCGCCGGATCCCCTTCTCGCCCTCGTCGGCGAGGATCTTGCCCGGAGGCAGCGGCCGGCCGACCTTCGCGGTGACGACGCCAATCTTGCCGGCGGGGATGCGCAGCGCGGGCTTCGCCTCGGTTTCGTAGAGGACCGGCCAGACGAAGTGGCGGCCCTCGCCGAGGACCTCCTCCTGGATCCCCTTCTGGCCGGCCTTCGCGAGGATCTGGTCGGGCGGCGGGGGGTCGCCGTTCTTCGAGATCACGATCAGCATCGACTCGGGCTCGACGTAGCGGAAGACCGCGTTCCACACGACGGCGAGCAGGATGAGGGAGACGCCCGCGAGCACCGCGGCCACGATGAGGACGCGCCGGAAAAGAACGACCGCGTCGCGGAGCATCATGGCTTGGCCTCCCGCGCGGGGGGCGAAGGTAGCGCGGCCTTCCCGCCCGCTTCGAAAAGCCGGCCGAACGGGCTGTCGGGGCTGGCGAAGACGGACTCGATCTTGGGGCCGAGGCGCTTGGCGAACTCGAAGGCGGCGAAGTCGGCGGGGCTGGGATAGGCGGCGACGGCGCGCTTGAGCGCCTCCGCCTCGGCGACGGCCTTCATCCGGATGACCTCCGCCTCCGCGCCCCCGCGCGCCCGGACGGCGTCGGCCTGCTTTTTCGCGGACTCCAGGTCCTGGCGGGCGACCGAGAGGAGCTTGCCCTGCTCGATGAGGGCGATCTCCTGGCGGTTCTTGGAGGCGATCAGGGCCTGCGCCTGGGCGGTCTCGGCCCCGACTTTCGATCGCTCCAGATCGACGAGGGTGGTCTGGCGCATGAGGCTCTGGCGCGCGATCGCCTCCTGGAGCTGGTTTTTGTTGCGGCCGAGCTCCTCCTTGGCAATCTCGCGGTCCTGGATGGGCTTCACGATCTCCTCGGCCGGGCTGATCCGGTTGATGAGGACGGCCTTGACGAGAACCCCGTGGGAATCGCAGTAGGCCTTCAGCTTCTCCTGGAAGCCCGTCTGGAACTGCAGCCGCGTCTTGCCCGAGATGTAATCGACCGCGGTGAACTTGGAGCCCTCGATGCGCCCCAGCCCGCGCACGGCGGGCAGGAGGATCTTCTGGAGGACCTCGTTGTCGGCGGGGTTGTCGGAAAGCTCGCCCACCCGGACGAAGACCTCCGGGGCGCGCGCGGCGTCGACGGCCCACTCGACGGCCAGGTGGACGCTGACGGGGAAGCCGTCGGCCGATGGGTAGAGCAGGGGCTCGTCCTCCTGGATCTCCAGGCGGTTGGAGCGGACCGACATGACCCGGATCTCGGCCTCGTAGGGATTCAGGTAGTAGACCCCGGGCGGGACGGGATCCCTCTGGACGCCCTTCTCGCCGGGCCCGACGAGGAACTGGTTCGGCTTCGCCGGATGCGCGCCGGTCATGTTCGTCCGGATCCCGACGGAGCCCGCGGGAATCGTGATGGCGTCTCGGAGTTCGACGTCGTATTCGTAGAGGTTGATGTTGTGCCGGCCCGGCATCAGGACGCTGGGGACGATTCCCTTCTCGTCGTCCTTCGCGAGGACCCGCCCGGCGGCGGCGTCCTCCATGGGCATCGACTTGCCGAACCGCCGGACGAGGACGCCGACCTGGTTTTCGCGGATGTTCGTGACGGGGATGACCTTCCAGTCCCAGAAGAAGGGGTTGCGGAAGTAGCGGCCTTCCGGCAGGACATGCCGCTGGATCCCCTTGAACGTCTCGTCCGGCGCCAGGATCTCGCCCGGCGGCAGGTTCCGGCCGGTCTTGGCGATGAGGATGACGAGCCGATCGGGGTCCACCTCAATCCGGCAGAAATACCACTGGAAGATCCCGAAGCCCGCCAGGAGCGCGCAAGCCACGAACACGATGGCGACCATGCGGATCGCGCCCGTCGGAATGCCCGAACCGGGAGCACTCGCCGAAAATCCCTGGCTCTCCCTGTTCGTGCTCATCCGTCGTGGCCTTGCGGCCGGGACTATACTTCCGAACCCGCCGGATGCCCAGCGGGGAGCGAGGCCGCCATCCGGCAGGCGGCCGGATCGGCGCCGCGGGGGGGCGGAAGGAAGCCGGGAACGAAGCGGAGAGGTTCGGGCTTGTACCCCGCCCCCCCGCCGGGTTAGAATCCGCGCCGAAGGCGCCTCCCATGCCCGCCCGGATAAGCGATGAGTAAACCGAAGGACAAGGTCCCTGCGGCGAAACCGGATGCGCTTTTCGACCGCATCGTCACGATCCTCGAGCAGGCGCGGGGGAACGTCGTCCGGGCGGTCAACACGAACATGGTGCTGGCGTACTGGCTGATCGGGCGGGAAATCGTGGAGGAGGTCCAGCGCGGCAAGGGCCGGGCGAAGTATGGGGAGAAGGTGGTGGAAAAACTGTCGAAGCAATTATCGGAGCGGTACGGGCAAGGGTTTTCGGTCGCAAATATCTGGTATTTCAAGCAGTTCTACGTTGCTTTTCAGGATCGGCTTCAAATTCCCCACCCATTGGGTGGAGAATCTTCGAGGACAGCAATCCTCCACCCAACGGGAAGAGAATTGGTCCATCCCAAGAAAAGCTACCCGGTGGGTAGCGAATCCTCACCAGGCTTCTCCCCCCAGCTCTCCTGGTCGCACTACCGCGCCCTGATGCGGGTGAAGGATGTCGAAGCGCGGGATTTCTACGAGCGCGAAGCCATCGCCGGAGGATGGGACAAGAGGACTTTGGAGCGCCAGATTCAGTCGTTCTACTACGAGCGCATCCTCAAGAGCCGGAAGCCGGAGAAGATGCTGGCGGAGGGGCGGAATCTGCCGGTTCCGGCCACGCCGGGCGCAGAGGCATTGAAGAACCCGTACGTGCTGGAATTTCTCGGCTTGCGAGATGCGGCGGCGTTTCACGAATCGCAGCTGGAAAGCGCGATCATCACGCAGCTCCAGCGGTTCCTCCTGGAGCTCGGCAACGGCTTCGCCTTCGTCGCCCGGCAGAAGCACATCCGCATCGAGGAGCAGGACCGCTACATCGACCTGGTCTTCTATCATTGCCGGCTCAAGTTCTATCTCCTGATTGACCTCAAGGTAGGCGAGCTGACGCATGCGGACGTCGGCCAGATGGACGGGTATGTGCGGATGTACGACGGCCTATTCACCACGCCGGACGACAACCCGACCATCGGCCTGATTCTCTGCACGGAGAAAAACGAGACCGTGGCCCGGTACTCGGTGCTGAACGATCGCAAACAAATCTTCGCCTCCAAGTACATGCTCTGCCTGCCGACGGAGGAACAGCTCCGGCTGGAAGTCGAGAAGGAACGGCGTCTGATCGAAGCGGTGAGGCAGGAACCGGCCCATGCGTAACGGCTTCTTTCGAGATCGACCCCCAGAAAACGAATCCATGGCCCTCATCGACGCCGGCGAACCAGAGAAGCCAAAATGACGCCCGCCCAGCCAGCGTTCGCCATTCACGATGAGGAGTCACAGCGGCCAGCGGTATCGGCCGATATTTTCACGGAGCAGGTCCGCAGCTTTCTCTGGAATGGCCGGCGGACGGCCGCGGGAATCCTGTCGGGGGCTTTCGACAACGGGCAAATGATGGAAGTGGAGACCTTCACAAACGAATTCTGGACCGCAAAACAGCGCGACGCGCATTCGCTGCACGAGGTGTCGTATCGCGCCTGCTTCAAGCCGCAGCTGCCGGCGTTCTTCATCGAGCGGCTGACGGAGCCGGGGGGGGTGGTCTACGACCCGTTCATGGGACGGGGAACGACGGTGCTCGAGGCGGCGCTTCTCGGAAGGACGTCCGCCGGGAACGACGCGAATCCGCTGTCGCGAATCCTCGTCGAACCGAGGCTGGATCCGCCGGCGATGGAGGAAGTCGAGGGGCGTTTGCGAGAGATCGATTTCGGAAAAGGCGCTGGAATGCGGGGTTCCGGTGTAGGGGCGGGGTTGCCCCGCCCCTGCAACAAATCGAACGCACCTATCAAAGACGGGCGCGATAAATCACGCCCCTGCAAATGGCCCGAGGCCATCGGCGCCGTCCCCGTCGCCGACCTTCTCGTCTTCTACCACCCGGACACGCTGCGCGAAATCGTCGCGCTGCGGGCGTATCTGCTGCGCCGGGAACAGAAGGGCAAAACGGATCGAACGGATCGCTGGATCCGGATGGTCGCGACGAACCGCCTCACGGGCCATTCGCCCGGATTCTTCTCCGTCTACACGATGCCCCCAAACCAGGCGGTCTCGGCGGAATCCCAGCGGAAAATCAACCGGGACCGGAAGCAGGCACCCCCATATCGGAACGTCGCGGAATTGATCCTGAAAAAATCGAGGGCGCTGCTGAAGGATTGCCAGGCGACGGACGTAGGAGGGATGGCTCCGAGTGGTTGCGATGGGGATATAAACCGGGCACGGGCTCGGGGCGGGGGCTTGGCTGGCGCTCCCGGTCTCCACGCGGTCCACGGCAGGCATCCGAATTCATGGCGTTGGACCGCGTTCCGACAGGTCGCTTCCATCCGAGCCCCCTCCCCTCGCCCTTCTTGTTCTTCGTTCCCAGGCCTGCGGGGAGTGTCGCCGCCCCTCCTCCTCTCCCGACCCGCCGATTCCACGCCGGAGATTCCTTCGGCCTCGGTGGACCTGGTCGTGACGTCGCCTCCCTTCCTCGACATCGTGGACTACCGGACGGACAACTGGCTGCGGTGCTGGTTTTGCGGGATCGATCCGGCGGCCGTCTCTCTCACGCTCGCAAAAAAACTGGAGGACTGGCGCCTGGCGATGACGCGCGTGTTCCGGGAGCTCGCCCGCGTCCTGAAGAAGGGCGGACATGTCGCCTTCGAGGTGGGCGAGGTGCGCGCCGGGAAACTGAAGCTGGAGGAAACCGTCATCCCCTGCGGCGCCGCGGCGGGGCTCTCCCCCGTCTGCGTCGTCGTCAATGCTCAACGCTTCACGAAGACCGCGAACTGCTGGGGCGTTTCCAACAACGCCAAGGGCACCAACTCCAACCGGATCGTCGTGTTCCGGAAGCCGTAGGCTTCTTCCGTGCAATTTTGCATTCGAAATGCAAATTTGCGCGAATCCTAGATCGCCGGCTCGATCCGGAAGCGCTGTTCGAGGAACCGCTCCATCCTCTCCTGGACGGCGAGCCATTCAGCGGCGGCATTGAACCAGGCGTGGGGCTTGCCGGGGTAGATCTCGATCTCCGAGGGCACGCCGAGGGCGCGCAGGCGCTCGTGCATCGCGACGGACTGCTCGTGGGAGACGCAGAGGTCGCGGTCGCCATGGAGGAAGAGGCACGGCGGCATCCGCGGGTGCGCGAGAAGGATGGGCGAGGCGGCGTCGTAAATCGCGGGATTTTCCTCCGGGGCGGCGCCGAGGAACTCCTTCATGGCGTTTAAAAGCCCGCCGCGACGGACGAGGTCCCGCAGGTCGAACGTGCCGTTCAGGAGAATCGAGAGGTCGGCCCGGCTGGAAATGCCCGGCCAGCCGCCGGCCCCCTCGTAGCCGGGGACGCCCTCGGTGGCCGCGATCATCGCGGCGAGGTGCGCCCCGGACGAGCCGCCGCAGACGGCGATGCGCGAGGGATCGACGCGCAGCGCCTCCGCGCGGGCACGTAGATAACGGATCGCGCACTTCGCGTCCTCGAGCGCCGCCGGGAAGGGCGCCTCGCCGCTCAAGCGGTAGCCGACGGACAGCGAAAGTATCCCGTAACGCAACGCCAGCCGCGAGGCCTGGCGTAAAAACTGCCGGGGCGTCCCGAACCGCCAGGCGCCCCCGTGCAAAAACACAATCGCGGGGCGCGGCGCCGGCGGCGGGATCTCGCGATCGTAGAGATCCCGAGAAGCGCCCGCGCGCCGGCATTCCCGATGGCCTCCTTCTCCCGGAGCCGGACGCCCGAAGGCACGCTCTCCGCCTCGATCGCCTCCCGCCTCTCGGCCTCGCGGAAGGCGGCGTCCTCGGGGGGAACGTTCGATGGCATCGGCCTTCGATCCTAACGGGACTTTTGTTTTTCGCCGCAAACGCTGGAGGAGAGGATGCGGTAGGGCTCGCGCCCGGGGTGCGTCGTTGAAAGCCGGCGGATCCGCCTCACGTTCCGTCGCTGACAACTGACAGCCGATAGCTGACAGCTGCCGTCTTCCCCCTACGCCTTCCCCTCCCTCACCAATTTCGCAAAGTGCTCGAAGGAGCGGTCGTAGGTCTTTTCGGCGGCCTTCGGGAAGCAGCAGCCGGGCAGCTCGCGGCTGGCCAGGTGGAACTGCAGGCATTCGCAACAGACGCCTTTTCGCGGGCAGCCGACGTAGGTGCAGGCGCAATTCGCCGCGTTCTTCGCCTTCTTGCATTCCATCGGAATCTCCTTCTCCGAACGTCGCGGGATCAAGGGGACTCGAAGCCCTGGAGCGACGACTGAATCCGGTCGAGCTGCGCCTGGACCTCGGGATTGCTCGCGGCCAGAATCCCCAGCCGCTGGCTCGCCGCAACGAGCCGCAGGCCGGCCTGTTCGAGCGCGCCCCCGAACTTGTCCTCCAGGTAGCGCTGCGCAGCCCTGGAAGGCCTGGGCAGGGACTCCTCGCGTCTCTTCAGGGCCTTCACCCGGGTGGCGATCGCGTCGATCCGGGGGCCGGCGGCCTTCGCGGAGGCGCCGTCACGGATTCCCTCGACGACGGCCGCCAGCTCGTTTATGCACCCGATGACGTCCTGGACCACCGCCTCGTGGGATTTGCGAGCCGAGTTGCCCAGGGAGAAGAGGACGACGAGGAGGATCACCGCCACCCCCCCGCCGCCGCAGATGAGGAGGAGCTTGTTGTTCTTCTTCGACGTCGCCGCGACCCGGGGCGGAGGCGCATCGCCCTCGTAGCCCTCTTCGTCCCCGCCGCCCGCGTCGTTCTCGTTGCCCTCGTCGTCCCGCGGCGGGCGGGGCCGGCGGCGCAGGCCCGGGCCCGCAAGGGAACGGGCGCCGAGGGCGGTGCGGGGGCGGCCGAGGCCGGCGGGTCGCGGCCGGAAACCGCCGAGCCGGGGCCGGCCCAGGGACGGGCGGGGGGCTTCTTCCATGTCGTCCTCGTATCCCTCGTCCTGGACGGGGGCGCGGGCGCGGAACCCGGGCCGGCCCATGCGCCCGGCGCGCCGGAGGCCGCCGCGGCGGGGCTCTCCACCGCCCGGAAGCCTTTGCTTCTGGCCGCAGCGGGGGCAGGGATAGGAAGCGCCCGCCGTCACGGGCGCGGCGTAGTGCAGGCCGCAACGGTCGCAGTTGATCGGGATGGCCATGGGCCGGCTCTGGTTTTCCCTCGCGTCAGGACGCCGGGGGCTTCGGATGATAGCCGTCGTCCCCGAACCGGAGCCAGAAGAAAAGCGCGCCGGCGAGGCCGAAGGCGAAGGCTGCGTAGAAGGGCGCCCGCGGGCCGAACGCAATCCAGAGCAGGACCCCCGTCATCGGCGCGGCCATCACGGCAAGCGATCGGACGGACCAGTAAAGCCCGATCGCGCGCGTCCGCAGGTCCGCCGGGACGAGCTCCGTGATCATCGCCTTGCGCGCGGGCTCGCCGATCTCGCGCAACCCCGCCACGAGGTAGGCGGCGGCGAAGCCTGCCAGGCCGAGCGCCGGGCCGAGCAGGACGAAGGCGAGCGGGAAGGCGGCGAAGAAGAGGAAGGTGACGCCGATGAAGGGCTTCTTCGCGTAGCCGCTCTTCGAGGCGGCGAACCCCATCGGCAGATACAGAAGAAGCGCCACGGCGGCCTCCTCGGCCTTAAGCGCCCCGAACTCGAACCCGGAGACGCGGCAAACGCCCGCGTTCCCGGGCAGCAGCGCCGAGCCCAGCGCCATCAGGACGAAGAGATCGCGCGGCAGGCCCTCGCACCAGCGCGCGAGGATGTCGGAGACGAGCAGGCGCTTGAGCGGCGTCGGGAAGTCGCGCACGCGAAGGGGCGCCCCGCCCGGCTTGTCCGGCTCCGACATGGAAAGGAACCGTCGCTGGACGAGCAGCGCCGCGACCGCGAGGACGACGAACGCGACCATCGCCCACCGGACGCCCGCGACGACCCCGAGCCAGGCGACCAGCCCCCCGCCCGCGAGGAACCCCAGGACCCGCGGAACCCGGCGCAGGATCGCCTGGAGGCTGAAGGCGAGCGTCCGGCGCTCGGCGGGCATCGAGGCGCCCACGACCGTGAGCGTCGCCGGAAGCGAAATCGCGTCCCACCCCTGCAGGAACGGCACCGCGAGGATCAGCGCAAGCGGCGTCCCCAGCGCCGCGACGGCCGCCGCACCCGCGACAGGCAGCAGCGTGAAGAGCAGAAGCGAGCGGCGCATCCCGAGCCGCCCCGAGAGCCGCCCCCCCGTCGCATAGTAGATCGCCTCCATGAAATCCACGCACGTCCCGTAGAGCCCGACCAGCAGGAGCGGAAGCCAGGGCGCGACACCCGGGCCGACGAGGGCCTTGAGCCACTCGGGGGAAGCCTGGTCGCTGACAAATTTCGGCAGGAAGGGCTTGGCGATTTCCTGGCCCATCCCGATGAGCAGGATCGCGCCGAGCAGCGCCCCGGCGGAGCCCGTCAGCCCGAGGCGCGCGCGCAGGAGAGCCATGTCTCCTTCCACGATATCCGTGTTTCCGCCCCGCGGCGGGGCGGGATGCAACAGGCGAGGGGAGGGGCCGGGATCGCGGCGCCCTGTCGGAGCGCGGATCCAACGCCATGAATTCGTCTACCGGCCGTGGACCACGCGGAGACCGGGCGCTAGAGCCCGGCCACTCCCCGAGCCGCCGCGCAAGGGCCGCCCCCCTCCCCCTCATTCCGCCGTTGCAGGATGCTCCCGGCGGCCTCCCCGGTGGCAATCCGCCCGGCGGCTCGTAAAATGCGCCCGCCATGTGGAAGAAGCTCCAGGGCTGGGTCATCCTGGGCGTCCTGCTGCTCTCCGCCTCGTTCGCCTACCGCTGGGTGACGGCGCGGTTCATCATCCCGCCGATACGGATCCACGACACGGAGCGCGGGATGGAGCCGCTGATCATGGCCGGCGAATCGGTCTGGCGGCTCGACCGGGCGCTGCTTTCGACCCGCGACTTGCGCTTCGGCGACATCGTCGTGTTCCTCTATCCGGGGCTCTGGGAGGACGAAGGCCTCATCCCCGGGCGCATCGCGGGACTCCCCGGGGACACGATCTCGTTTTGCGACGGGAAGCTCTGGCGCAACGGCAAGGAAGCCATCGAGTCGTGGAACCCGAAGCGGGACTACGCCTGCAACGCCCCGCCGGTTCTCGTCCCCCGAAACCACGTCTACCTCCTGATGGACAACCGGGTCTACCAGGCGGGCCGCGCGCCCCGGCGCCACGACAGCCGAGAACTCAAGCCCGTGCCCTTCTCGCTCCTCGTCGGACGGATGATCCACTTCACGAAGAGGGGATCCTGACGTGCCCTACCGCCTGACCCCCGTCGCGATCGGCGTGCTCGCCGCCAACCTGGTGCTCGCGATCCTGATCGTCAACTGGTTCCCCCGCGGCCTCGAGCGCCGCCGCCTCGCCGCGGACGCCGCCGCCGGCCCCCGCCTCTACTACGAGGGCGAGGCGGACCGCTCGCGCGCAGGCAAGGGCGCCAACCCCCGCCTCCCGATGGCCGTCGCGGCCTGGGAACGCGCCCTCGCCCGGCGCCCCGGCTACGCCGCCGCGCGCCTCGGAATCGCGAAGTGCCGGCTCGACGAGGGCGATCCGGAGCGCGCCGCCAAGGAATACGCCAAGGCCCTCAAAACCCCGGGGGCGAGCGCCTGGGAGAAGGTCGCCGCCCAGACCGGGCTCGGCATCGCGTGGCTCCGATCGGCCGACCGCGCCGACGCCGCGACCGCGGCGAAACTGCGGGAGGACGGGATGAACGCCCTGATCGCCGCCTCCGAGGAGAAGGGCGCGGCCCTGCCCGACCCGTGCGTTTCGATGGCGGCCTACTGCCTCCAGTTCGGCGACATCCCGAAGGCGAAGGCCTGGGTCGAGGAGGCCGAGCGCCGGTCGGCCGCCATCCCCTTCTCGAAGGAATCGATCCCGCCCTACCTGCTCGCCCGCGGCGTCGTCGGGGGCGGGCCGCAGGCCGTCCAGGACTGGAACTCCGTCCTCGCGCTCGACCCCACGATCGATCTCGCGCAGCGCAACCTCGACCAGGCCGCCATCCCGCGGCTCGCCAAGGGCGAGGGCGACACGACCGCCGATGCAAAAACCGTCGAGGCGCTTCCCTACGTGAAGGCCTTTTTCGAGGGCAAGCCCGCCAACCCCGCGCTGAAGGCGAACCTCGTCGCGGCCCTCTGCGCCCTGGGCCTGAACGCCTACCGCGAAGGGACGCGCGCGCTCGAGGAGGGCGGCCGGCTTTCCGCCTCCCCGGACGCCCCGTCCGCCCTCGAAGGCCGCCAGATGGAGGCGCGATCGTTCGAGAGCCTCCGGACGGCGATGCGCCGGTTCGAGGAAGGCGGCAGGCTCGCCCCGGATCGGGCCGACTTTTTGCGCAACCGCACCGCGGCCGCGGCCTGGCTCGAGAAATCGGCCCGCCGGCTGCTCGAGCGCGGAGGCGGGAAGCCGGACGAGTTCAAGGCCGCCGCCGAGGAGGCCGCGGCCGCCCGGCTCGAGGGACTTCGGCGCCTCTACGAGACGGCGCGGATCGGCGCGGGGGTCTCGAAGGAAGCCGCCGAATGGGCCCAGTCCCTGGGGCTCACGATCGCCTCCCTCCGGCTCGCCGCCTCCGACCGCGCCGGCGCGGAAGAGGCGGGCAAGGCGTTGCCCCTCCAGGCCGCCCCCGAGACGCTGCGGGTGCGCGGGATCCTCGCCTACCTCGCCGGCCGGCACGTCGAGGCGCGCGATCTGTGGAAGAAGGCGAGGGCGGAGCTCGCCAAGGACCAGCCGAAGACCTGGACACACCCCGAATTCGATCCGGTCCTGAAGACGATGACCGAAAAGCCCCTCGCCGGTCCCATCGAGTTCCAGGGCGGCGTGCCTGGGCCCGCGGGCGAATTCTTCCCGACCCGCGTCGCGTTCCGCGCGACCGTCCGGAATCGTTCCGCCGCCGTCCCGCTCGACCCCGCCGGCGTGTCCGTCACCCTCGACGGCAAGCCCGTCGAATTCGTCCTCACGGCGCGGCACGTCTACGCAAAGCCCGTCGAGAACCTCGCCAACGGAAAGCACACGGCCGAAATCCGCGTCCAGGACGCCTTCGGGAACGCCTCCTCGCGGACGGGCGAATTCCAGGTGGACGTCACTCCGCCTTCGCTTGCGTTCCGCACCCCCGAGCCGGGCGCCAAGTTCGACGCGAAGACCGCGAAGTTCTTCAACACCGGCACGATCCCGATCGGCTTCGTCGTGCGCGACGAAAGCCTCCCGCTCGATCGCGCGTCGATCCAGTGCCGCGTCGAGGCGAAGCCCGAGAAGGGGCCCGTCCCGCCGGCCTGGGTCCTGGTGGAAAACGGCGTCCTGAAGCGCCGCGGCCAGGCCTCGAATCCCCCGCCGGACCTGCCGCTGCCGGCCGAGGCCGGCGACGCCCGCACGGCGCGGATGCAGTTCGAGCCCCAGCACCACCTCATGGCCTGGGGAACCTACACCGTCCGCGTCTCGGCCAAGGACGTCTTCGGCAACCCCTTCGAGGACTCCTGGTCCTTCCAGGTCGTCGGCCGCTCGCCCGTCCCCATCCCCGAAGAGCCCGCCCCCGCCCCGCCCCCCGCGCCCGGCCCGTGAACGCCGGCGCAGGGCCGCTCAATCATCACGGCTAGGCTTTTTTCGACCCCATGTTCATGAACAACGACCCGACCACGACCGCGACGATGGGCGACCACGAAACTCCGGTGATGTCGTACTTGAAGAACATGCCGGCGAAGTCGACGATCGCGAACAGATAGCACAGGACGCCCAGGAACTGCAGCATCGTTTTCTCCTTGCGGCTCGCGGACGGAAACACGCCATCGACCCGACCGGGACTCCACTATACACCGGCCCCCTTCCTCCCCTCGCATCCGGGCACGGCGGCGCGGTAAGATAAAGGGGCCATGTTCCCCTTCCGACGGTTCATTCCCGCCGTTGCAGCGGCGGCGTTCCTGGCCGCGGATTCGCCGGCGCCCGCACCGATTCCCGCGCCTGCGCCCGTTCCGGCTCCGATCCCCGAAGCCGTTCCGACGCCGACAGCCGCACCCGCCCCTGCGCCCGCGCCCGAAGCCACTCCCGCGCCGGCTCCGAAAGCCTGGGGCGCGGAGCTGCGCAACCGGATCAAGGCGGGCGAGATCACGGAAGCCTTCGCGGAGATCGAGAAGGGCGGCGACGGAAGCGAAGCATGGCAGCGGCGGCGCGACGATCTGAAGGCGATGGCCGGCCTGCACGACCGGGTCATGAAGCGCCTGAACGAAGCCCCGCCGATCCGGATGCGAAGCGTCACCGCGGGCGGGACGGGCGAAATCGCGGGGGCCGTCCCCGAGGGCATCCGGATCTCGGAGGGCGGCGAAGAGCCGCTGCTGTTGCCCTGGGCGTCGCTCGCCCCGGCGGACTGGATCCGCCTCGTCGAAATCGCCGACAAGCCCTCCCCCGAATCCGCGTTCGCACGCGGGCTTCTCGCCGCCGAACTGGGGCTGCCGAACGAGGCGAAGAAGATCCTCGCGGGCATCCAGGGCGAGCCCTGGGCGGATCGGGCGAAGGAGGCCGCCGAAAGCGTCGTCGTAGAAGCGGCCGCGCCGACGCCCGTCCGCCCCCCCGACGCCCCCCCGGCCCGGATCCCGACGATTCCCTCCGACAACCCGCCACCGGTCTCCCCGGTGA
>CAYHQZ010000073.1:0-16835 GCA_964358555.1 uncultured Planctomycetia bacterium
GCCGGGGGCGTTCTTCGAGCTTGCGGGGCGGGGGTCCATGCATCTGCCGGACCTCGCGGCCTGCCCGCCGTGCGTCCTTCCCGTCGGCGCGGTCCCCCGGATGGCGGCCAATCTCCAGCGGGCCGTCGTCGCCGTGGTCCCGCTCCTCGACGGCGGCGGGACGCGCCTCAAGATACTGGAGGCGATCGCCTGCGGGACGCCGGTCGTGAGCACGAGCCTGGGCGCCCAGGGCCTGTCGATCCCGCCGGAGGAGGGGATTCTCATCGCCGACGCGCCGGCGGATTTCGCGGCCGCGATCGTGCGGCTGCTCCGGGACCCCGCCCTCTGCGCCTCCCTTTCCGCGCAAGCGCTCGGGATCCTCCGCCGGGACCATTCCGATCTCGCGAACGAGGCGCGGATCCGCGCCGCCGTCGAGGGGCCGACCGCGGCGGGGGCCGCCTAGCGCCCCGCGCGGAAGCGCTCCCGCAGGCGTCGGAGGCGGTCCTGGAGCCGCTCCAGGACGGCCCGGATCAGGCCCGCGTTCTGCCGGGCTTCGAGCTCCGCGATGCGCTCCATCGCACGGCGCAGGAAGAGCCGGCGGAACGCCTCGGGCATCTCCGGGGCCCGGCCGGGGAGGGACGGCGCGCCCGCCTCGTCCCGGACGGCCTCGCCGGGCGAGGGCGGAGGGGCCGGGGGCGCGGAGGCGATCAGCGACGAGAACAGGGCGCGATAGCGATCCGCCTGGACGGCCGGCCGGAAGCCTTGTTCGATCCGGGCGGTCGCGGCGGCGCCCATCCGCGCGCGCCGTTCGGGATCGAGGAGCAGCGCGAGGATCGCCCCGGCGAACGCGCGCGCGTCGCGCGGCGGCGTCAAGGCGCCCGTCACGCCGTCCTCCAGGGCCTCGGGTATCCCTCCGGCGGCGCAGGCGACGACGGGCGTGCCGCAGGCGAGGGATTCGAGCAGCGTGTTCGGGAGGTTGTCCTCGAGCGAGGGAAGCAGGAAGAGATCCGCCGCCGCGTAGAGATCGGCGAGCCGGCCGGGCTCCGGGATGTAGCCAAGGTGACGAATCGGGACGAAAGATCGCGCAGGCTCGGAATCCATGAACCCGAACGTCAGGACCTTAAGGCCGCCCCCGGAGGAAATCGCGGCGAATCGTGGATCGGAGCGGGCTGCGGCCAGCGCCTCCAAGAGCAGGGGCAGCCCCTTGCGGCGCCCGCCGCCCCTGTGCGCCCCGAAGAGAAGGACCCGGGCGGCGGCGGGAATTCCCAGGGCCCGTCGCGCCTCGGCCTTCGGTTTCGGCCGGAACGCGGCCGTGTCCACGGCGTTGGGCAGGACCTCGATTCGCCGGCCGCAAAACAGCCGGCTCCTTCCGGCCCGTCCGGCCAGCCACCGGCTGGGCGACACGAGGACGAGATTCCGGCAATCGCCCCACAGCGACGCCTTTCGCTCGAGGACCGCCTCGGGGATCCAGCGGGACTCCTCGCGCAGCTGCGGGCAGTTCCGGCAGTCGCGCTCGAAGCCGTCGCATCCCGCCGTGTAGTGGCACCCGCCGGTATAGGCGTCCTCGTCGTGGAGGGTCCAGACGACGGGCCGGCCCCGGCGCAGCAGGGCGGCCACGGTTTCGGGGGACTGGAAGCCGGCGACCCAGTGGAGGTTCAGGACGTCGGCGTTCGCGACCTCGGGGTCGTCCGAAAGGTCGAATCCCGGATACGGCCACGAGAACCAGGTGTCGGAAACCTCCGTTCTCCGGCCGTCGATGTCCTTGCGCTGGATGTTCGCGTGGATCGAGGCCTCCGCGCGTGCCGTTGGGTCGTCGGCCCCGGCGATGCGGATCAGGGGCGCGGGCCGGCGGGAGTGTCGGACGAGCAGGCGGACCGTTTCGCCGGCGGCCGCGAGCCCGTCGCAGAGGCGCCGCGCGGCAACGGCCGCGCCGCCCCCGTCCGCCGAGGAGGAGAGCATTGCGATCCTCATCGAGCCCCTCCCGCCGCGTTCGCAGCCGCGAGCATCCGGGCGTAGGTGGGGCGTTCGGCAAGCGCGGATGCCAGCTCGGCGTGGTTTTCCACGACCTCCGACGGGCGGAAGGGGTTTCCCTTGCGCTCGCGGCTGAATCGAAGCCCCCCGGAGGGAACCTTGAGGAACGTGAGGACGCGGTCCGTCTCCGCTCCGGGATCCGAGAAGAGGCGTTCGTAGGAGAGGTCGAGCGTTTCGGCGCCGAGGTCGCGAAGAATCCCGCGCTGGGAGACCGTCCAGGCCTCTATCCGCTCCAGCTCCCGGACGAAGGCCGCGGGATCCACCCGGACGGTGCGCGGAGCGCGCGGGGCGTCCTCCATCCGGTGCCAATCGTCATGGGCCTTGGCGAGGCAGAGCGAGACCTGCCGCTCGACGGCGTTCTCGCGCCGGAGGAACAAAAACGCCGCGCCGCGGTGCGCCTCGAGGAAGCAGCGCGGGAATCCCGGCGCGAGGTGCGGCAACTGGTTGGTCAGGATCTTGCATCCGAGCCACGACGGCTCCCGTCGCCGCCTCGCCGCGCGCTCTGCCTCGAGGCGCGCCTCCACGTAACGCAGGCAGGCAGGAAAGTCGTGCTCGCCCATTTTCTGGAAGGCCGCCGCCTCCGTTGAAACGGCGTGATTTAGGATTTCCCCGGCGAGGCAGATCTGCGGGCTCGAATTCAGGGTGTCCCGGAGCCAGCTGGAGCCCGAACGGGGCTCGGCGAGGATAAACAGGCGCCGCGTCGCCGGGGCGGGCGTCACGGGGTCTCCTCGTAGAGGCGCGCGTATTCCACCGCGATATTCTGCCAGGAAAGGGAGAGCGCCCGCGCACGGGACGCGCGCGACATCCGCGCCCGGAGGTCCGGATCGCGCCGGAGCGCTTCCAGCTCGGATGCGAACGCCTCCGGATCGTTGCCTTTCACGAGGCGGGCGCCGCCGTTCCCGGCGTATTCCCGGACCGCGGCCAGATCGCTCGACACGATCGGCAGGCCGCAGGCCATGCCCTCGAGCAGGACGTTGTTCGCCGTCGCCGCCTTCAGGGGCAGGAAGAGGGCGTCGGCGCCGCGGTAGAGGCCGAGCAGCTCCGCGTCCGGGACGTCGCGATGCGCGACAACGTTGTCGAGGCCGGCGGGAATCTCCAGGCGGCCCGCGACGGCGTGGAGCTCGAACGCGCCCGGTGCGCGCGCGCCGAGGATCCGCGCGGTCCGGAAGAAGGCGTCGTAGTCCCGGAGCCACACCCCGCCGGCGAGGCAGCGGAAGGGGCGGCCTTCGGCCGGGGGCCCGGCTTCGGGGGGCGAGAAGGCGTCGGTGTCCACGCCGAGGAGGAGGACCCGGACGTCGGCGCCCGGCGCCAGCGCGCGGAGGAAATCCGCCTGTTCCGACGAGACGGCGAGCACGGCATCCGCGCGCCGCACGATCCCGGGGTCCACGGTCTTCTCGAGGATGCCCGGGGGCTGGTGGAACGATGCGAGGATGCGGGTCTTCGAGGCGAGCCGGCCGAGCCGCCGGCGCCAGCCCGGGAAGAAGAGCATCGAATGCTCGGCGTCGAGGAAATGGACCGCGTCGATCCGGCGGCGGAGCGCCAGGCCCAGCGCGACGAGCTCGGTCCGGAAGTCGCTCCACCGGTAGGCCGAGTGCCCCCTCGACCGGGCCCGTCGCTCGATGGCGCCCGCGAGGAACGGGATCCGGAGGCGGCCGGGGCCCATCGGTACGATGCGCTCGTCGATCCGCACCCGGGCCGGGTCCAGGCTCGAGGCGAGCGCGTTCGTGCCGGTGCGGCGGCGCCGGACGATCCGCCAGCGTTCGTAGACGGCCCGGGCGCGGCTTGCGTGCGAGAAGCCGGGGTGGTGGCGCGCGATGGGGAAGCCGGCGCGGAAGAAGCGCTTTCCCTCCTCGTGCGCCGCGAAGACCAGATCGAAGTCGGCGCTGATCCGGTAGCGGAGATCGAAGGGCCGCGCCGCCAGGAGATCGCGGCGCGCCAAGAGGCTCTGGTGGCAGAAGGGCATCGTCCGCCAGAGCCTCTCCAGCGGCTCGGGCTCCACGACGCCGAGGCGGTCCCCGCCGAGAAAATCCGTGGCGCCGTAGACGAGATCCGCCTCGCCGATCGGCAGGGCGAGGACGCGCGCCGCGGTGTCGGGGGCGCAATAGCCGTCGCCGGCGTTGAGGAACTGGACCCATTCGCCCGTCGCGAGCGCCGCACCCTTGTTCATCGCGTCGTAGATCCCGCCGTCCGGCCCGCTGACCCAGAGGTCGATCCGATCGTCGAGGCGGCGCAGGACGTCTTGGGTCCCGTCCGTCGAGCCGCCGTCCACGACGACCTGCTCGATCGAGGGATGGGTCTGCCCCCGGACGGACGAGAGCGTCTCCTCCAGGCCTCGCGCGTCGTTCTTCGCGACCGTGACGACGGACAGCGTAGGAAGGCCGCCCGGGAACGCCCGCGCGGCGCCCTTCGCCCGGATCCCGCCGCGCAAGGCCTCCATGGAGCGGGGGTTCAATTCCCACCCCGCGCATCTTCCATCCCCCTTGCGAGGGTTTTGCCGAGGGCATGGGTGGGGGCTTCGATGACGCGATGCACGAGCGCCGCGAGGGCGAGGACGATGGCGCCGGCGATGAGGAGGGCGGGCCAAGGCGCCATGTTCAGCGATATCGCCAGCCAATACAGCAGGCCGTAGCCGACAATCGGATGTATCGCGTAGAGGGGATAGCTGATGTCGCCGAGCCAGTTCAGGATGCGGGGGCACCGGACCGATTCCCGGCAAAGATAGAAGATCGTGAATGCCAGCAAGGCGAGCAGGTAATTGATCTCGCCCAGGGCGTGTCCGTCCTTCAGGTTCGCATTGCTCCTCCAGGAACGGCAGAACAGCGAAAAGAGGAGCGCGGCGGACCCTGCCAGGGCCCGTCCCGAAAGGATCTTGCGGCAGTGGCAGTTGAACAGCGTCCCGATGAACATGAACAGGATGAAGTGAAGCGACATGGCGATGGCATGGGTGATTCCGTACCACGGATGCCCGAAGGACCAGGATGCGATGTCGACGCCCGTGCCGACCGAACTCGCGCCGAGCAGCATCGACAGCCCCGCCAGTCCCGCGAGGGTCGCCCACATCGCGCGCAGCCGGCCGCGGATGATGATGCCCCCGAGCAGCGCGCAGAGGATGTAGAACTTGATCTCCACCTCCAGCGTCCAGCTGATCCCGTCCAGGCTCCGTTGCCAGGCGAGATCGCGCACCAGGCCAGCCTGCATCAGGATATGGGGCCAGCCGGTCCAGAGCGGCTTCTGGCGCGCCAGTTCCAATGCGCACAGGGAGACCATCAGCGCAAACCAATAGGTGGGAACTATCCGGAAGAACCGGGCGATGCAGAACGCCCTCGGCCTCAATCGGGCCAAGGAGAACGGGATGACGAAACCGCTGATCAGGAAGAACAGGGCGACGCCGAAATGGGCGAAGGACAGCCATGGAAAGGCGTACAGGGATTTCAGCCCCGCCGGCACGCCCGGCGATGCGGCGGGGGGTTGCATGCCGAGCAGCTCGCATGCGGCCGGCGCATTGAGAAAGAAGGCCCCCATGTGCGCGCCGAACGCCACCATCGCGGCGGCGATGCCCCGGAGCATGTGCGCGAACTCGTAACGTTCGAAGGACGCGTGCGGCTCGGGCGGATCGATGGGCATTCATGCCTCCGGAGTGCGGCCGCCGAGTTCGAGCCGTCCGACCCGCTGGCCATGTTCGAGCGTGTCGCCGAACCGGTAGCCCTGGCGGTGGTAGAGATCCAGGGCGCGGGCGTTCTCGGGATGGGCCTTCAGCCGGATGGCGGGGGCGCCGCGCGCGACGGCGGCCGCTCGCATCTGTTCCATCATCGCCCGCCCCAGCCCGCGGCCCCGGTGCGAGGGGGCGACGTAGAGGCCGAGGGAGGGAACCTCGTAGCCCTCGTTCCAGCCGCGGAGCATCCCCCAGGCGACGCAGGCCGCGCCGTCCATCGCGACGAAATAAAGGTCCTTCCCCGGCTGCCCGCACAGGCGGCTCGCCGCCTCGGTTGTGAACGGATGGGGGTGGAAGAAGCGATCCTCGCTGCCGGCGACGATCTGCTCGAAGAGCGCCGCTACGATGGGGGCATCGGAAGTTACAGCGGCTCGGAGGTCGATCCCGTCCCTCATGGTTCCGTCCCCGCGCGCTGGAGGGGGATGGCGTCCACGAGTTCGCGCGCCACGTCGGCCCAGGTCCGCCGGCGCTGTTCCTCCAGGATTGCCCGCTGGCGCGCCAGGAGCGCCGCGCGCCGGGGCAGGGCGCCGAGGATGGCGGCAGCAATGGCCTCGGGGTCGCGGGGGTCGAACGTCATCGAAGGGACGTCCCCCGTCGGCAGCTCCTCGCGCACGCAGGCGATGTCGCTCAACAGAACTGGCGTACCCACGCTTACCGACTCTGCGAAGACGAAGGGAAATCCGCCCTCGAATAGCGTCGGGACGATGGTCAGCGCGGCGAGGCGGTAGACGGCGGCGTGCTCCGCCGGCGAGAGGTCGTGCAGGGACAGCACGTCGTTCCGGAGGGCGCGCTCCCGGATGAATTCGCCGCAGGCCGGGGTCTGCTCGAGGACGCCGGTCGTGAGGAGCTTCAGGGAGACGCGATGGCGCCGCAGGAGGATCTCGAAGGCCCTCGCCATCCCCAGCAGGTTCTTGTGCGGCCGGTTCTGGCTGGAGACGAAGAGGAAGGGGATGTCCCCGATCGGGAGCCGCCGCAGCCATTCCGCCCGGGACGGATCCTGGAGCCTGTCCGCCGCCCGATCGAGCGCCCCGCGGGCCGCCTCCGCCGCGGCGTCCCGTTCGTCCGGGTCGCCGTCGTAGAGCGCGCGGTAGGCGTCCATGGGGGCGTGGCGGATGATCCGGACGGGGCGTCCGTCCGGGTCCAGCCGCCCGACATGCCGCCGGGCCACGTCCTCCGAGTAGGCCGCGAAGGCGTCCGCCCGTTCGGCCAGCCGGCGGCAGCGGCGATCGACTTCCCCGTACCAATCCGTGTTGTAGGAGGACGGGTGATCGAGGTAGACGAGGTCGGGCACGCACATCAGGAGGGGCGCTTTCAGCCGGGTCGCGCCGTCGAACGACGGATTGACCGCGATCCAGCCGGGGATGTCCGTCCGCCGGTTGGCGCGCCGGACCAGCCGGCGGGACTCCAGATCCATCGCTTCCAGGTAGGCGTCCAGCCCGAAGCGCGTGAGCGCCCACCGGTAGAGGACGAATCGGTTCGCCGTCCAGAGCCGGGACAGGCGCGCGGCGAGCGGCTTGAGGAGGCGGCGCGCGATCCAGCCTGCGGCGAGCGCGGCGCCGAGGACCGCGAGGATCGCGAGGGCGAGGGCGGGCAGGGCGATGCCGGCCATCCGGGCCGCCCGGAGGGTTTCGTCGGGCCAGCGGCGCCCGAGAGCGCCGAGGAGCCCCCCGAACAGGAGGAGCAGGAGCGCCCAGGACGTCCAGGAAAAGCCGATCAGGCGTCCGCCGATCCGGACCGCCGCCGCTCGGGCGCCCGCCGCCGCGGCTCGGGCGGCCCACGAAAGCCCCCGGAGCCACCGCCAGGCGGGGCGGATGAACCCGCTCCGCAGGCGCTCGAGCAGGCGCTGGAAGGGGGGCGGGAAACGGCGGGAGGGAAGGAATTCGACGCTCGAGTCGTCCAGGCCCTGCTCGGCCAGGAATTCGCGCGTGCGCGCGAGCGCCCATACGGGCAACGCGATCACGGGGCGCACGCCGTTCTGGACCATGCCGCGCAGCCAGGCGGACATCAGGCTGGCGATGCCCTGCCCGCGCTGTCCCTGATCGGGACGAATCTGGAGCCAGAGCCCGACGCGGCGCGCCCCCGGCGCCGGACGTCCCGAAGCGGCCCCGGCGGGTTGCGGGCGGCCGCGCGCCTCCAGCAAGGGCAGGAGCCGCTCGCGGAATGCCGCCTCGACGGCGGCGGGCCGGAACGGCTCGAGGAGGGCGCGCTGGGACCGTCGCAGGCGTTCCGCCAGGTCCCGATCGCCGTCGAGCAGGCGCCGGACGAGGTCTCGCGCCTCGCCCATGGACGCGCAGGCCCCCGGGCCGTCGTGAAGGCGGCCCAGCCATCCGCCCTTGAGATGGACCAGCGGCAGGCCGCGCGCGGCCGCCTCCAAGGGATAAAACCGCGTGCGGCGCGGATCCGTGCCGGGGCAGAACATCGCCGCGGCGCCTTGAAGCAGGCGCCTGTAGTCCCCTTCGGGCAGGAAGCCCAGGACGCGCGGATCCTCCACGGGCTTCGATTGGGCGCCCGCGATGGCGTGCGGCATGTCCCCGAACCACGACTTGAACTCGCGGTAGGCCTTTCCGGAGCCGGGGGATTGCGCGATGTCGGGACAGAGGAACAGGAGCCGCCGATCCTCTCCGGTCCAGGTTTCGGGCTCCTCGAAATGGCGCGCCGGGAGGGCGGCGGGGAGGTGACAGGAGAGGTCCCGCAGGAGGGGGCCCTCGATCCGGCGGATGTCGTCAAAGAGCGGCGCGAAGCGGACGCGATCCCGGATCTCCTCGATCCGCCGGAGGAGGTCCAGCCCCAGCCGATCGCTGTGGCGCAGCGCCCCTTCGCGGCCGAAGGCGCGCAGGAGGATCAGGCCGTCGAAGCGGCGCAGGGCCTCGCGGACGAGCCCCGGGAGGACGGCGCATGCGATCGCGTCGAAGTTCCGGTTCAGCGCGGCGACCGCCCGGGCCGGCCACGCCCCGCGGCAGAAGTCCGTCCGGTTCAGGACGCCGAGGTCGGCGGGCGGCAGGGTCAGGGCGCGATCGTCCTCGGGGAAGGCGGCGCCATTCGAAGACTCGATGTCCGTCCCGAAGGATTTCGGCGTGTAGACCTCGAACCCGAGCCGGCGCAGGACGGGGACTTCGCCGTCGCGAAGCGCCCGATGGCGGACGAGCCAGGCGATGCGGAGCGGGCGGTCAGCCATGGGCGCCGCTCCCGGACGGCAGGGGCGGCCGATCGCGCTCCGCCTCCTGCAGCAGTTCCGCGATCGAGGCGACGGCGGCCCTCCATTGGGCATCGAGCCTCGCCCGCACCGCGATCGGATCCGGCGCGGCAAGGGATCGCTCGGCCTCGAGAAGCCGATCCGCGAGGCTGTCGGGGTCGTCCCGGTCGAACCATGCGGGCTCCACGCCGAAGGCCCTCGCGATCGTGCGCATCTGGGGATAGTCCGAGGACACGACGGGCGTGCCGCACAGGCCGGCCTCGGCGGCCGCGAGCGTTCCGTTGTCCGCCTTCGCCCCGTGGAGCAGGAGCCGCGCCGACGCCATCGCCCTCCAGTAGGCCGGCGCCGCGAGCTCGCCGGTGATTCGCAGGCGTTCCGAGAAAGCCCCGAGGTCCCGGATCCTCTTTCGGACCTTCTCCATGTGTTCGCCGCCGGCATCGAGGAACTGCTCGACCATCGGTCCCGCCATGGTCGCCCGCATCGTGCCGCCGGCGGACCAATAGGCCCGCAGCCCGTCGAGGACGACGGGATGGTTCTTGTGCGGCGTCGGATTGCAGAGCCACAGGATGCCCTCCCGCGTCCGGGCGGCGGGCGGCGGAGACGCCGGGGGCGAGTAGAACGGGGGAAGGAGCCTCGCGCGGCGGGCGGGCACGCCGGCGAAATCGATGCAATCCCTCCGCGTTTCGGGCGTCGTGACGAGGACGCGCCAGGCGTCCTGCGCGAGGGGGCGGAACCGGCGTTCGTAGCGTTCCCAGGCGCCCGCGTCGAAGATCTCCGGCGCGTAGCGCTGGATGTAGTCGAAGGCGAGGACGGCATAGGGGCGCAGGGGCAGGATGTGGAAGTGGCATCGGTCGCTGACGACGATCCAGAAGCGGCAGTCGAGAAAGCCGCCCGCGCCGTCGTCGGGAATGCCCCATTCGGGTCGCGGGGGGAGGTCTTCGGGGAAGACCCCGCATTGACGCGCGATGACGGCGGCCTCGGCCGGCGAGGCCGCGCGCCATTGCAGCGCTCGCAAGGGGATCTTGGCGGCCCGGAAGGGCAGCAGGTGCTCGCGCTCGTAGCGGTCGCTCATGAGCCCGCACACGGGCTCGGCGCCGGCGTCGCGCAGGAGCCGGCACAGATCCTGCGTCGCCTTGAGGGTGCCCCCCCGGTAGGGGTGGGGCAAAAGGACGGCCACGCGCATCAGGCGGCCCCCGCGGCCCCGCGGTAGCGCGCGAGGGCCGGTTCCACGTCGCCGGAGAACCCGATGCGGCCTTCCTCGAGGACGATGCACCGGCGGCAGAAGCGCCGGACGGCCTCCAGGTCGTGCGAGACCAGGACCAGGGCGCGGCTCGAACGGATGACGTCCTCCATCCGCCGGGCGGCTTTCGCGGCGAAGGCCGCGTCGCCGGCGCCCAGGACCTCGTCGAGCAGGAGGAGATCGCCCTCCATCGCGGTCGAGATCGAGAAGGCGAGCCTCACCAGCATCCCCGCGCTGTAGGTCTTCACCGGATAGTCGATGAATTCGCCCAGGTCGGCGAATCCGGCGATCTCGGCCTCCCGCTCGGCGACGGCCGACGGCGCGTGTCCCATGAGATAGCTGCGATAATAGATGTTCTGGCGGCCGGTGGCCTCGTACTCGAAGCCGAGGCTCAAGTCGAACAGGGCGTGGATCCGCCCGTTCACCTCGATCTCGCCCGAATCGATCGGATAGACCCCGGCCATCACCCGCAGCAGGGTGCTCTTCCCCGCGCCGTTTCGGCCCACGATGCCGAGCCGATCCCCGGGCTCAACCTCCAGGTCGATGCCCCGCAGGGCGTGCACGGGCGGCGTGGTCCGCCGCCGGCGGAACGGCGCGAGCAGGAGCTCCTTGATCGAGGCCGGCTGGATCCGGCTGGAGGGGTAGCGCAGGTCCACGTTGCGGAGCCGGACGAGGGCGCTCACAGGTAGAACACCGTCCTCGGTCCCCATCGGCGCAGGGAAACCCAGGCGAGCGCCCAGAGGAGCGCCACGAAGGCCCAGGCGATGCCGATGTCGAGGGCCGAGGGCCAAATCCCCTCGAACGGCATCCGGAAGCAGGCCAGCAGGGCCGCCAGCGGGTTCCACTGGAGCAGGGGGGCCAGGCCCGCATCCAGGAACGTCTGGCGCGTGATGAAGACCGGCGAGAGGAAATACACCGCCTGCATCGCGATGGCCATCATCGCCGCGTAATCCCGGAATCGCGCCTGGAGCAGCGCGCCGATGATGGCGCACGGCAGGGCGAAGAGGAACATGAGGGCCAGCGACACGGGCAGCGCGGCCAAAAACGGCCAGAGCCGGGTCCCGCCGTCCGCCGCGAGCGCCGCCGCCGCGCACGCGAGCGAGGAAAGCGCCAGGACGAAGAGGTTGGCCAGGACGACTTTCAGCGGATAGATGGAAAGGGGAAGCGCGCGCTGCCGGATGTAGGCCTCCGCGTTCACGATCGCCGACGCCCCCAGGACGACGGCCCCCAGGATGAACTCCCAGGCCACGAGCCCCGTCAGGACGAAGACGAAATACTTCCACGCCGGGGTCCGAAAGACGGTCGACATGATCGCGGAAACGATGACGGCCAAGGCGAGGGGCGGGACGATGCACCACAGCGCCCCGAGGCGGGAATTGCGGAAGCGCGCGCGCAACTCGGACTGGGTCAGGTGCCACCAGAACCGCCGGCTCGCCCAGACGCCGCCGCTAGCGGAGGTCGTCATGGAAAGCGTCCCGGATCGCGGAGCCTATCCGATCGAGCTGGCGTTCGGAGAGCCCCGGCCAGCTCGGGAGATTCAATCCCGACGCGGCCACGCGCTCGGAAATCGGCAGGGCGAATCCGGGGCGGGCGTACATCGGCAGGGTGTGCGCCGGATGGAAGAAGGGGCGCGTCTCGATGCCGCGCCGCCGCAGGGCCTCCCGCAAGGGCTCCTGCTGCTCGGGGCGGTCCACGACGGCCGACACCATCCAGTGGCTGTGCGACACGCCCGTCCGGGTCCGCGCGAAGCGCAGGGGGAGACCGGCGAGCCGCCGCTCGTAGCCCGCGGCCAGGGCGCGCTTGCGCTCGAGGGTCGCCCGGATCCGCTCCATCTGGGCCAGCCCGATGGCCGCCTGGATGTTGGTCATCCGGAAGTTGAAGCCGAGGGATTCGTGCCAGTAGACGCGATCGGGCGAGACGCCCTGCGTCTTGAACGCCGCGGCGCGCCGCAGGACCGCCTCGTCGCGGGCTGCCACCATGCCGCCCTCGCCCGTCGTGACGGTCTTGTTGCCGTAGAAGCTGAAGGCGGCCGCGTCGCCGAACGTGCCGGCGTGCCGGCCGTCGAGGGTCGTGCCGAGGGATTCCGCGCAGTCCTCGATCACGCAAAGCCCCCGGCGCGAGGCGACGTCGCGGATTGCGGGCATGTCGCAGGCGTTGCCGTAGAGATGCACGGCCAGGATCGCCCGCGTTCGGGGGGTGACGAGCGCTTCGATGCGGGCGGCATCCATCTGCCAGGTGTCGGCCTCGATCTCGGCGAACAGAGGCGTCGCGCCGGCCGCCACGATGCAGTTCACGGAGGCGACGTAGGTGAGGCTGGGGACGATGACCTCGTCCCCCGGGCGGATGCCCACGGCGGCGAGCGCCATCCGGAGGGCGGCCGTGCCGTTGCACGCGCTGGTGCAGGGGCATCCGATGAAATCCGAGAAGGCCTTCTCGAACAGGCCGGTGAACCGCCCCTTGGAGGAGATCCAGTTCGTGTCCAGGCACTCCGCGACGTAGGAGCGCTCGTTTCCCGTCAGGTCCGGCTGGTAGAGGGGGATGAACGCATCCCGGCTTTCTTTCCGAGGGACATCTGGGGTCATTCCGCTGCCTATCCCGGCGAGGACTATACAAGCGCGTCTTCGGGCGTCAACGACGGCGGCGGAAGCGATAGGATGGGCAGCCATGCTGGAACCCCCCCTCCCGCCCGACGAGAAGGAGCGGCTGGCCGCGCTGCGAAAACTCGGGCTGCTCGACACGCCGGCGGAGGACCGTTTCGATCGGATCACGCGGATTGCGAAGCGGATGTTCGGGACGCCGGTCGCTTATCTCGCGCTGGTGGACGCGGAGAGGCAGTGGTTTAAGTCGATCCAGGGGCTCGACGCCGTCGAGACGACGAGGGGGGTTTCGTTCTGCGGGCACGCGATCCTGAAGGAAGAGCCTACGCTGATTCCGGACGCGCGGAAGGACGCGCGCTTCTCCGACAATCCGCTGGTCACGGGCCCGCCGCACATCCGCTTCTATGCGGGCCAGCCCCTGAAGGGACCCTCCGGCCATCGGATCGGGACGCTCTGCGTGGTGGACCGCGCACCCCGGATGCTCGCGCCATCGGAAATCCAGGTTCTGGGCGACCTCGCCCGGATCGCCGAGGACGAGATCCGGATGGGCCAGTTGAGCGAGGCCCAGCAGAGCCTGCTCGACGAGAACGCGGTGCTCCGGAGGGAAAGCCTGATGGACCCGCTCACCCGCGGGTGGAACCGCCGCGCCATCGAGCGGATCCTCGACATGGAATGGGCCCGGACGCGCCGGGACCGCTCGTCCCTGGGCCTGCTGATGGCGGACGTGGATCATTTCAAGAAGGTGAACGACACGCACGGCCATCCCGCGGGCGATCAGGTCCTCCGCGAGGTCGCCGCGCGGATCCGATCGACGCTGCGGTCGTCCGACGCGGCCGGGCGGTTCGGGGGCGAGGAGTTCCTGGTCGTCCTTCCCGGCTGCGACGAGTTGGCGGCGAAGGAGGCCGGCGAGCGGCTCCGGGCCCGGCTCGCCTCCGAGCCCTTCCGGGCCGGCGAGGCGGACCTCGTCGTGACGGGCAGCGTCGGGGTGGCCGCGTCGGGCGGCTCGGGCGATCCGCAGGGCCTCGTCCACGCGGCGGACGACGCGCTCCTGCGGGCGAAACGGAACGGACGGAACCGGGTGGAGGGGTAGGGGCTAACCTCTAAGGTCTAACGTCTAAGAACGGCGGTGTTTCCAGCCTCCGATATCGGATGTGCCTAGATATTGGATGAACGCGGCCAGGAGTCGGCTTACACGAAGGACCGACTCCATGAGGGAATGAAATTCATCTTCTGTCAGATGTCCGACGTCGTGTGCGACATACAGGTTGGAGCGCACTTCTCCCGCGGAGCCCTTCGCCTGAGCGAGAAACTGGCGAAACTCGCGATCCCCGCCGCGCTCGAATCCTTCCGCGATGTTTGCCATGATGGACACGGATGCGCGTTGGATCTGATCCCGCAACCCGAAATCCCTCACGAAGGAATTCTGCCTGGAGACCCGATACACGGCCGCAGTCAAATCCCGCGCAACTTTCCAAGCATCGATGTCCTCGAATTTGGTTACTTTAGACATTTCAAGCATTGCAGTATTTCCTAGCGTCCCGATTTCATGGCCGATAGTTGGGCCTTTTGTTGAAGAGCGATTTCGTGGGATTCGTTTCGTTGACCTTGGACCTTAGACCTTAGACTTTAGACCCTTCCCCCAAGTCACCTTCAGACCACACCCCGAGTCATGGTTTCCACCCGCCGCACGCTGATCCCCGCCCTTTTGCTGCTTGCCGTGGCGTTGGGGGTGCGGGTCTGGGTGGGGGCGAATTCGATTGTCGCCAAGGACACTTACGACTTCGTGGCCATCGGCAAGGCCATCGAGAAGGACGGGTGGGCCGCGATCGAGAGGAGCGAGGGCGCGGGCAGCACGACCCAGCATCCGATGCAGCCGCTCCTCGCGCTCGCGTTCCACCGCCTCGGGGCGGACTGGATCGCCTCCGCGCAGATTGCGAGCATCGGCTTCGGGGCGCTCTCCGTCCTGGCGATGCTCGGCTTTTTCAGGCGGATCCTGCCGCCGCGCGAGGCCTGGCTCGCGAGCGCGATGGCGGCGGTCCACTTCAATCTCGTCCGGTTCACCTGCGACGGCCGATCCGAGGGGGCGTATCTCTTCTTCGTGGCCGGCGCGCTCTGGGCGGCGGCGAGGGCCTTCCGGCTAACGCCGCCCGGCGAGGAGATCCCGCCGGGCTCGTTCGGCCGCGACGCGCTCTGGGCGGCGGCGGCCGGGCTCTTCTCGGCGGGGGCGTACTGGACGCGGCCCGAGGGACTTGGGGTGGCGCTGATTGTCGGCGCCTGGGCGGTCGCGGACCGGCTGCAGCGCCAAGACGCCGGCGGCGTCCGCCGGATCGCGCTCGCGTGCGTCCTGCTGTCCGTCTGCGTCGCGGCGGCGCTTCCCTACATTCTGGCGGTGGGGGATCTGACGAAGAAGAAGCGGATCCTGCGGATCCTGACGGGGGGGGTGGCCTTCCTGATCAATCCCGCGGGCGCCCGCCTGCTCGCGGCCTCCGGGGACGACGAGGAGAAGGCTGTCGAGATCTCGTTCCTGACGCTGCTCGACACCCTCTGGCATCCGGTCTGGCCCTTCTTCTTGTTGGGGCTTTTCCTCGGGATCCGGCGGCGGATCCGGGGCGGGGCGGATCCGTCGGCCCGCGCGGAGGAGTTCGGCTGGGGGATCCTCGCGGGGTATCTCGCGCTCACGCAGCTGCTCGCGCTCAAGACCGTCGCCGGCTATTTGAGCGATCGGCACATGGCGACGATGCTTCCCGTTGCGCTCGCCTTTTCGGCGCGGGGGATTTTCGCCGTCGCCGATTTCCTCGGGTCCCGCGTCCCGCGGCTGCGGCTGGCGGCCGTCCTGCCGGCCGCCGCCTGCCTGTTCCTCGCCGCGCGCGCCGTTCAGTTCCGGCGCCTCGAGCGCGATGAGGAGCGCGACGCGGGCCGATGGATCCGGGAGGCCCTCGGCCCCGATCGGCGGATCGGGACGAATTCGTCCCGGCCCGCCCTCTACGCGGACGGCGACATCGCGGCAAAACTGGGCCGGGAGGGGATGGCGGCGGCCATCGAGCGGCGCGTGGATGCCGTCGTCGTGACGGCGGACGATCTCCGGAAGCATCCCGAATGGCCGGGGCAGCTCGCTGCCGCGGGCTACGTTCTCGCGCGGGAGTTCCCGCCGCCGGAAACGAACCGGGGCCGGGCGCATTTCGCGCAGGTGTGGGTTCCGGATCGACGTCCAAAGTCCAAAGTCCTAAGTCCTAAGTCCTAGGTCGAAAGATGAACGCCTCCCGCCGCACGCTCGTTGCCGCGCTTGGGCTGTTCGCCCTTGCGCTTGGGCTGCGGGCCTACGTGGCCTCGGGAACGATCATTGCGAAGGACGCTTACGATCTGACGGCGCTGGCGAAGGCCATCGATCGCGACGGCTGGTCCGCGGTTTCGACGCAGCCGCCGGACGCCGTGACGCTGCACCATCCCATGCAGCCGGCCGCGATCGCGCTCGTCCACCGGATCGTGCCGGACTGGATGGTCGCGGCGAAGATTGCGAGCGTCGGTTTCGGGGCGCTGGCGGTCCTGGCGATGTTCGGATTTTTTTGCCGGATCCTGCCTCCCGATCAGGCGCTGGTGGCGGGGGCGCTGGCGGCGGTCCACTACAATCTCGTCCGATTCTCCTGCGACGGCCGCTCCGAGGGGGCGTTTCTCTTCTTCGTGGCGGCGGCGCTGTGGGCGGCGGCGAACGCCTTCCGGCTGTGCCCCCCCGGCGAGGAGGCGCCGGCGCGGGCCAAGGGGCTAGACGCGATCTGGGCGGTCCTCTCCGGGCTCTTCTGCGCCGGGGCCTACTGGACGCGGCCGGAGGGGATCGGCGTGGCGATCCTGATCGCAATCTGGGCCATCGCGGATCGGCTGCTGCGAAAGGAGGAGCCGGGCCTCCTGCGGGTCGCCCTCGGCGGGATCGTTCTGGCTGCGTGCGTGGCGGCGGCCCTGCCCTACATCGTCAAAATCGGGGGCGTCACGCAAAAGCGGGATCTTGCCCATTTCCTGACCGCCAGCGGCGCGCCGCCCGCGAAGCGGCCCGTCGCTGCGAAGCCGCCGCCCCCGCCCCCCGCGAAGCCG
>CAYHQZ010000074.1:0-5736 GCA_964358555.1 uncultured Planctomycetia bacterium
CCCCGCGGCTATCATCAGGGGACTCCCATGTCCCCACCCTGGTCGTGGATCGTCCTGCCGGCCGTCGGCGCCCTCATCGGCCTCGCCACGAACTGGATCGCGATCCGGATGCTCTTCCGGCCGCGCCGGCCCATTCGGTTCCTGGGCCTTTCGATCCAGGGCGTCCTGCCGAAGCGGCGCGAGGAGCTCGCCGCCCGCGCGGCCCGGGTCGTCGAGGAGCGGCTCCTCGGACCCGAGGGGATCGAGAAGGCCCTCGCCCGCGAGGAGGTGCGCTCCGCGCTGCGGTCCTCCATCGAGGAGCACCTCCGGAAGGCGGCCCTGGAGCGAATCGCCAGGATCCCGTTCGTGGGCGGCCTCGTCCCCGACGCGATTCCCTCGATGTTCGCGGAGGCCCTCGCGAAGGAGGCCGCGAACGCCTTGCCCGCCTGGGCGGCATCCGCCCGGGGCTCGCTCGGCCTCAAGGCCATCATCACGGAGAACATCGCCGGGATGGACCTGGATCGCCTCGAATCCCTCGCGATGGAGACGGCGGGCCGCGAGCTTTCCGTCGTGATCTGGCTCGGCGCGATCCTCGGCGCCATCGTCGGCCTCGCGGAAGCGGCGGCGGCGGCGCTCTTGCGATAGGCCCCCCATGCGCCCCGCCCCGTTCGCCCTTTTCGCGCTCGCCCTCCTCTCGACGGGCTGCGCCGCCGACCGCTTCGATCGGGCGCGGGCCGCGAGCGACTCCGGCCTGCTCCTGCTCGAATCCGTCCGCCCGATCCGCCAGTCGAGCGAGACGGACTGCGGGCCGGCCTGCCTTTCGATGGCCCTCCAGCCCCTCGGCGTCGACGCCCCGCCCGGCGAAATCGCGAAATGGGCGGCGACGACGGAGCGCGGCGTCTCGGTGGAGACGCTTTCCGAGGCGGCCCGATCGTTCGGCGCCGAGGCGTTCTATTTCCAGGGCGAGCCGGACGAAAGCGCTCCCCGCGGCCTGCTGAATCGCCTGAAACTCGGCCGGCCCGTCATCGTCGGATTGGCGAAACCCGCCCCGTTTCCCTCGCGCGAAACCCTGCAGCACTTCGAGGTCGTCGTGGGCCGCTGGCCCGCGGAGGCGCGCTGGATTCTCGCCGACCCTGCGACGGGAAGCCTTCGCGCGCCCCCCGACGCCGACTTCCTGCCCGCCTGGAACGCGCTGAAGCGCGTCTCGATCGTCGTCATTCCGGAAACTGCGCCAGGATCCGCTCCACCACGAAATCCACCAGATCCATGACGCCCTCGGGCTTTCGATAGAAGCCCGGCGAGGCCGGCAGGACGATCGCGCCGGCGGCGGACAGCCTCGCGAGGGCCTCCAGGTGGATCGTGGACAGCGGCGTCTCGCGAACGGCGAGGACGAGCCGGCGGCGCTCCTTGAGGGCGACGGCGGCGGCGCGCTCGATCAGGTTCGTCGACAGCCCCGCGGCAATCGCGCAGGCCTTCCCCGCCGAGCACGGCACGATCGCCATCCCGGCCGTCTCGAACGACCCGCTCGCGATGGCGGCCCCGATGTCGCGGGCATCGTAGGAGACCACCCTTTTCCGCGCCTTCGCGCGCAGCGCGGGCGCCAGCAGCGCCGCCGGATCCGGCCGGGCGGGATCGACGTCCGCGCCGAGCTCCTCGCGAATCACCCGCGCCCCGGCCTCGGAAACCACGAAATGCACCTCGTCGCCCCGCTCGAGCAGCCGCGAAAGCAACCGCCCGCCATAGACCGCCCCCGACGCGCCCGACATCGCAAGGACGATCCTCCGAGGAACGGACATGGCGGACTCACTCTACCCGATTCGCCCGCCCGGGCCGGCGAGGGCGGCGCACGTCCGCAACCCTACGCCGACCGCTTCTTGAGGAGAACCGCCATCTCGCCCTCGAGCTTTGAAATCCGCTCCGCGAAGTCGAGCCGTTGGAGGACCAGGTCCAGCTTCGATTCGACACCGGACATCCGGTTGGAAAGAACCCTCATCTCGGTGCGAATCTCTCGCAATTCCGGAACGAGAACCTCCACGAGGGCCTTCCGGAAACTCTCGAATACGCCTTCCTTTTCCATACCGCGATCCTATTCCCTCCGGAACCCCGCCGCAATTCGGCACCAACCCTGCGGGCCTCCCGCGCCTTGGCCTCGCAGGATAGGATCGAGGAATGAAGCCTCCCGCCGCCCCCGAGGCAAGCGCGCCCCCGCTCGCTCACCCCGGCCCCGCCTGGCGGGCCGCGGAAGCGGCCGGCTACGACATGTCCCTCGTGGAAGGGGCCCTGCGGCTCACCCCCATCGAGCGGATCCGGGCGAACGATCGCGCCCTCCGGATGGCCGTCTCGCTACAAAAAGCAATGGAGAAGCCCTCGGTCAAACTCCAACTCCTCGTCCTCTACGCGATTCGCGAACGCCGGGGCCCGGCGTAGAATCGCACGACCGATTCCCGAAAGGAGACCCCGATGGCCAAGAAGCGAAAGACGGCGAAGAAGTCCCCGGCGGCGAGGAACCCCGGCGCGAAGAAGCCCCGCGCGGCGAAGAAGCCCGCTCGCGCCCAGGCGTCGTGCGGCTGCCACTCCCACGGCGGCCCGTTCAAGGACGTCTGCGGGATCTCGGCGGGGGTGTAGGCGCCCGGAGCGCCCCGGCGATCGGCGCGGCTTGCCTACGCCTCCCCGCCCTCGCGAATCATCGCCAGCATCATCTTGAACCGCCGGACCGCGGCGACCGCGTGCGGCACCCCCGCCGGCAGCCGGATAGCCTCCCCCGCCTTCAGCCGCGACTTCTTCCCCCCCACCGCGATTTCCGCCTCCCCGTCGAGGACGAGGATCCACGCGTCGAAAGGCGCCGAATGCTCGCTCAACCCCTCGCCTTCGTCGAACGCAAACAGCGTCAGCGTCCCCGCCTTCTTCTGCACCAGCGCCCGGCTCACCACCGACCCCTTCGCATACGCCACCGCGCCTGCCAGATCGAACGCCCCGACGGGCGCTCCCTTCCCGCCGCGGCCGGACGCATCCTTCCGCTTCTTCATGATTTATCCTCGCGATTGCCATCCTCCCCGAGCATCCACTTCCAGGCCGGGACGAGCCGGATCGTCCGGCCGGACACTCGGCGCGTCCCTTCCTGATCGTAGGTGAGAATCCCGCCCCGGCGAATCTTCAGCGTCTCGAAGGCCTCCAACAGGCCTCGCAGCTCGCGGCGCTCGTTTCCGGAATGGACTTCCCAGCAGACCTGCCAGGCCTCGCTCGCCCGCGTCCCCTCCTGGAGGACGAAATCGCACTCGTGGCGCTCCTTGAAGTAGAACATCCTGCGCTGGCGCCGGAACAGTTCCACGGCCACGGCGTTCTCGAGGAGGGCGCCGCGCTTTTCCGTGAACGCGCCGCCCAGCAGGCCGAAGCCGGGGTCGATCAGGTAGGCCTTTCGCGGGTTCATCATCCGACGCCTCGGCGAATAGGAGAACTTCTCGTTCGCAAGGATGAAGAACGCCTCCGTCAGGTGCTGCAGGCAGTTCGCGACCGTGCGCTTGCTCGCAGGGGCACCCGAGGCCGCCAGGTCCCGTGCGAAGGCGGAGACGGAAAATAGCGCGGCGTAATCCTCCAGGAACCGCCGCATCATGGGCTCAAGCGCGTGCCGTGACCGCGCACCGTGCCGATCGAGGAGATCCCGATAGAAGACGGTCTGATAGTAGGCCTGCAGGATCTTGCGCTTCTCCGAAACCTGCCGCGCGGCGAGGATTTCGGGAAAACCGCCGAAGCGCAGGTAGTCGTCGAATGCGGCAAGCCACCGCCCGCGTTCGGGGGTATGCCAGGCCGCCCGATCCAGGGCGAGCCCTCGTCGCGCGAGGACCTCCCGGAGCGAGAACGGCAGCAGCCGCTCCTCCTGGTACCGGCCGCGGAGTTCGGAGGCAATCTCGCCGCCGAGAAGCGAAGCGTTGCTACCGGACACGACGATGGCATAGCGCCCGCGATTGTGCAGCGTGCGCAGCAGGCGTCCCCAGCCGGGCACGTGCTGAACCTCGTCGAAGAAAAGGAAGCGGGGCTCGCGGCCGGCGAGCTGCTGGAACGCCTCGAGCAAGGCGTCCATGTCGGCGGGCCGGAAGCCCTGGAGGCGATAGTCCTCGAAATCCACGAAGAGGATTTCCCCCCGGGCGGCGCCGCCGGAGAGCAAGTCCCGGATCAGCTGGTACAGGAAGTAGGTCTTGCCGGCGCGCCGCGGCCCGACGACGGCGTGAACCCGCCGCAGGCGCTTCGGATCCACCGAAGGCGACTCGCGACGGATCGGCTCCGATGGCCCCTGGGCTCGCAGCCATTCGGCGACGACCCGGAGCAGGCGATCCCGTTGCATAAATGTATACCTAAGTAAACAGAATTGCGCAAAGCCGTTTACTTGTCAACTCCTATGACGGGCGCCCGGCTCACCACCGATTCCTTCGCGTACGCCACCGCGTTCGCGAGATCGAACGCCCCCGCGGGCACCCCCTTCCCGCCCCGCCCTCCGGTCGAGTTTCCCTGTTTCTTCATGGCGTCCCCTTGCCCATGTTGGATTCCCCCGACCGCCTCGCCCAGGCTTCATCCGCGCGGAACGGGCATCTTGAGGTCACAGATTGTGACCTCAAGATCCTGGGGCGAGCATCGGCATCCTCCCTGCGCCTTCACCGAACAGGGAGCCGCGATGCTTTCCGGGGTTCTGTTCTTTCGGAGAAATCCCGTAAAGGGGATACTGGCGAGGATGTCCGCTCCCGATCCGAACCGCTCGGGCGCGCGGGACGGCGCCGGGGCGAGCCTCCGGGCTGCCCGTGAGGGCATCCGCATCGGCACGCCCAAAAGCCTCGCCGCCGCCGTCCGGCACGCCGGGGCCGCGATCCGGGAGAACCCGAGGAGCGGCGAGGGATACATCCTCCTGGGGATGGCCCTTCACCGGCAGGGCCTGCTCCTGCGGGCCGTCAGCGCGCTTTGGCGGGGCCTCGAGGTGGACCCGCACCCGGCCGAGCCCGAGAACGTGTTTCGGATCCTCGGAGAAATCGTCGCCGACATCCGGACGCCCGCCGGCCGGATCGCGGAGCGCCTCGCGCGGCTTTCGCTCTCGCCCGGCGATCCCGACTACCACTTCCTCCGGGCGTGGCTCTTTCTCTGCCGGGGGCGGGAGGCCGAGGCCGACCGGCTGGCCCGCGAGGGGCTCGCGCGGGACCCCGGCCGCCTCGAGGACTACCGGGAAATCCAGCGCTGCCGCAACGAGGGCTACGCGAAGCGCTACCGGGAAGGAATCCCGTTCTGGAAGAAATACACCACCGCCTCCGAGCGTCTCGTGGAGGAGGCCGGCGTGCTGCTCGCCTCTTTCCTCATGCTTGCGTGCGCAGTTTGGGAGACCGGCTTCAAATGGAAAAGCCTCGACGGGCTTTACGGAAAAATTTCGATCTGCTTTTCCGGCCTGACCCTGCCCCTCCTCCTGGCCGCCATTCCGCTGGAACTCATGCCCCCGGAACGCCACCCGCTTCTCCGCCGGTTCTGCAAGGTCGTGATGTTTGCCGTCGGCGCCTTGGCTCTCTGCGCCCTGGCCCTGCTCGACGACCCCTGGCACAAATCGCTCGTCCTCTCCGTCCCGCCTACCCTCTTCGTGCTCTTCCTCGCATACCTCGCAATGAAGGCCTTCCGGATCGGAAGCCCGCAATCGAGCGCCCGGCCGCGCGACCCCCCCCCCCCCCCCCCGCCCGAGGGGGGTTGAGGGGGTTGGCAGCTCAAAGATGTCCCCTTTGGGGGTGAAGC
>CAYHQZ010000074.1:5746-16574 GCA_964358555.1 uncultured Planctomycetia bacterium
GGAGGATTGAGGGATTTCCCGCCTCGCCGGAACCGGCCCCGGCCTACTTCGGCTCCTTCTTCGGCTCGCCGGCGGACTCGAAGGCGGCGAGGAAGGCGGCCATGGACTCGGGGGGGAGGATGCCCCGGAGGGATTGCAGCAGGTCGATGCCGGCCTGCTCCTGGGCGCGGCGGGCGTCGGCGAGGGCGCGGCCGGCGATCGAGATCTCGGCCTCGAGGGCCTCGGGCTTGCCGAGGGCGAGCAGGTAGTCCCGGCGCGCGGCCGCGGCCTTGTCGGCGGCGGCCCGCTCGGCCTCCTCGGCCGCCTTGCAGGCCGCCTCGGCCTTCGATCTCTTGTCGGCATCCAGGCCCTTGGCGGTGACGGCCTCCAGCGCGGCGCGGGCCCGGTCCAGCCATTCCACGGCGGGGGCCTTGCGCGCCACCATGATCTTGCCTTCCCCCCGGCGGATGATGTCGAGGCCGTAGGCCTCCGACAGCGCCCAGAGGAAGTCGTCGACCGTGGCGTTCCGGACGTTGAGCGTCACCAGCGTCTTTTCCAGGCCGGGGGCCGCGAATAGATTCTCCCCGGCGAGCTGGGAGACGAGTTTGAGCACCTCGGGGAGCGGGGCCCCGGCGAAGTTCATCGAAACGGTGGGAACCCGGAACAGCCGGAGCCGGCCGTCGGCGGTCCACTCATGCTGGACCCTCTCTTTCTCGAGAAGGTCCGCCAGCACCGCAGCAAGCGGGGCCTTCTCGGCCTCGACGGAGATCCGATCGTCCCGCAGCCAGCGATCAACGTCGACCGGGACGTTGATCTGCGCCTGGATCTTTTTCGCGACCTCCGGGGCCGGCTCGTCCTTCGCCTGGAGCGTCACGGGAAGCGACATCGCGCCGGCCGGCGCCTCCCCGACGGCGCCCTTCGCGGCGGACACCCACAGCCCGCACCGGGCCCGGCCCGGCCGGATCGGCTCGGCCTTCCGGACGACCAGGATCCGGCCGCCCTCCCGGTGGAGGACCTGGAGGCCGTGCTCCCTCGCCATCCGGTCCAGACATTCGTCCCAGTCGAGATCCTTGGCATTGAACGTCATCGTCCCGGCCACCCCCTCGGCCACCAGGATGTTCCTTCCCGACAGCTGGGCGACCATCTTGATTCCATCCGCCATCGAGGCCCCGGCCAGCTTCATCGAGATGGTGGCCGGCCGGTACAGCAGGAGCGCGGGCCCGGGCGACCAACGGTGTCGGATCCGGAAATCCTTCCGCAGGTCCGAAAGCAGCCGCGCGAGGGGGACCCCCGACGCCTCGACGGAGACTCGCTCTCCCCCGGCGTCCGGATCCGCGCGGACCGGCATCCGGATCTGCTCCTGGAGCCGCTGGGCGAGCGCCGCGACCGAATCGTCTTTCGCCTGCAGCGTCACGGGAAGCGACGCCGCGCCCGGCGGCGCGACGCCCGGCTCGTCCAGCGGCGAAGGCGTCGCCCCCGGGGCCTTGCGCAACTCCTCCGCGAACCCGTTTGAAAGCCCGAAAGCCCACGCCGCCAGAACGACCGCCGCCATCCGGTGCCGCATCGGTTCCTCCTTCCGCAAGCCTGGAACACCCCCCTGCGCCGAGGGCGCCAATTATATCCCGGTTCCGGCTACGCCGTCCCGAACGGCGCGAGGTGGCGCTTCAGGTGCTTTTCCAGGACGGCGTAGTGGGTCGCCTCGCCGGCCCGCAGCGCGGCCATCAGGCGATCGCGGAAGAGCGGCTTTCCCGTGGCGTCCTTCGCGTTCAGGATCGAGCCGTAGGTGACGTGCAGGATCTGGCGCGGGTCGTGGAGGTCCAGAAGATTCGGAAGGTCGGCGTCGTTGAGGCCCGCGAGGGCCGGCACCTTCGAGACATCGCCCGTGACGTGGTAGGACTTCCGATCGTCTTCGTAGCGGCCGAGCGCGTAGGCGGCGATCTCGCGGAAAAGCGAAGGCGCGGCCGTCGCGATCGCCCGTAGCGCCTCCAGCCACGACGTCCCCGCGGTCTTCAGGTGGATGAGCCTTTTTGAGTGCTTCGCCGCGGCCGGGTAGATCGAGAACTTGTCGCTGCCGGAGTGGATCCCGATCTTGCAGGGCCCGAAGAAGCGGGCGATGGCGGCGTGGACCGAGAAGTCGTGGTCGAAGGCCGCCAGATCTCCCTTGTAGTCCACGCCCTTCTCGAAGTCCCCGATGAACCGGGGCGCGAGGCTTGCGACCGCGACGCCGAGGCGCCGAAGCTCGGAGGCGACGTACAGGAGCTCCGCCGGCGTCGTGAGTGTCGGCGTCTCGTCCACCGACATCTCGAGCTCGAACGGCCGGCCCTTGGCGGCCTGGGAGATGGCGGCGCGCATCTTGAGGACGTGGGCGATGGCGCGGCCGTACTTCGCGGCGGCGCGCAGCAGCGCGGAGGCGGAAACCCACACCCGCGAGTCCCCCAGGTCGAAGTCCTTGTTCGAGTAGGCCGCCTTGCAGGCGGACGGCGACGACCGCAGTTCCATCCAGGGAAGCTTGGCGAACTTCGCCTCCAGCGCCGCGGGGGGGTCCTTGTCCGCCGCCGAATCCACGTGGTCGCTCGGGTCGATCGTGAAGAACGTGAACCCCGCTTCCGCGCAGCGCGCGGCGTCCGCCGGATCCTTCAGGTGATCCCCGTCGGCCCCGAACCCCTCGCGCCATCCCGCCTCCACGACGCCGAACGTAGAAGCGTCGAGAACGTCGCGCGGCGTGCGGTTCGTGCGGGTCATCTCCCGGATCGACTGCTGCGCGAACAGCGGCGAAAATCCCGTCCCCCGGACCGCGCGGACGTGCCCCGGGGTGGCGAGGCCCAGCCGGTCGCCGAGCCCCACGCAGGGCCGCACGCCGAGCGTCCGCGGCGCCGAGAACGGCAGCGCCGAGCGCAAGGCCGCGGCGTTCGCGCCCGAGAGCGGGCAGATCCGCAGCGAAAGCCGCGCCCCCGCAATCTCGATGGCGCGCGATTCCCCCTCGAACGCCCGCGCGGCCTCGGGCGGCTCGGCGCCCGTCCAGCCGACGGCGAGGACCTTCTTCTGCGAGTCCCGGGCCATGAAGAGGACCGCCCCGCCCGAGGCCGCGATCGACTCGGGATAGATCGAGAGGCCGGGAACGGCCGGCGCGAGCGTGGCGGCGAGGGCTTCGGCGGACGCCTCGTCCAGCGCGGGGGCGAGACCGGGGGAAGCGACAAGGGAGGAAATGGCGCTCATGGGGTTCTCCTTTCGAAAGGGCGACAGTCTATCCGCAGGGAGGGGCGGGAAGCGGCTATACTCCCCGCATCTCGAAAGGAGAATGTCTTGAAGAAAGCACTGCTCGGCGCGGTCGCGGTCCTCTGTCTTTCCCTGCCCGCCTGCGGCGGCGCCTCGGACGAGCACGAAGCCGCCATCCAGGAGGCCATGTCGTTCATGAACGAAATGGCCATCACGATGGAAGGCGTCAGCGACAAGGCCAGCCTCGAGGCCGCCGTTCCGAAGCTCAAGGAAATCGCCGCCCGCGGCGAGGCCTTGAAGGTCAAGATGAAGGCCATGGGCGATCCGAAGCCCGAGCGCGAGAAGGATCTCAAGGCGAAGTACGAGCCCCAGATGAAGGCGCTCCAGGAGCGGATGGGCAAGGTCATGCAGAAGGTCGGCCCGCTGATGATGCAGGTTCCGGAGGCGGCGAAGGCTCTGCAGTCCATGTAATCGCCCTCCATCCCCGCAACGCCCTCCGGGCCCCGCGGCCCGGGGGGTGTTTTTCTTCCGCGCGTTCCGGTCCCGGCGGGGCGCTATGCGCGCGCCCAGGGCTGGCGCTCGGCGCGCAGCGCGATCTTTTCCTTCGCGGCGCGGTTCGAAAGAATCGAGAGGTAGTGGTCCTGGGAGGCCTCGGCGAGGGAATAGAAGTCCCTCCCCGTCTCGACGTATTCGTCCATCTTGAGCAGGCACGACGCCACCGCGATCTCGTCGTCGAAGAGGCGCGCCGGGGCGACGGGGTTCTCGTAGACCCAGCGATCGCAAAACTGGATCCCGAGGAGGTGGTGGCCCTCGAGGTTGCCGTGCGCTCCCGCCTGGAAACGCTCGAAGGGGATCCGGAGCGGCGTCCGGCCGTCCTTCAGGACGAAGGCCTCGTCGTTGAGGATTTCCCCGCGCTCGCCGCGGACGAGGATCCGGGGGTTTCGGATCCGGGCGTCGTACTGGCCCTTCGCGAAGTCGAAGACCCCGAGGCGGCCGCCGAAATCGAGCCAGGCGAGCGTCTGCTTCGATTCCATCATCGCGTCGATCGCCGGCAGCTGTTTCGGGGCGTCCCATCGGGCGGCCTTCACGACGTCCGCGCGCTCGGCGGCGGCGAGCAGCGGCGAGGTGAATTCCCGCGCGACGATGTCGGCCTCCTCGAAGCGGACGCCGAGGAAGCGCCGGATGAGGCTCACCCCGTGATAGCCGTGCGCGCACGAGACCTGGGCCTGCGTGACGGTCCCGAGGATGCCGCTTTGGGCGGCGGAAATCCTCGCGGCATGATGGGGCTGGAAGGGATATTGCTCGGCGACCTGGACCTTCCAGCCCTCGCGATCCGCGCGCTCGTTCAGCGCGACGAGCCCGGGGATGTCGGGGGCCGGCGGGGTCTCCGAGAGGACCGGCACGCCGCGCTCGCCGAGGGCCGCGATCACCTCCGGCGTCGGCGCCCATTTCACGCAGACGACGACGAACCGCGGGGTGCCGGCCGAAAGCATCGCATCGATCGTGCGGAACGACGGCCGGTCCCACTTCTTCTCGAACGCCGCCCCCTTCGCAGGATCCCGCACGACCGCGCCGGCCATCTCGAAGCGCTCCGGCGCCGCCGCCGCCGCGCGCTGGAAGAACTCCGAGCGCCACCCCGCCCCGACGATTCCGAAGCGAATCCGTTGCATCCAAGGGATTCTATCTTTCTTCCGTTGATCCGGCTGCCGCGCGACGGCTAGACTCCGCGCGCGGGGCGAGCGTTGATTCCCCCGCTTCCCACATGCTCGACGTCAAGCTCAAGTTCCAATCGGGGCACGCCGACGGCGGCGACTGGATGGCCCCCGGGGCCACGAAGTTTCTCTTCTGGAACGTGACGCGGGAGTGCAACCACCGCTGCCCCATCTGCTTCTCCGATTCGGGCGCGGCCGACCCCGACGAGATGACGACGGACGAGGCGAAGTCGATGCTCTTAAGCGCCCTCGACGCGCAGATCCAGGAATTCGTTCTCTCCGGCGGGGAGCCTTTTTTGCGCGAGGACCTGCCGGACCTGCTCGCCTACATGGGCAGCCTCGGGATTGCCGCCCGGATCGCGACGAACGGCACGCTCCTCACCGACGATCTCCTCGCCCGCCTGCGGCGCGATACGCTCGTGAAGTCTTTCCAGATAAGCCTCGACTCGATGGACCCGGCCGTCTACGCCACGATGCGGAACGCCTCCCCGGAGGAGCACGGATCCGTCCTGGCCGCGATCCGGCGCTCCCGCGCGCACGGCTTCCACACTTCCATCTCCATCCGGCTCTCCCCCGCCACGATTGCAGGCATCCCGGCGGTCCTCGACTTCGCCTCGCGCGAGGGCGTCCCCACCGTGAACCTCCAGCCGCCCGTCGAGGCGGGCCGGACGAAGAGCGAATTCCCCGCGGGGACCGACATCGTCGCCCTCCTGGAGCCCGCCATCGAGCATTTTCTCGCGCTTCCGCGCGCGTGGCGAATCGAGACCTACATCCCCTGGGCGCCGCACCACCCCCTGATCCGGCGGCTCGAGACGCGGATCACGTTCGGCCATGTCGGCTGCTGCGCGGCGCGCAGCGCGGCGGTCGTGCAGCCTTCGGGGCGCATCGTCGCCTGCCTCTGCATGGACGTCCCCGGCGCGTTCCTCGGCGACGTCCGGCGCAAGCCGCTGCGGGACATCCTCGAGGACTCCGCGTTCCGCCGGATGATGCTCAATCCCGGGGCCCACGGGATCTGCGCGGACTGCCCGCACGTGAAGACGTGCGGCGGCGGGTGCCGGGCGGCCGCCTACGCCGCCACCGATCGGCTCAACGGCCCCGACCCGTTCTGCCCGCTTCGGAACGGGCGAAAGGACTGACGCCTCCGTGGCGGAACGCGCGGACCCGAGCCTCTGGCGCCGGGCCCTTTCCGACACCCTCGCCGGCCGGCGGGGGGTCGCGAAGTCGGACGCGATCTGGCTCCCGATCGCGGTCGCGATCGCCGCGTCCGGCGAACGCGAGGCGGCGGCCGCGGTCCCGGCGGCGCTGCTCCTGGTCCTGGCCGCCGTGGGCCGGACGCAAGGGTGCACGCTCGCGAACGACCTTTCCGATCGATCCGACGACGCGGCGGCGGGAAAGTCGCGCTGGGTCCAGGCCCTGCCCCCGCCGGCGGGCGCCGCGATCGCGGCGGCCTGGCTCGCCCTCGGGATCGCGGCCGTCGCGATCCCTTCCTCTGCGCGGGCGGCCCTGCCGGCGTGCCTGGCCTCCGCCGCCCTCGGCGTCCTCTATTCCCTCCCCCCCGCCAGGTTCAAGGCGCGCGGGGTCCTCGGGCCCATCGCGTTCGCCGCGTCCTGCGTCCTCATCTATGGCCTCTCCCCGTGGGCGACGCTTGCCCCGGGCTCGCTCCTGCCGGCCGCGCTGCTGCCCGCGATCTTCTTCGACAAGTGGGCGAACCTCCACTTCCACCAGGTCCTGGATCTCGACGCCGACCGCGCCCGCGGCGTCCCGACGCTGGCCGTCCGGCTGGGGCCGATCCGCGCAGCCTCGGCGCTTCGCGTCATGGCCGCGCTCGCGACCCTCTCGTTGCTCGCCGTCCCGGTCGCGCTCGTCCTTGCGGGCCCGCGCGCCGCCCGGATCCCCGCGCTTCTCGCGCTCCTCGCCGCCGCCGCCGCCGCGATCCACGCCGCGCGCGCCCGGCGCTCCCGCGCAACGCCCCTCGTGGGCACGCTGCCCGCGGCCTACCTCGGCCTCACGTTCGGAATCTTCCGCGTCCTGCCGGCCGCCCTGCTCGCTTCCGACGCGCTCCGGGCGGGCGCCGGCGCCGCGACGTGGGTCCTCGCGCTCCTCGCCGCCCTGTTCGCCGCGGTGGAATCGGCGCCGTTCGTCCGCTACCGCCACGGCTGACCGGTGCGTGCGGCGTCAGGCGCTGCGGTAGAGCTTCGTGAAGACGAACTCGCGGTGCCCGAGGGCCTCGGCCGAGGTGACCCGGCCGTTGGCGGTCTTAAGCATCATCTCGAGAAGCCGCTCGCCGGCGTCGGCAAGCTTCATCTCGCGGCGCAAGAGGCCCGTCACGTCCACGTCGATGTGCTCGGACATCGTGCGGACCGTGCGGGGGTTCGCGGTGATCTTGATCACCGGCACGATGGGGTTGCCGATGATGTTGCCCTGGCCGGTCGGGAAGAAGTGGACCGCGGACCCGCCCGCGGCGACGAGGGTCACCATCTCGGCGGCCGCCGACGAGGAATCCATGAACCAAAGACCCGGGCCCCTGGGCGCCTCGGCGGGAATGAGGATCCCGTTCACCTTGCACTTGCGCCCGATCTTCTGGATGTTCCCCATCGCCTTTTCCTCGATGGTCGTAAGCCCGCCGAGGATGTTGCCCTTCGTAGGCTGGGAATCCGAGAGATCGTTGGTCTTGTTCGCAACGATGAAGTCGTTGTAAGCCGTCCAGGTCTTCATGAACTGCTCGCCCACTTCCTTCGTCGCGCAGCGGTCGCGGACGACGGTTTCGCCGCCCGTGATTTCCGACGTCTCGCCGAAGAAGAGGACGTTGCCGTTCTCGTAGAGCCGGTCGAAGGCCTCGCCGACGGTCGGGTTCGCCCCGAGGCCGGAGGTCGTGTCCGACTCGCCGCACTTGCAGGAGACCCAGAGGTCCTTCACCGGGCATTCCTCGCGGCGCTTCCCGGTGGCGGCCTGGAGCATTTCCTTCGCGGCGCGGGCGGCGGCGGCAATTGTGGCCAGATCCCCGTGCTGCTCGATCCCGAAACCCTTCACGGGCTTGCCGGTCTTGGCGATGCCGTCGACGACCTTCTGCGTCCACTCGGGCTCGATCCCGATGACGACGACGGCGGCGACGTTCGGGTTCGATCCGGTTCCGATGAGCGTGCGGAAGTGCAGTTCGAGATCCTCGCCGAACTGAAGCCTTCCGTAGGGGTGCGGCAGCGCGAGGGTGCCCGGGATGACGTGCGCGACCGCCTCGCAGGCCGCGTTCGAGAGGTCGTCGAGCGGCAGGATGATGACGTGGTTCCGGACGCCGACGCGGCCGTTCTCGCGGCGAAAGCCCAGGAATGTCTGGTTCTTGAGGTTCAGCATCTACCACCTCTTCGTCTTCAGGTTGTGGACGTGGACGTGCTCGCCGGCCTTGATAGGCGCGACGGTCTTGCCGATGTCGATGCCGTACTTGATGACCGTGGCGCCCGAGGGGAGATCCTTCAGCGCGAACTTGTGCCCCAGCGGGATGTCCTGGAGGACCTTCGCGCTTGCGTCCTGATCCTCCCGCATCACCCAGCCGGCGAGCGTAGCGCCGGCCTTCACGCCCTCGACGACGACGACGCCGACCAAGTCGGCCTTTTCATGGACGATGAATTGCGTCATCCGTGCTCCTTCTCCGCGCGCACTGCCCGGTCCGGGCAGCCCGCGTCGCGTGGACGACGATGATAGGGAGCGCGGTGCGCGCGTCAAGGAAACGCCCCTAGAATCCCTCTCCCATGCCCTCTTTTCTCCGCCGCCTCCGCGGAACCTGGACGCTCGCGCGGCTCGTCCGCGGCCAGGCGCGCTATCCCTTCCGGCCGCTCGAGCGCATCCTCGAGGATCAATCCGCCAACGTCCGCCGGATGGCCGCCTACGCCTACGAGAACGTCCCAATCTATCGCGAAGCGATGGATCGCGCGGGGCTTGCGCCCGCCGATTTCCGGACCGCCGACGATCTCTCCAGGCTTCCGCTTCTCGAGCGCGAATCCTACCAGCGCGTCCCCGAGAAGATGACGAGCCGGCTCTACCGCCCCGATCGGGGGCTTGCGCTCACCTCGGCGGGCAGCGCGGGGATGCCCACGACGGTCCACCACGATTTCCGCGACCTCTTCCTCTCGGCCGCGCTCTCGGAGCGCTTCCGTTCGATCATCGGGGCGCTCGCGGGGACGGGCCGGCGGTTCCGGGAGGCGAGGCTTCTGCACCCGGACAGCCTCGCGCACGACATGACCGACTGGCATCGCGCGAACACGCTCCTGCCCGCGAACTTCCCCGTCCGGCGGATCGTCATCTCGATGTTCAATCCCCCGGACGACACGCTGCGCCGCCTCGCCGCATTCCGGCCCGACGTCGTGGCCGGCTACGGTTCGTTCCTCGAGGGCTTTCTTGCCCCGATCGATCCGGCGAAGAGGCCCGCGGGGCTGCCCCGGGTCGTCGTCTACGGCGCCGACGCCATGTCGGCCGCCGGCCGCAAGCGCATCTCCGAGGACCTCGGGATTTCCGTCCTCTCGAACTACCACGCCGCCGAGGCATCGCGAATCGGCTTCGAGTGCGAGCGCCACCGCGGGATCCACGTGAACGTCGACATCCACCCGCTCCGGATCATCGATCCCGACGGCCGGACGCTGCCCCCGGGGGAGCCGGGCCAGGTCGTCGTCTCGAACCTCTCCTGCCGGGGCACCGTGACGCTCAACTACCGGCTGGGCGACATCGCCGCGTGGATCCCGGGGCCGTGCCCCTGCGGCCGGAACCTGCCGGTGCTCTCGTTCCCCGAGGGGCGCAAGGAGGACGTGCTGCGCCTGCCCTCGGGAAAGCGCACGCAGGCCCGCGCGGTCATCAGCTTCCTCGACGGGGAGGCCGGCGTGTGGGGCTACCAGGTCGTCCAGGAGGCCCGGGACCGGCTCCGCGCGCGGCTCGCAACCGCGCCTGGAACCGACCTTCAAAAACTGAAGGCGGAGGTCCTCGCGCATTTTTCCGAGCGCCTCGAGGAGGCGATGGCGGTGGACGTCGATTTCGTGACAAGCATCGAGCGCACCCGCGCCGGCAAGCACCGGACGTTCCTGTCGGCCATCGCGGCGGCGGAAAATCCCTAAGCGAAGGGCGCGGACGCGGCTATCGATGGTGCTGCGGGCCGCCGCGGGAGCGATGATCGCCGTGGCCGCCGTCGCGCCGGCGAGGCTCCATGTGATCGCCCCGATAGACGCCGGGCGAGGCCCCCGAATCGAAGCCGGGGAGGAAGACCCGCTGGATCGGATGGCCGAGCACGCGCTCGATGGCGCCGACGTCCCGTTCCTCGGACCCCGTCACGAACGTTATCGCCTCCCCGACCGCGTTCGCACGCGCCGTCCGGCCCACCCGGTGGATGTAGCTGTCGGCATCGCGCGGCACGTCGTAGTTGAGGACGTGGGTGATCCCCTCCACGTCGATCCCGCGCGAGGCGACGTCGGTGGCGACCAGGATCGGGGTGACCCCCTGGCGGAACCCCTCGAGCGAACGCATCCGCTGCTCCTGCGTCCGGTCGGCGTGGATGACGCCGGCCTTGATCCCGCGCCTCAAGATCTCGCGCCCGAGCTGCTCGGCCCCGCGCTTCGTGCCGCAGAAGACCAGGACGGATGGCATCGGGAACCGGCGCAACATCTCCAGGATGAGGGCGAGCTTCCGGTGCGGGGCGACCGGGAAGAGGCGATGGGTGATTTCCTTCGGCGGGGCCGTCGGGCCCACGCGGATGTGGACGGGATCGCTCACGATCTCCCCGACGAGCTTCTGGATCTGGGGGGGCATCGTCGCGGAGAAAAAGAGGGTCTGCCGCTTCTTCGGAAGCCTAAAGAGGATGCTCTCGATCGAGGCAAGAAACCCATGTAGAGCATCCGGTCCGCCTAGTCGAGCACCAGGACCTACAGCGTCTCGAAGCGGGGCGA
>CAYHQZ010000075.1:0-16562 GCA_964358555.1 uncultured Planctomycetia bacterium
TGGAAATCCTCGAGGCCTGCGGGCACGCCCTCGGGACGCGCCTCGGGGCGCGGACGGTCGGAAGTCTCGGCCGATTCTCCTATGCTTCCCTGCACGCGACGAAGCCCGCCTGCGGGGCCGAGGGCGGATTCCTGGCGAGCGATGACGGAAGGCTGCTCGCGCGCGCGCACGATTTGCGCGACTGCGACGAGCGGCAGGACCCGGGATTCCGGTTCAGCGCGCGCCTGGCGGACATCTGCGCGGCGCTCGCGAGAGTCCAGATCTCCCGGCTGCCGGAATTCCGGCGCCGCCGGCGCGCGATCGCGCGCCGCTGCGCCGAGGCCCTCCGCGGGACGGACGTCCGACTTCCGCCGGACCGGCCGGACGCCCCCCACGCCTGGTACCGGTTCCTCGCCTTTTCGCCCCGTCCGGCCGGAGAGGCCCTGCGGGCGTTCGAGCGCGCCGGCATCGCCGCCCGCCGACCGGTCTACTGGCCGCTGCACCGCATCCTGGGCCTTCGCGGCTTTCCGGGCGCCGAGCAGGCCTGGAAGCGGCTCGTCTCGATTCCGATCCATCCCTCCCTGACGGAGCGCGAGATCCGCCGGATCCTCTCGGCGGCGCGGGAAGCGTTCCCCCCGGCTCGTCCCGGAACCTTATGATCCCGCCCCCATGGAGCCGACCCAACACGAGCGACTCCGGGGCGAAAGCCTGATCCGCGTCGCCTTCGCGATCCTGTTGGGCGTTTCCCTTTCCCCGCCCGTCACGGAGATGTTCGGGAGCGGGGGGCACCGCTGGTTCCGGATCCTCGTCGTCTCGTTCGCGGCGGCGGGCTTCCTCACGCCGCTTGCACGGGGATTCGCCAGAAGCCTCGGCCACGTGGACCTCCCGGACCCGCGCAAGATCCACGCCCGCCCGACGCCGCTCTTCGGCGGCTTCGCCGTCTGGGCCGGGGTGCTCCTCTCGCTCGCCGTGAACGGCATCTTCGGACGGGGCTTCGAGTGGATCCTCGCCGGGGGGACGCTGCTCTTCTGCGTCGGGATCGCCGACGAGGCCCGGGGGATACCCGCCCGGCTCAAGCTCCTCGCCCAGATCGCCGCGGCGCTCATCGTGATGGCGGGCGGCGGGACGCTCACGCTCTTCCCGGCCGGCGCCCTCGGGACCGTCGCGAACCACGCCGTCACGCTCGTCTGGATCCTCGGGATCACGAACGCGATGAACTTCATCGACGGGATGGACGGCCTGGCGGCGGGCCTCTCGACGATCCTCGCCCTTTTCCTCGGCATCGTCGCCTTCCAGACCCGACAGCCGGAGTTCGGGTGGTTCTCGGTGGCCGTGATCGGGGCCTGCCTCGGCTTTTTGCCCTACAACTTCCGGCGAGGCGGCCGGCCCGCGACGGTCTTTTTGGGGGACGGCGGAAGCACCTTCCTCGGCTTCACCCTCGCCAGCCTCGCGGTCCTGGGAGACTGGGCGGACAACCGCCCCATCGTCTCCTTCTCGAACCCGATCCTGATCTTCGGCGTTCTCATCTACGACATGACCCAGACCACGATCGCGCGAATCGCGACGGGCAAGGTCCGCTCATTCCGGGAGTGGCTCGAATACACGGGCCGGGATCACATCCACCACCGGTTCGCCGCGCTCCTGCGGGACCGGCGCCAGGCGGTGTTCGCGATCCTGCTGCTCTCCGTGACGCTCGGACTCGCCGCGCTGGGGCTTCGCACCGCGGGAAACCGGGAGGCGATCTTTCTCGTCCTGCAGGGCGCGCTCGTCCTGGTCCTCGTGACAATTCTCGAGCAGGGCGGGAAGGGCCTGCTCGCGAAAAGCGACGCCCCCCCCGACTCCCCGCCTTCGCCGCCGGACCCGGGAACGCCCCCCCCGGGGGCCTAGCCATGTGCGGCATCGCGGGCGTCCTGGGAGGCGGCCCCCCGGAAGCCCTCGGCCGGATGCTCGAGGCGCTCGCGCCGAGGGGACCCGACGACGAGGGCCGGTTCGACGGCCCGGGCGTCTCCCTCGGGATGCGCCGGCTCGTCGTCATCGATCGGGAGGGCGGGAGGCAGCCGATGGCGGACGACGAGGGCCGCTTCCGAATCGTCTACAACGGCGAGGTCTACAATTTCGCGGACCTCCAATCCGGCCTCGAGGGGCAAGGCGTCCGGTTCCGGACCCGCTCCGACACGGAGGCGGTCCTGCTCACCCTCGCCCGGGACGGCGTCGCCGGGCTTGCGCGCCTCCGGGGGATGTTCGCTCTCGCCCTGCACGACGCGCGCGACGGCTCGGTCCTCCTCGCGCGGGACCGGCTCGGCAAGAAGCCGCTCTTCCTCCTTTCGCGCGGCCACCGCCTCGCGTTCGCCTCCGAACTGAAGGCGATCCTGTCCCTCCCCGACTTCACCCCGCGGATCGATCCCGTCTCCCTCGAGGCGTATCTCGCGTTCGGCTACGTCCCCGGCGAGCGCACGATCCTCGAGGGCGTCCGACGGCTGCCGCCCGGCGGGTATCTTCGCTGGCGGCCGGACGGGATCGAGACGGGAACCTACTGGCGATTGCCGGATCCCGACCCGGACGCGACGGCGGATCCCGAGCGCATCGCGGAAATCCTCGACGAGGCCGTCCGGCTCCGGCTCGTCTCCGACGTCCCCCTCGGCATCTTCCTCTCGGCCGGGATCGATTCCGCGGCCATCCTCGCGGCGGCGCGCAAGGCGCACGCCGGGACGATCCGGACCTACACGATCGGCTACGCGGACGCGGACGAGGCCTGGAGCGAGACGGCGGGCGCGAAGAGGACGGCGGCGATCTTCGGGGCGGAATCGCGCGTCGCCATCCTCTCGGCGGACGTCGAGCCCTTCATCGCCCCGCTCGCCGCCGCCCTCGACGAGCCCTTCTCGGACGTCTCGGCGCTCCCGACGTGGCTGCTCGCGGGGGCCGCAAGACGGGAAATCACCGTGGCGCTCTCGGGGATCGGCGGGGACGAGCTCTTCGCCGGCTACCCCCGCCATCTCGGCGCGCGGTTCGCCGGCCTCTACGGGATCCTCCCGCGATTCGTCCGCCGGCTTTTGGCGAGGCTGCCCTTCCGCGAGAGCCGGCGCAAGCGCGACCTCGGCTCCTGGGCGCACCGATTCTTCTCGAACCCGGACGCGGGCTTCCCCGATCGCTACATCGGCTGGATCGAAATCCTGGACGCCGCCGACCGCGCGGCCGTCCGGGGATTCCCGCTGCCGCCGGGCGGCGCCGCCGAGGCGCTCGCGTTCCACCGCGCCGCCTTCGGAAATCCGGCGCAAGCCCCCGTGGACGGAGCGCTCCGGACGGACCTTTGCGCATATCTGCCGGACAACCTCCTCGCCTTCGGGGATCGGGTCACGATGAACTGGGGGCTCGAGATGCGCGCTCCCCTCTGCGACCAGGTCCTCCTCGAGGCGGCCGCCCGGCTCCCGGGACGCGTCCGGACGCGTGGATGGCGGCTGAAACCCGTCCTGAAGGCCGCGCTGCAAAGCCGCCTGCCCGGCGAAATTCTCCATCGCCCGAAGCAGGGCTTCCAGGTCCCGCTCGGCCCCTGGCTCGATAGGCGTCGGGGGGGCTGGGTGCGACGCCTCCTCGATCCCGCGGCGCTCTCCCGCGCGGGAGAGCTCGATCCCGCGGGCGTCACCCGGATTCTCGACGAGCACGAATCGGGCCGCCGCAACCGCGCCGACGCCATCTGGGGCCTCGCCATCCTCGAGGCCTGGCGGCGGATCTTCATCGAGCGCGATCCCGAATGGGTCCAGCGATCCCGGGAACGGCCCAAGCCGCCGGAACTGCAGTAGGGACGGATTCGGGCTTCCGGATCCAAGCGCCGGGCTGGGTCCGAGTCGCTACGGCGCCGGCGGTTCCGGCGCCGGGGACGGCGGCGGGACGGAGGGGGCGAGCTCTTTCAGGAAGATGTAGTAGAGGAAGCCCTCGGATTCCGTGCGGCCGGCGATTCTTTTCGCGAGCGGCCCGCGCCCGATGTAGATGTCGGCGCGGCCCGCGGCCCGGATCGCCCCGCCCGTGTCCTGATCGCAGACGAACTGGCGGAAGTTGTTGGCGCCCGCGCTGCTCTCGCCGGGCTCCGGCACGCGCGCGTCGCAGAACGCGAGGCAGCCCCGCGGGAACACGGCCTTGTCGGTCGCGATGGAGCGCCGCGCGGTCACCGGAACGTTGAGCGAGCCGACGGGGTCGCCCGCGCGCTCCGCGAAAAAGGGATAGCGGGGATTCTCCGAGAAGACCTTGATCTCCTCCGGATGGGCGCGGAAGTATTCTTCCAGGCCGCCGAGCGAGGCCTTCTCCGGGGCGAGCTTGCCCTGGGACATGAGGAGGTTCCGGATGCTCTTGTATTCGGCGCCGTTCGTCCCGGCGTTGCCGATCTTCAGGATCGAGCCATCGGGAAGGCGGATATCCGCGTGCCCCTGGATCTGCGCCACGTAGGCATCGAACGGATCCTTCATCCAGCAGATTTCCAGGCCCTTGCCCGCGAGCGCGCCGCCCTCGATTTCCTGGCGGGTGTAATACGGAGCCGTTCCCCCCTCCGGGGTCTTGCGGCCGAGGACGACGCCTTCCGGAGTGGTCGCGAGATCCGGCGGCCGGCGATAGAGCGGGAAGCGGAAGACGTCCGTCTTCTCGCGGCTCCCGTCGAAGGTCCCGGTGTAGTAGGCGGTGAAGAGGACGCCGCCCTGCCCGTTCCACCCGACCGACCGGAAGACCTGGAATTCGCCCAGGATCCGCTTCTTCAGATCGGCCCCCGTCGCCGTCTCCTGGCAGATCGCCTTGAAGCGCTCCAGGGATCGGACAGCGCGCTCGAGCGTGATCGAGTAGCCGAACTCGGCGTCCTTGTAGGGGAAGTATTTCGCCGCGGAAGGCCGCTTCAGGTACGAGAGGCTGGCCTCGATGGAGGCGAGCATCGTTTCCTTCTCCGTCATCCCCAGATCGAACGGGATCGAGGAGGGATCGGCCACCGGCTCCAAGGCCATCCGCCCGGGAGCCAATTCGCGGGCGAAATCCTTGGGGGGCGGCGGGGTTGAGCGGCAGGCGGAGGCGAAGAGCGAAAGGAAAGCGAAGGCGAGGGGTGCGAAGCGCCGAAGCATCACGGTGAAACTCCTGCTGAAAGTAGCGAGCCGGTGAAACCGGCCTCCAGCACCCGAGGGAAGGATAGCGTCCCCGCCGCGGGACGCAAGGGTCAGCGGCTGTAGGTGCCCATGAGCTCGCCGGAGCCGAGTGGCTGTTTCCCGATGGCCTTCAGGAGGTCCTTCTTCGTCGCCTTCTCGGGAAGGCCCGGCACGAAGTCGAGGGCGTAGACCTTGAAGAAATAGCGGTGGGGCCCGTGGCCTTTCGGCGGCATGGGACCGTTGTAGCCGGTCTTCGGGAAGCCGTTCACCCCCTGCATCGCGCCCGGAACCTCCTTCGGCCTCGCCACCTTCGTGACCCCTTCCGGCAGCCCCGTCGCCGTCGGCGGGATGCCCCACATCACCCAATGGACCCAGGGTTCCGCCACGGGGGCGTCCGGGTCGTCGCAGACGAGCGCGAAAGACTTCGTCCCCGCCGGCACGCCCGTCCACGCGAGCGCGGGCGAGACGTCGGCCCCCTCCCCCGTGTACTTCGCCGGGATCCGCTCGCCTTGCTTGAACGCAGGACTCGAGATCTCCATCCGAAACCTCCCTTTCGGTTCCTCCGGCAGCCTGCGCCCGCAGCCGGCGGCAAAGAGCACCGCCGCCGCGAGCGCCAAGTGACCCCTCACACCGGAATCTTGCCGCCCGGACCGTCCGCCGATCAAGGGTTCGATTCCCAATTCTCGAGGGTTTCGTTGGCGAGGGAGCCGTAGATTCGATCGAAGAACCCCTTGGGCCAACCTGGAGCCGCGGCTTCGCTCCGGGCACTACCATTGGCCGGCTCCAGGACCACGACTACGTCCACGTCGCTTTCAGGGAGGCCCGTAGAGAGCCGGAGGTCCAAAATCCCGTCCGCCTTCACGTGAGCCTTGAGGGGAATGGCTTGCATGTTCGTCCTCGCGCCATCGATCATACCCACCCTACGACAACGCCGCCACGATGCCGTCGACCTCCCCCCTTCTCACTTCCCCGCCGGCGGGAGTTTCCAGCGGATCCCGATGTCGGGGGACTCCCCTTTCGCATCGTACTTCAGCGCACCCCCATCGTCCTTCCGATCCGGACCGACCCCGTAGAGCAGGAAGCCGCCCCCGTCCGCGTCCGGCTTGTAGACGAACGGCTTTCCCGTGAAAGGATCGAGGGGCCGATCGGGAATGCATTCGGCCGGAACCTCGTCGAGCGTGGAAGGCAGGCTCCCAATTTTTTCGTGCGCGAGACGAAGCGCGATGCCCCAGCGGATCGCGTCCGCGAAGGCCCTCGCCTTGGCGAATTCCATTCGCGCTTTCTCGTGCGCCGGCCGGAGCATGGCGGAAAGGATTCCGGCGCTTTCCAAGGGGGGCCGATGGCCCGACATCTCGGAAAGGGCCGGCGCCTTATCCGCGTTCCGGATGTCCTCGTTCAACATCCGGAGATAGGCGGCGTTGTCTTGGCGAAAATACGGACGCACCAGGAAAAGCGCCGGCCCGTCATAGGAATCGCTCCCCCTTGAGATATCCTTCACCAAACCCGTTTCAAGGATCCACCGGCAGGCGTCGTGACCCATCGCACGTTCCCCGATCAAGCATCGCCGGCCGAAATCGGGCGCGAACCCGACGGACGACAAGAGGCGCCGCAGACACTCCCCGTCGACCGTCAAACCGCCGGAGAGCGCCCGGTCGGCGGCCTTGCAGGCCATTCGATTCAGGTCGACAGAAATGAGGCCGCTGATGAGAAACGTCGCGTCCTCGCGAAGCGATCGGCCCAGCCGGGCAATCCGGACGGCGTCCTCGACGGCCCCGGACGGGTCCCCGGACTCCGCCTCGAGGAAGGCGCAGAGCGAGAGGAAACGCCCGGCCTCCCGGAACTCACCGATGTGGGGAAGGAGCATTTCCAAGAGCGGCTTCTTTTCCGGAACCGTCATGGAAAAATGAATGTGCGGCCGATCGAGGCCGCGGCGGAGATCGTCCAGGGCTTGCCGGTTCGCCTCGACAATCCGACGGACGTTCTCCCTCTCCCCGGGCCCGGATTCCCAGACGTCGGCGAGCAGCGTCCGTTCCTCTTCCGTCATCTTCTCCTTGGAATACCGGAGAAGGAGCGTTGCCTTCCTTGCTTCCTCGTATCCGTTCTCCGGCGCCGGCGGCGCGGGCGCGAGGAGCTTCCGGAAATCAAGCGGCCCGAGCGCCTCCGACTCCGCAATCGCATCCGAGAGGTCCTTCTTCGACTGCCAGTCGTAGCGCAGCCACAGGAGAACGGGCACGGCGAGAACGATCGAGGAAGCGAGAGTCAGGAGAAGCCAGCGGTGCCGACGGCGCGGAGGCAACGCAGGAAAATCTTCCATGGGAATGGCAAGTCTACCCCTTGCGGAAGATTCATCCGGGGAGCGCGCGGACATTCCACGATCGGAAACCACACGCCCCTCGTTGCGCCGCGCCGATGCGGCGCCGACAATCCCCGCGTGGCCGATTTCCGCTTCCGAACCGCCGACCGTTTGCGCCTGCGCCGGGAGATCGAGCGGGTGCTGAAGGGGGGCCGGAGCGCCCGGGGGAAGCTGTTTTCGGTGAAGGCGCTCGCGAACGATCTTGGCCGCTGCCGGCTGGGGCTGGTCGCGAGCCGCAAGGTCGGCAGCGCGCCTGTGCGCAACCGGGCGAAACGGCTCGTGCGGGAGGCGTTCCGGCTGAACCGCTCCCGCCTGCCGGCCGGGTTCGACCTCGTCGTCCGGTTCCAGCCGGCCCTCGATCCGGATGCGCTTCTCCTCGCTCCCGTCGCGGAGGAATTCCTCGCCCTCGCCGCGCAGGCCGCCGGAGGGAAGGCGCCGTGATCGCGAGAGTCGTCCGGTTTCCCTTCGTGTTCGCCATCCGCGCCTGGCAGGTGATCTTCCGCCCGATTCTCCCCTCCGTCTGCCGCTTTACGCCTTCCTGTTCCGACTACGCGCTGGAAGCCATTCGACGGCACGGCGTGCTGCGCGGAATCCGGCTGGCCACGGGAAGGGTCTTCCGCTGCCGCCCCGGCAGCGGGTTCGGCGACGATCCGGTGCCGTGAGGGAGGCGAAGCCCGGCACGTCAGGGGGACAGCGGCAGCCGGATCCGGAAGTTGGTCCCCTTCCCCGCCTCCGACTGCACGGAAATCTCTCCGCCGTGCGCCTCCACGATCCGCCTCGTGACGGGCAGGCCCAGGCCCGTCCCTCCCCGCTTCGTCGAGAAGAACGCATCGAAGACCCGCGGGAGCGCCTCGGAAGGAATGCCGGGACCCGTGTCGGAAACGTCGAGGAACGCGGAGCCCCCGTCCCGCGAGATCCGGACGAAGATATCGCCGCCCGACGGCAGCGCCTGGATGGCGTTCCGGACGACGTTCACGACGGCCTGGCGGACGAGGGCGGCATCCATCGGAACCGGCCCGAGCCCCTCGGCGAAGCCGCGGTGAATCTGCACTTTCGACTCGGCGGCCTCCGGGGAGAGGAAATCGAGCGTTTCGGAAACGACCCCGGACAGATCCCCGGGAACGCGCGCCGGCTCGAAGCCCCGCGCGTAGCGGAGGAACTCCTCCAGGATCTCGTCGATGCGGCCGACCTCCTTCGAGAGCGTCCCGACACGGCGTCGGGTCTTCTCGGTCGGAGGCGCGTCCGTGGCGAGGTCCTCCCGCAAAAGGTCGAGGTGGATCCGGAGGGCGTTGAGGGGATTGCGGATCTCGTGGACGAGGCCGCCTGCGAGGGCCCCCACCTCGCGCGCGAGCCGCTCGGAGCGCTCGAGCCGGGCGCGGAGATCCGGATCGTTCGGGCGCTCGTCGGGCACGCGGACAGCCTACACCGGAAGCCCCGTCCGGGGGCCGGTGCAAAGGCGGAAAGACCCCCCCCCGGACCCGACGCCGTAGGGGAGGGAGGGTCCCGAGGCTAGATCACCGGCTCCGGCGGCAGCGGCGGCTCGGCGGCCGGCGGCTCGGCGGCGACCGGCGGCGGCGGGGCCGCGGCACGGAGGACCGCCTTGCGGGAGAGCTTGATCCGGCCCGAGTCGTCGACGGAGATGACCTTGACATCGATCTCATCCCCCATCCGCACGACTTCCTCGACGCGGCCGACGTAGCCATCGGCGAGTTCCGAGATGTGGCAGAGGCCGTCCGTCCCCGGGGCAAGTTCCACGAAGCATCCGAAGTCCTTGATGGACACGACCTTGCCATGGTAGACGTTGCCGATCTTCACTTCCTCGGTGAGCCGCTCGACCATCTTCTTCGCCTTCTCGAGGGCCGCCGTCGTCGGGGCCGAAATGAAGACGGAGCCGTCGTCCTCGACCTCGATCGTGGCGCTCGTCTCCTCCTGGAGCTTCCGGATGGTCCGGCCGCCCGGGCCGATAAGCCCGCCGATCTTCTCCGGATTGATCACGATGCGGACCAGGCGCGGCGCAAAGGGCGAAAGCTCCTTGCGGGGACGCGGAATGGTCTTGAGCATGATCTTCAGGATGGAGATCCGGGCCTCGCGGGCGCGCTCGATCGCCTCCCGCACGATGTTCATCGGAATCCCCTTGACCTTCATGTCCACCTGGATCCCGGTGATCCCGTTCTGGGTCCCGGCGACCTTGAAGTCCATGTCGCCCTGGTGGTCCTCTTCGCCCGCGATGTCCGTCAGCAGGACGTATCGTTCGCCCTCCTTGACGAGGCCGATCGAGATCCCCGCGACGGGCTGGCGGATGGGGACGCCGGCGTCCATGAGAGCGAGCGTCCCGCCGCAGGTCGACGCCATCGAGGAGGAGCCGTTGGACGACATGATCTCGGTGACGAGACGGACCGTGTAGGGGAACGTCACCTCCGTCGGCATGATCGCCTCGAGGGAGCGCTCCGCCAGGGCCCCATGTCCAATCTCACGCCGGCCGGGACCCCGGATGGGCTTCACCTCGCCCGTCGAGAAGGACGGGAAATTGTAGTGGAGCAGGAACCGCTTCTTGCACTGCTCCTTCTCGAGGACGTCGAGGATCTGCTGGTCATCGGACGTCCCGAGGGTCGCCGTCACGAGGGCCTGGGTCTCGCCGCGGCTAAACACCGCCGAGCCGTGGGTTCGCGGCAACACGCCCACGTCGCAGAGGATTTCCCGGAGGTCCTTCTCCCCGCGGCCGTCGAGGCGGCGGCCCGAGAGGATGCGCGCGCGGATGAGCCGCGTCTCCATCTGCTCGAACCCGCGGCGGATCGCGTCGGCCGGGAAGGCGGGTTTCGCCGCGTCCGGGCCCGCAATGCCCTGCGCGGCCTTCTCCCGCACGGCCTTGACGGCATCGCGCCGCTTCGTCCGATCCGTCTCGCCGAGGGCCGCCTGCAGCGCCCCCTCGCTGGCCTTCAGCTTCGCGCCCAGCCCCTCGGGCAGGACGAAGGCCGCGATGGCGCGCTTCGGCTTGCCGGCCTCGGCGGCCAGGCGGATCTGCATCTGCCGGACCTGCTCGGCCGCCGGCAACGCGAACTCGATCGCCGAGGCGATGTCGGCGTCCGGAATCTCTTTGGCGCCCGCCTCCAGCATGATGATCCCGTCCGGCCCCGTGACGATCGTGATCTCGAAGTCGCCGGTCTCAATCTCCGCGTAGGTCGGGAAGAGGATGAGCTTCCCTTCCTTGCGCCCGACCCGGACGACCCCGATGGGGCCGTCGAACGGAAGGTCGGAGATGGCGAGCGACGATGAGCCTGCGATGACGGAAAGGATGTCGGGGTCGAATTCCTTGTCGGCCGAGAGCACGAGCGTCTGGACCTGGACCTCCTCGCGGTAGCCCTCGGGGAAGAGCGGGCGGATCGGCCGGTCCATGAGGCGCGCGGACACGGTCTCCTTCGTCGTGGGGCGCCCCTCGCGCTTGAAGAACCCGCCGGGGAACTTGCCCGCGGCGTAGGTCTTCTCCCGATAGTCGACCTGTAGGGGGAAGAAGTCGAGCCCTTCCCGGCCCTTCTGGCCGATGGAGGCGGCGAAGACGACGGTGTCGCCGAGCCGGACCGTCACGGCCCCGGCCGCATTCCACGCGTAGCGGCCCGTCTCGATGGTGAGTGTACGTTCCCCGACCCGCTCCTGAACCTGATGGATCTGCATGTCGCGCTCTCTTCCGCGCGGGAACGATCCGGCCGCCCGCCTACTTGCGCAGGCCGAGACGCTTCAGCGTCTCTCGATAGCTTGCATCGTCGTGGCCTGAAAGATAGCGGAGGAGCGACGAGCGCTGGCCCACGAGCATCAGAAGGCCGCGCCTTGCAGCGTGGTCCTTCGAGTGCCGTCCCAGATGCCCTGTGATCTCCTGAATCCGCTGGGTCAGCAGCGCAACCTGCACTTCGCTCGAACCTGTATCCTTCTCGTGCCTTCGATTACCTGCAATCAAGGCCTGCCTTGCGGGGTCGGCCATTCCGTCTCCCTTGCGATTTCCTTCCTTAGTGGCTTCGAATTTCTTCTTTCAAACCTTCGTTTCAACTTGAACCGCGGGATTCTAGGGGGCCGGTCTCCGGATGTAAAGGCTTTCGCCTAGGATTTTCCGTACACGCGCGCGGGGTCGAACACCTTCCGGCCGGAAGTCTCCCAGGATCCGTCCGGCCGGCGCCGCTCGAAGAAGCAGCTCTCGTAACCCGTGTGGCAGGCCCCGCCCGTCTGGCGCACCCGGATGAGAAGCGTATCCCGATCGCAGTCCCGGCGGACCTCGACGACCGTCTGGACGTGGCCCGACTCCTCGCCCTTCTTCCAAAGGCGCTTGCGGCTCCGGCTGTAGAAGTGGCACGTCCCGCTCTTAAGCGTTCGGGCAAGGGCCTCCTCGTTCATCCAGGCGACCATGAGAACCTCCGAGGTTTCGGCGTCCTGGATCACCGCGGTGATGAGTCCCCGATCATCGAAACGGAACTCGGGAAGGCGCTCGGACTCGGGCATGGGGCGCGGAGTCTATCGTCCCTGGCGCATGGATCAACGCCTGTGCCGGGGACGCTTAACCCCGATCGGTTCGATCTCGAAGGACCCCCGCTCGTCGAGACGGACCGTCCCGGAGGCGACGTCGGGGTCATGGGCCAGGAAAACGATCCAGCGGCGGTCCCTTGCGATCCGGAAGATCTCCTGCTTCCGGTTCATCGTGTCGTAGGGAAACAGATCGTAGGCGACCTGTACCGACGGCCGGGCGTGGTGGCGGGTCGGAACGATGTCGCCGGGAAAAATCCCGACGTTCGGGCCCGAGACGAGCAGGACCGCCTGGTGGCGCCGGGTGTGGCCGCCCGTGACCATCGTCCGGACGCCCGGCACCACGTCCACGTCGCCTTCGACGAGCCGCAACAGCCCCGCGTCCTGGATCGGAAGAAAATTCTCCGGAAGATAACTGCGGCGCATCGTCGCGACGTTCGTCACGGCGTCCTCGAACTCGCCGCGCTGGACGTAGACGAAGGCCCTCGGGAAGACCGGGACGGGGCGGCCCCGGACGAGCCGCGTGAGCCCGCCTGCGTGATCGAAGTGCAGGTGCGTCAGCACGATCGCATCGATGTCCCCGGGCTCGAGCCCCTCGCGGGCAAGGGCATGGACGATGGGTTCGCCCTCCTCGAAGTCATGCCAGGAACGCTCCCGAGGCGCCCACTTCCCGCCGCAGCCCGTCTCGATCAGGATCCGCCGGCCCGCGGTCCGCACGAGCAGGCAGCGGGTCGCGAGACGGGCGCGATTCCTCGCGTCGGGCTGGACGAGTTTTTCCCAGATGACCTTTGGAATGATTCCGAACATCGTCCCCGCGTCCAGCCAGTAGTCCCCGCCGGAGAGGACGGCGCCCTCGATGTCGCCGATGCGGAACGTCGGGCGGGGCGCCGGGCGGGCTTCCATGGAGGGGGCCGGGATGGAATCACGATACGGACCCGGGGGGGCGATTGTCGAGGCCGCGGGAATGGATGGGGTGCCGTTTCACGTCAGGGAAGTCGCCATAACTCGAAAGCCGGCGAGGAGGCGAACGGACCGAACACGCCGACCCGGCGGAAACGGTTCGACGCCAGGAAGGAGGCGGGCAGGCGCGCACCGCCATCGATGACGACCCAACGGACGTCGAGCCGGCGGAAGGTTTCCCGCCCCGTCGGATCCGGGCATTCCAGGGCCACGTAGGGTGCGTTCCCAAAATGGGCGACGGCAACTCCCCGGCCGGACAGGGAGGCGGCCTTCCCCGCGGTTTTCGCCTCCGACAGGACCGCCATCGCCCCCCCGCCCCCTTCCCGGATCTGCCGACCCGCCTCCCGGTACGCCAAACCCAGACGCCCCTCCTCGAGGCGCAGGGTCTCTTCCACGCGCCGGGCGGCCTGGAGGACGGTGACGGACACGATGAAAACGAGCGCTGCCGCCCGCAGCGCACGGCAGATGCCGGCCGCCGTGAGCCCGTGGGCCGCCAGAAGGAACAGGAAGGGCAGGAATGTCAGGAAGTATCGATCCCGGACCTGGAGGACGGCATAGCCCCCGGCGTACACAGCCACCCAGGAGAGAAGCCGCAGGACATCCCGCGGATGCCCCGCCCGCCACCAGGCGGCGAAGCCGAGCGCGGCCAGGAGCAGGATCATTCCATATCCGGGATTGGCAAGAATCCGCGCGACGCCGACGAGATTGGAGAGGCATACGTTGGCCTGCAGAGAGAGCGGAATCCCGTATCCCGGCTTGGGGGGATCCCAGAACGGACTCCCGGGCGGGTAGTAGTCGTGGAGATTCCACGGGCCTTTCGGAATCAGGAAGGGCGCCTCCCGTGCGGGCATCCGGGTGAATTCCTCGGTGAGTGTCAGCCGCCGGAGGACCCCGCCCACGGTGAAGACGATCGGTCGCTCGTATTTGAGGGTCGTGGCCAGAACCCAAGGCGCGGCGACGGCCGACAGGACGGCCGCATAGGCCGCCCCCGCCGCGAGCCGCCGGCCCCGGGGGGCGAATAGCAGCGCGATCGGGAGCGCGGCCAATCCGAAGGGAAGCATGAACCCGCGGACCCAGAACATCAGGCCCGCCAGGAGCCCCGCGATCGCGCCGTCACGGGGCGAAGGCGAGCGGGACATCCGCAGGACCCGCAGCAGGTAGAGGAGGAACAGCGGGACGACGAGATGGTCCGGACTCACGATCGTGGATTGCACGATCCAAAGCGGTGAGATCGCCAACAGCAGCATGGCGATCCGGATCGCCCACGTCGAAAGACCCAGGAAGCGGCCGACCCGGGGCATGAGCGCCATTGCCGCGACACCGGAGAGAAGGGAAAGGATGAGCGCCGCCGCATGCACGCTCAGGCCGATCGCAAGGAAGGGGGCCAGGGCCACCGGATAGCCCGGGGACCAGCACGAGGTAACGAACGACCAAAGATCGCCGGCGAACAGACACCGGGCGAGGGCATCGTAGGAAACCGCGTCCGGATTGTAGGCCGGTCCCCGGGCAACGACCCATCCGAGCGTCGCGAGCACCAGAAGGGACGCCGCAACCGCCTGGAACGGGCCGTCCCGCGGGGCGGGATCCGGCAAGGGGGCGGGAGCAACCGCGAAGGCCGGTTGGCAGTCCATTCTTTCAGGTTATCATCTTCGACCTACCACAAGGAGAAAGACATGAAAACCGTCAACATCGGCAACGTCAAGGAACACATCGTCGAACGCAAGGACTTCCCCCTCGCCAAGGCCCGCAAGGCCCTGAAGAACGAGACCATCGCCGTCATCGGCTACGGCGTGCAGGGGCCCGCGCAGGCGCTCAACATGCGGGACAACGGCTTCCGCGTCATCATCGGCCAGCGCCCCGAGGAGACGCACTACTGGAAGAAGGCCATCGCGGACGGCTTCCAGCCGGGCAAGACCCTGTTTCCGATCGAGGAGGCGGTGAGGCGCGGCACGATCATCCAGTATCTGATCTCCGACGCCGGCCAGAAGGCCCAGTGGCCGCTTCTCAAGCCCCTCCTGACCGCGGGCAAGGCCCTCTACTTCTCCCACGGATTTTCGATCGTCTACCGGGACCAGACGAACGTCATCCCGCCGAAGAACATCGACGTGATCATGGTCGCCCCGAAGGGCTCGGGGACGTCCGTCCGCCGGAACTTCCTCGCCGGCAAGGGCATCAACTCGTCGTTTGCCGTCTTCCAGGACGCAACGGGCCGGGCGCTCGAGCGGACGCTGGCCGTCGGGATCGCGATCGGCTCGGGCTATCTCTTCGAGACGACCTTCGAGAAAGAGGTCTACTCGGATCTCACCGGCGAGCGCGGCGTCCTCATGGGCGCCATCTACGGCCTCTGGCTCGCCCAGTACGAGGTCCTGCGCGCCAACGGCCACACCCCGTCCGAGGCCTTCAACGAGACCGTCGAGGAGGCGACCCAGAGCCTCTATCCCCTCATCGGCGAGAAGGGCATGGACTGGATGTCCGCGAACTGCTCGACGACCGCCCAGCGAGGCGCGCTCGATTGGTTCAAGCGCTTCCGGGACGCCTCCAAACCCGTCTTCGAGGCGCTCTACAAGTCCGTCCGGAACGGCACCGAGACGAAGCGCGTCCTCACGGTGAACTCGAAGCCGGACTACATGCAGCGCCTCCAGAAGGAACTCGCCGTCATCCGGAATTCCGAGATGTGGCGCGCGGGCACCTTCGTCCGGTCGCTCCGCCCCGAGAACGCCGCAAAGAAGGGGTAGCCCCCCCCCTTCTACACGTCCGCGGATTCGCCCTTTTCCTCCTGCGCCCCGCGCTTCAAGGCCGGGGCTCCGGTCGCCTCAACCACGGCCCCGTGCGCATGCTTCTCCCCCCGGCGGATCGCGATGGCCCCGGTGCGGACCAGCTCCTTTACCCCATAGGGCTTGAGCAGCGAGAGCAGGGCCTCCAGCTTGCTTTCCTCGCCGGAGATCTCGAGCGTGATGTCCTTGGCGCCCAGGTCCACCACCTTCGCGCGGAACACGCTCGCGATCTCGAGAATCTCCGTGCGCTGGCCCCGAAGCGTCTGGATCTTCACAAGCATGAGATCCCGCTCGACGTAGTCCGTGGACGAAAGATCCTCCACCCGCACAACGTCGATCACCTTTTCGAGTTGTTTTTTCACCTGCTCGAGGGTGGCATCGTCGCCGTGGACGGCGATCGTCATCCTTGAAAGCGCCGGATTCTCGGTTTCTCCCACCGCAAGGCTGTCGATGTTGAAGCCCCGCGACGAGAAGAGACCCGAAATCTGGGCCAGGACACCGGCTTTGTTCTCGACAAGACAGGCAATGACGTGGCGCATGGCCCCGCCATCCTACCTAATCGAGGCCCTTGCCGAAACTGTCCGCTTCCGGCTCCTGGCGCGGAGGAGGAGGAGGGGGGGGCGGAGGCGCGGACGGCTGGGAGGCCGCCGGAGGGGCGTACGCCGGCCGAGGAGAACCGAAATCCCGGCCGCCACCGCTCCGGCCCCGATCTCCGCCCTGGCCGCCGCCATATCCGCCACCGCCGCCGCTCCGGCCCCGATCTCCGCCCTGGCCGCCGCCATATCCGCCACCGCCGCCCCTCCGGCCCCGATCTCCACCCTGGCCGCCGCCCAATCCGCCACCGCCACCGCTCCGGCCCCGAACTCCGCCCAGACC
>CAYHQZ010000076.1:0-16481 GCA_964358555.1 uncultured Planctomycetia bacterium
AGGGCGAGGGGCGGGGGCTCGGATCGTGGCGACCTGTCGACGCGCGGTCCAACGCCATGAATTCGTCTACCGGCCGTGGACCGCGAGGAGACCGGGAGCAAGAGCCGAGCCCCCGCCCCTCGCCCGTGCCTGGTTGCTATCCCCGACCCTCTTGACGGTGCTGTCATATTTTGAATTAGATGATTTTAGGTGCTTTGGACGTATTTATCCACACATTCCTCCTAAACTAGAAAAGGAATGCACCGGAATCGTCTTTTGGTATTGAAATTCCCGGTATTCGGCTTACCATGCAAAGCCATGGATAAGACCATCAAGCCTATTGACCCAGTGAATGAGAAGTCCCGGCTGGAATCCTCCATCGAAAAACTACAAAGAGAACTAGCATTCCAGCGGCGTAGGCTTTCTGCCATCCTTATTCTTCTGGAAGGAAGAAACGAAAGGAGAGGCACGGAACCAGCCGAAAAGAAAACGAGGGTTTCTACTGGGGCTGGAACATTTAGGGCGATGTTGCTTGAACAGCTCAAACGTTTTCCGGACGGTGAGAAACCAAAGCCAATAGCGACGCAACTAGAGGACGGAGGATTTAAGGCGCCCGGTAAAAGCACCGTTGCAATCCTAGTCGGAACTGAACTTTGGAAGATGGAGAAGGCCAAACTCATCGAGAAGAAGCCGGGGGGTATCTACAAACTCATAGCAGAGCCACCGAAGGATGAAATGAAGGAATGAATGGAGGATACATGCTCTTAGAACTTAAGGCCGGCTAGGCGGCCAAGCGTTCATGCATAGAGGCGCCCCGGGGATCCTCGCGAAAGGTTTGTCCCCGGGGCGAAGTCCTGAACGACCCTAGACGCTTCTACGTGGGGCGCGCCCGGGTGCCAGAGGGGCCTTTACACCCACCTCTGACGGGTCCGACTCCCGTGCGCTCCACCTTCAAACGTCCTTATACACACAGATCGCGTTGTTGGCAACTTTTCGGAGCCAATCCGAGATCCGTAGCCCCTCTTCCTCGGCGGACTTCCGCATCCTGTCCGCCTCATCTTTCCGAGCCCGGAAGTGAACCTCTACAGTTCTACGATCCCCCTTCGGTAACTTAGGCCGTCCCCTCTTCGGTTTCTTCTCTCCCATAGTGATGCCAGTATAGCACGTTTTCCGCAGCGCAAAAAATCTTTTTTGGGACACGAAAAAAATCTTGACAGCCTTATTTAATGCGCTACATTAAATAGCGGAAAGGGAAAGACATGTCCAACAACCTACCGGCAGAGAAGCAACGGAAAGTCATAGCGGCCCTAACGGATGGATGCTCGATCCGAGCAACGGAGCGCATGACGGAGACGCACCGGGATACGATCATGCGCCTTGCCCGCAGGGTCGGGGACGGATGCGCCTATCTCATGGATGAGCGCATGAGGAACCTTCCTTGCCAGAACGTCCAGATCGACGAAATCTGGACTTTCGTCTACAAGAAGCAAAGGCACGTTAAGGAGCAAGACAACCGATCCGCCGTGGGGGACTTCTGGGTGTACGTTGCACTTGACGCTGACAGCAAGATCGTTCCTTCGTATAGGGTCGGGAAGCGCGACCTAATCACTACGAGGAACTTCCTAGACGATCTCGCCTCTAGGCTAAAGAACCGAGTCCAACTTTCCTCCGATGAACTACAGTTCTACGCCGATGGTGTTAAGCGATCGTTCGGAGAAAACGTTGATTACGGCACGATCGTAAAGTCGTACGAGTCCGAGCCGATCGGCCCTGGTAGGTACTCTCCCCCAAAGGTCGTCGGGACTCATAAGACGGAGAAGATCGGGAACCCTTGCCCGGAACTCATTTCTACTTCGTACGTCGAGAGGCAAAACCTTACTATGAGAACGAACATTCGAAGGCTGACGCGACTTTCTAGCGGATTCTCTAAGAAGTTTGAGAACCTTCGGGCCGCTATCAGTTTGCACTTCGCAAACTATAACTTCTGTCGAATCCATGGAACGCTAGGAACGACTCCCGCCGTTGCGGCTGGCGTTGCCTCGGAACCTTGGACGATCGATCGCTTGCTTGCAGAGGTAAACTAGGTTTCGACATGGAAGAGGTTCCGATCCAAGCCCTCAAAGAAGCAATCCTCCATCTGCATGGTTGCAACTCCACCTTCCTGGAGTCTGTCCCCGTTCTAGAGACATTCAGGGGAAAGACGGCATGGGAGGGAATCGTCAAGGTGTTTGAACTTCATGGGCATCCAACGGCTACTAGGTGTTATGCGTGGAGCCATGCCGTTGAGGGTTCAGGCGCCAAGAGGCGCTTTGTTGTCGTCCTTCGAGAGGGGAAAATAGATTCCCCTCTGGCGGCAGTGCAAGCCGCGATCGCAAGCGAAGCGAAGTAGCCTATTCTTGGGCTACAAAAAACACCGGAAAACAAATTAGGACACCACCCTCTTGACGCGCGATATTGAACGATATACATTGATATATTATGAGAGCGCATGCAAAAACACTCGCGTTGGCGGCCGCGGTCCTCCTGATGACGGGCGTTTCCTCCTGCTCGAGGCGGGAGGCCGGCGGCGGGTATTCGTTCCGGATGACCGTCGGCACGCCGGCGGACTCGAACTGGTACGTCGTGGCCCGGCCGAAGGAGCCGGGGCCGAAGCACCGGACGTTCTTCGTGGACTCGTCGGGCGTCATCCGGTACCGGCGGGGGGCGGACGCCACGTCGGCCGATACGCCCCTCGACGAGGGCCCGGGGGAGGCGGACCCCCCGGAGACGGTCCGCCGCGAGGAATCGAGGGCCATCGCCACGCTGAAGACGATCGTGACGGCCCAGGAGCAGTACAAGTCGACCTCCGGGTCGGCCACCTACGCGACGCTCGAGGCCCTCGCCTCGACGACTCCCGCGTATCTTGACGCGGAGCGCGTCGGGGTGACGCCGGGGGCGAGCGGGGGCTGGACGCCGCCGCCGTTCTTTTCCGACGAGGCGGCGCCGCCGGCGCTGTTGCGGTCATCGGAGCGCAGGGCGGATCCGGCCGCCGCCCCGGCCGCTCCCGTCCGGACCTGGAAGCGCTCCACCCTCGCCCCGAATGCATCCAGGCTTTCCGTCGGGGAGCAGGAGGTTCTGCCGCTGAAGGGCGCGCAGGCGCAGGTGCGGGTGGACGGGTTCCGGGCCCGGGTCCTGATGGATCTCTACTTCCTCAATGATCGCGACCGCGCCCTGGAGGGGACGTTCCAGCTGCGCCTCCCGGACGACGCCGCGCCCTATTTTTTTGCGTTCGGGGAGACCTCCTACGAGGCCCCGTCGGGCTCCATGGAGGCCTCGTCGCTTGCGATCGGGAGCCGCGAAACGCGGACGCGGCTCGACCCGGCCGACATCATGGCGATGCGCGCCGACACCTGGACGCGCCCGAAGGAGGCCCGGATGACGCCCCGCGAGCAGGCGGCCTTCGCCTATCGAGAGACGGTGCACCGGGTGCGCGTGGATCCGGCGCTCATGGAGTGGTCGGGGGCGGGGGTCTTCGAGGCGCGGGTCTTCCCGCTGCAGCCCGGCCGACTGCACCGGGTCGTGGTCGGCTACGACGCCGATCTCGTTCGCGCGGGGGGCGATCTCGAGTTTCGGCTGGACCTGCCGGCGGGGGACTTCACGCGGACGGTGGACCTCGACGTCGCCGCCATTCCGGGCCTGTCGGCGGAGGTGAGCCCGAAGGGCGAGCCGTTCATGGCGGACGGGCGGGCCTGCTACCGCTTCGAGAACCCGGCGGAGCCCTCGGTGAACGTCCGGATCAAGGGCGCGGGCCCGATTCTTCTGTGCGGGAAGGATCCGAAGGCGGGGCCGCTGTTCGCGGCGAGGTTCGCGCCGGCGGTCCCGGAGGGACCGGCCGGCGCCTCCCGCGCGCGGGCCGTCTTCCTGGTGGACGCGTCGCTGTCGTCGAATCCCGAGCGCTTCCGGATCTGGCGGACGCTTCTGCCCGCGATCCTCTCGGCGAACCGCGACGAGATTCGGGAGTTCGCCGTCCTCGCGTTCCACGTCGAGGCGTTCTGGTGGCGCGAGGGCTTCTCGGAAAACAGCCCGGAGAACGAGCGCTCCGCCGGGGAGTTCCTCGATACGCTCGCCCTGGAGGGGGCGACGGACCTCGGATCGGCGCTGCGGGAGGCGGCCCGGCCGCGGTGGCTCCGGGAGGGAGCCGATCGGCCGCCGGCGGACTTCTTCCTCCTCTCCGACGGCGCCTCGACCTGGGGACGGACGGAGCCCTCCGCGATCGCGGCCGGCCTGGGCGCGCCCCCCGCGGGCCGGCTCTTCGCCTACGCGACGGGGCTCGAGGGCACGGACGCCGAGGGGCTGCGAAGCCTTTCCGCCTCGACCGACGGCGCGGTCTTCTCGATTCCCGGGGAGTCCGAGGTCCCGGCGGCGGCGCGGGCGCACCGCTCGCGGCCGTGGCGGATCGAGGGCGTCGCGCTGGAGGGGGGATCGGACCTGCTTCTTTCCGGCCGGCCGCGCTCGATCTATCCGGGGCAGGAACTCCTGCTCGCCGGGCGCGGCGAACCCGCCGAGGGCGCCGAGGCCGTCCTGACGCTCAAGCGGGACGGCGAGGAGCGGATCGTCCGGACGCGCTTCGGCGGGACGGACGGCGGCGTCCGGGGGCGCCGGATCCGATCCGACCTCGCCGCCCGCCTCTACGGCCAGATCGCCGTGGGCCAGATGGAGGGCCTCCGGACCGCCGGTGACGCCGCGCGGGCCTACGCCTGCCACTTCCGGATCACGGGACGGACCTGCTCGCTTCTCATGCTCGAAAGCGACGCCGACTACGCGCGCTTCGGGATCCGGCCGGAGGAGGACGCGCTGGTCGTGCGGATGCAGGACGCCTCGGGCGCCGTCGCGGCGGCCCTCGGGTCGCCGGGGGAGGCCGGCTGGGATCCGAAGGCGGCGTTCCTGGCGTGGCTGCAAAAGATGGAGCGCGCGCCGGGGATTTCGCTGCGTCTCGAGACGGGCCCGCGCTTGGCCATCGAGTCGCTGCCGGCGGAGTCGTTCGCCTTCGTCCCGGCCCCGCTCGCGTGCCGGTCCCGCGCCCGCGCCGACCTTCCGTCCGCGATCCGGGCGATGCTGGAGTCGAGGCTGCTCGACGGCGACGGGATGTTCGGCGAGGCCGAGCGGCGGAACGCCGCGTTCGGGCCCGCCGACGCCCTCAAGGCCCTTTCCTCGACCGTCGAGGAGGCGCCGGGGGATTCGCCGACGCTGCGCGCCGCCGCCTTCCACGCGCTGTGCTGGGGGTTTCCGGCCCACGCCGCGACGCTCCTGGAGCGAAGCGCCCGGGCGCGTCCATTCGAGCCGCAGGCCTACCATGCCCTGGCGGTCGCGCTCGAGGAGGCCGGAAACGCCGACCTCGCGATCGCCTACTTCGAGATCTGCCTGGCGGGGGCGTGGGACGCGCGGTTCGGGGAGTTCCGCCGGATCGCGGGGATGGACTACCTGCGGATGCTGCGGCGGATCGCGGCCGGCGAGGTCCGGACGCGCGCGCCGCAGTACGCGCGGGCCCGCCGGGAGAGCGTGGAGGCGATGGTCGATCGGGGCCCCATGGACCTCCGGGTTACGATCGCGTGGAACACCGACGCGACGGACGTGGACCTCCACGTCGTCGAGCCCGCGGGCGAGGACTGCCACTACGCCAACCGCGCGACCCGGATCGGCGGGCGGCTCACCCAGGACGTGACGCAGGGCTTCGGGCCCGAGATGTACACGCTTCCGGCCGCCCCGGGGGGGACCTATCGCCTGAAGGCCTACGGCTTCGCGTCCGATCGCAACCGGGAGACGCTTCGCACGACGGTCCTGGCGACGATCTTCGAGGGGTGGGGGACGCCGGGGGAGTGCGTCACGCGGCGGGTCGTCCGGATCGGGGAGGGCCGGGACACGCAGGAGATCGCGCGGGTCAAGCGCAGCGGAGAGCCCCCGCCGGCGAACGCAGGGCGCGCGCCCGCCTCCCCGCCGCCGGTTTTAAAACCGGGGGCGTAGAATGCGTCCCGGGTGAGCGAACCGACGATTGTCCCGGCGGACCGGCGCGTCCGCGTTCTGCACGCGATCACGCGGCTCGATCCGGGCGGGTCCGCCCGGCAGACGCTCGATTCGATCCGGGGGCTTCCGGCCGATCGCTTCGAGGTCCTTCTGGCCTGCGGCGGCCCGACGGATCCCCCCGCGGGGATGAACGCCGTCCGGATCCGCGCGCTCGTTCGCGCCCCCTCGCCGTGGCGCGACGCGCTCGCGCTCGCCTCTCTCGTCCGCGCAATCCGGCGGTTTCGCCCGGACATCGTCCACACCCACACCTCGAAGGCCGGCGTCCTGGGGCGGATCGCCGCGCGAGCCGCGGGAGTGAAGCGGATCGTGCACACCCCGCACGGGCACATCCTTTACGGCTATCCGGAGATCGGGCGCCTCCGGCGCTCTTCCTTCCTCTTCCTGGAGCGTTTCCTCGCCCGGCGGACGGATCGGCTCGTCGCGCTGACCCCGACGGAAGCGCGCGAATCGGTCGAGGCCGGGATCGGGCGGCCGGAGCAGTGGGTCCTGATTCCGAGCGGGGTAGATCTGGCGGACTACCGATCCGTCCGCCCGGACCCGGACGCGAAGCGCCGCCTCTTCGGGCTCGACCCCGGCGACTTCGTCGTCGGCAGCGTGGGCCGCCTCGATCCTGTGAAGGGCCACCGGACGCTCGTCCTCGCCTGGCCGGCGGTGGCGGCGAAATGCCCCCGCGCGCGCCTCGTTCTCGTGGGCGACGGCTCCGAGAGATCGGCTCTCGAAACGCTCGCCGGATCCCTCGGCGTCCGGGGCGCGATCGTCTTCGCGGGCGGGCGCGGCGATGTCCCGGCCTGCCTTCCGGCCTTCGATCTCTTCGCGTTCCCCTCGGAGAACGAGGGCATGGGCCGGGCCCTCGTCGAGGCCCTCGCGGCGGGCGTCCCCGCCCTCGGATCGCGCGTCGGCGGGATCCCGGACGTGCTGCCGGACGGGAGGGCGGGCCTCCTCCTGCCCCCCGGGGACCCTCCGGCCTGGGCGTCCGCGATCTCGGATCTCGCGGCGGATTCCGGGACGCGCGCGCGGATGTCCAACGAAGCCCGTGCGGCGGCGAACGACAACTACGGCCGGGAGGCGTCGGCCGAAAAACTCAAGGGCCTCTACGAGTCGCTCCTTGCCTCGAAGCGCTGAACCCGGCGCCCCGGCCGGGCGGGGTGGAAAGTCCGGTGTTCCCCGTCCGCTTCCGCGACGGCATGAATAGAATGTGAGGATGATCGTTCGCGCGCTCGCGGCCGCCCTTCTCGCCGCCCTGGCGGTCGCGGGCTGCGGTCCCGAACGCCCGCCGGCCCCCGCGGCAATGCCGCTCCGTCCGGCCGTCTCGAGCGCCGCCGACTGGCTGGAGCGCCACCAGGACGTGGAGGGGGCGTTCCGGATCCGGACGTTCCGGCGCCGCTGCACGGACGCCTCCTGCGACTCCCTCGGGGTCGCCGAGGCCGCCGACGCCTGTTTCACGGGGCTGGGGGCGGTCCTGCTCTCCCGGGCCCGGCCGCCGCGCGAGGCGGCCGCGACGCGCGCGATCCGGGCGATCGCGGACTGGACGGCCGCGGACGGGACGATTTCCTCCCCGCAGGATCGGAACGACAAGAAATACGTCGCCTACAACCAGGCCGCGGGCGTCCTCGCCCTCGTCGAGGGCGTCCGATCGGGCGTTCCCGGTGCGAAGGAGGCGCTCGCGCGCGCCTTCCCGGTCCTCGCGGCCCTCTCGCGAAAGGCCACGACGGACGATTCCGTCGGGATCATGGTCGTGGCGTTGGCCGCGGCCGGGCCGCTCGCCGGCGATCCCGAGGGCAAAGCCTCCGATGCGGCCCTTTTAGACCTCGAGAAGATCCCCTGCCAGATCGAGGTGTGGATCCGCGGCGGGGCCGATCCGGCGGTGAAGGGCTGGCGCCACAGCGCGTGCATCTCCGCCATCGCCTGCCTCCGCCCGCCCGTCCCGGCGGACGCCCGCGCGCACCTGCTCTCGCTTCCCCCGCGCCTCTCGCGGGCGGATTACTACGAGTGGTGGTACGGCGCGCAGGCCTTGGCGCGCGATCCGGATCCGGGCGCGCTCGCCTGGCGCGAGCGCTGCGCGGAGTATCTGACGGATCTCCAGGAGACGAAGGGCTGCGCCCGGGGATCGTTCGCGCCGATCGACCGATGGTCCTATTCCGGGGGGCGGCTCTACGCGACGATCTTCCCGGGGCTCGCCCTCGCCGCGATCGCGGACGCCGGAACGGGGGAGCGGAAATGAGCGCCCGCCTCGCCTTCCTGGCCGCGCTCCTGGCGCTCTCGCCGTCCGTGCGCGCCGACATCGTGGAGCTGCCCAGCGGCCGGCAGCTGTTCGGCATCGTCACGGAGAAGGACGGGAAGGTCACGATCCGCGCCGGGAACGGCTCGATGATGACGTTCTCGCGCGACCAGGTCGTGAAGATCACCCGCGAGAGCGCGCTCGTGTTCCACCTGCGCGAGGGAAAGGAGCGGCTCGCCGCGCAGGACGTCCTCGCCGCCCGGATGCATTTGCAGCGGGCCCTCGCCGCCGACCCGGGGAATTCCGAGGTCAAAAAGCTGCTGGCGAATGTCCACGTCGCCTTCGCCCAGCAGGACATGGAGGAATACCGCGTCGCCGCGGTCGTCCGCAGCGCGAAGGCCGCCCTCGCGCTGGATCCCGGAAACGAGGAGGCCGCGCGCCTGCTTGCGGAGGCCGAGAAGGCGGTTTCCGGCGGGGCCCCGCCGTCGGAGGCGACGCTCTCGGACGCCGCGTTCCTTCGGGCCCAGGCGGAGGCCGCCGGCCGGGTGTTCATCCGGACCGGCCGCAAGGGCGACCTCGAGCACGCCGAGGATCTCCTCCGCCAGACGGTCGGGCGGTTCCTCTCGATGCGAAAGACCCTGGAGCGCGACCTCCGGGCGCTGACGCCGAAGACGCGCGATCGCGAAGGCTACGTCTTTCCGAGCGAGATGAGCCGCCAGACCTGGAGCTCGCGCCGGCGGATGATGCGGACGGTGGACGCGCAGATCGCCTGGACGGAGGCGATCTGGGCGCGGCTGCACCCGCCGAGGACGCCTTCGCGCGACGAGCACCTCCGGCGCAGCCGCTCCGCCCTCGCGGAGAGCATCCGTGACAATCCCGCCGAAAGCCGGACGCCCCGCTACCTGCTCGCCGCCGCGATCCTCGCGGCCTCGGCCGGCGACGTCCCGAAGGCCGTCGCCTTCTTCGACGCCGCCGTCGCCGCCCTCGGGAAGACCAAGGCCTCGGAAGCCGCCGAGATGCTTCGGAGCGTCCATTTCTACAGGGCCGAGAGCCTTCTCGAATCCGGCGACGCCGTCGCCGCCCGCCGCGCCCTTTCGGAGGTCTTCCGCCTGGGCTCCGATACCGATCCGGTCGTGCGGGAGGCGAGGATCCTGGAGGCGGCGGCCCTGCTCGAGGAGGGGACGGCCCTCAAGCGGAAGGGCTCGAAGGAGGCCGACGCGCGCCTCGCCGCCGCGGCGAAGATCGCGGCGGAGTTCCGGAAAAACGGCTCCCCCTCCGAGGCTGCCCGCGCGGCGGCGGTTCTCGAGAGAACGGAGGCGGTCACCGCGGGCAAGGCCCTCCCGAGCGCCGCGGAGCGGGAGCAGGCGGCGGCGCTGCTCGCCGATCAGCGCTACGGGGCGGCGATTCCGATCCTTAAGAAGATGCTGGAGCGGAAGCTCTCGAACTCCGAGCGGGAGGAGATTCTCTTCAACCTGGGACTCTGCGAGATGCGGGGCGGGAAGACCTCCGAGGGCGTCTCGCTGCTCGATCGCTTCGCAATCGAGTTTCCGGAGAGCGCCCGGCGCTCGGAGGCGTGCTTCCTTTCGCTCGCGGGCCGCCTCGTCCTCTTCGCGCACGAGAAGTCGCCGGCGCCTTCGGCGTTCCAGGCCCTCTCGGCGCGGGCCATCGCCTTCTCGAAGGAGTTCCCGAACCACGCCCTCCAGGGCGCGGCGGCGTCGGGCTTCCTGGATCTGGGCCCCGGGCGGTTCGGGGCGGCCGCGGTTCCGGGGCTGCTCGCGGTGCCGGCCTCGCACCCGCGCCGCGCGGAGGCCCGTCTCCAGGCGGGGATGCTCCTCGCCGGAAAGGCCCGCGCGATCGATCCCGCCGCCCCCCCCGAGGAAGGCGCGAAGGCCCGGCGGGAGGCCTCCGAGATCCTCGAGGAAGGCCTGGCCGGCGCCGCCGACGTTCCGCTGCCGAAGGACCTGGTCGACGAGGCCTGGCTCCAAGCCGCAGCCCTTCGGATCGAGGCCGGCGATCGCGAGCAGGCGAAGCTCTGCCTCCAGGGCGCCTCCTCGCGGGCCTTCGATCCCGCCCGGCGATCGCGTTTCTTCGCCTTTTCGTTCGAGGCGGCCCTCCTGGGATCCCCGCCCGACGTCGAGGCGGCCCGCAAGATCCTCGAGGGGATGCCGGCCGATCGGGCGAAGTGGCCCCCGGGCGTCACGGCCCTGTTCCTCGGATCGCTGCGGGGCGCCCTCGATCGGGAGCCTTCGCGCGAGGCCCGCGCTCTCCTCGAGGCCCTGCAGCAGGATCTGGTCCGGATGCGCATCGCGGGGCTGCTCGAGGGCTCGGATGCCGGCTACGACGACCTTGCGGGGATTGCGGAATGGGCCGCAGGCGGGGGCGACCTCGAACTCGCCGCGAAGGCCTGGAAGCGGCTTCTCGAGCGGTTCGCCGCCGATCCGGAGCGGCGATTCGAAATCCCCGCCGCCCGGGCGCGCTACGCGGCCTGCCTCTCCGACCTCGACCGTCTCGACGAGGCCCAGAAGGTCCTCTCGGAGATCCTCCAGGACAACCCCGGCCCCCAGGTCGCCCTCTCCCGGGCGCGCCTCCTCGTTCGCCTGAACCGGACCGCGGAGGCCTGGAAGATCCTCGATGGCCTCGAGGGCAAGCTCGCGCAGGGCAGCCCGCTCTGGTTCACCCGCCGGGCCGTCCAGATCCGCTGCCGGATCCAGGACAAGGATATGGACGGGGCGATGAAGGCCCTCCGGCTCACCGCCCAGTTCTATCCTTCCCTCGGTGGCGGCGCCGCCCGCGCCGAATTCCTCGCAATCGCGAAAGACCTCGCGAAGGCCCTCCCGCCGGCGCGCGCCAAGGAAGGGGAGACGCTGCTGGAGCAGCTCTCCAAGCCGCCCTTGGCGCCGCCGGAGCCGAAGCCAACCGATCCCAAGGTGCCGGATGCGAAGGCTTCCGCACCGAAGCCCCCGGACGCGAAAGCCGCGCCGGCCCCGGTTCCTGCGCCGCCGGCCGGCACGAATAAAAACTGAAATTTTGCGTCCGACTTCCCGATGGCGGCATTGCGGCGCCGACCCCTGTATTCCTGGAACCGAAAAGCAAGAAGGGCGAGGGGCGGGGGCTCGGATCGAAGCGACCTGTCGGCCCTCGGGCTGAAGAGAACTACGAGTGCCCGAGACTCGGACCGAAGGTCCGGAACGCGGTCCAACGCCATGAATTCGTCTACCTTCCGTGGACCGCGTGGAGACCGGGAGCGTGAGCCGAGCCCCCGCCCCTCGCCCGTTCCTGGTTTACATCCCTGACGAAAAAATTCAGTAAATCGCCGGTCCCGGCCTACTCCGCGTCTTTCTTCTTCTTCCGGTCCGGCGATTCGGGCTCGGCGTTCGTTTTCTGGTTGCTGACGAGCATCATCACCTTCCGCCCGCCGAATGTCCGGTCGAAGTGGGAGGCGGCGGTGAAGTCCGGCCGCTTCCGGAGCGCCTCGAAATCCGCGGCCTCCATCAGGACGAACACGGGCGTCGGCTTCGCGAGCAGGCGCGCCACCTCCTCGATTCTTCCTTTCCGGATGAGGGGGATCGGCTCGCCCCAGTAGATCGAGAAGGAATGCTGGCTCATGCCGTAGACGCAGAAGTCGATTTTCCGGCCCTTCGGGACCTGCTGGCGGATCTCGTCGAGCAGGGATCGCGGCGACTTGAACTGGTTTGCGATTGGCAGGATTCCGTGGAATCCCGAGAGCAGCATGAGCGACAGGACCGCGATCGAGGCGGCCGGCACGAGGGCGAGCCTCCGGAAATGGAGGACGGCGGCGAGGATCGCGGCCGAGAGGAGGGCGCCCGCGAGCGGCAGGATCAGCATGACGGGGAAGACCGAGCCGAACGAGGGCGGGGGAACCCTGCCGGATTTCGCCAGGCCCGCGAGGACGAGGTCCGGCTTTACGAGGACGACCGCGACGGCGGCCGCCGTGAGAAGGCAGACGGCCAGGCCCGTGATGGCGGCCCACCGGAGGGCCGCGACCCGTTCTCCCAGGGAGGTGCGCCTGCGGAGATCGGCGAGGCTCGGCGCAACGAGGAGGGACATGAGCGGGAAGAGCGGAATCATGTAGAGTCCGCGCTTGCCCTCGAAGAGCGAGAGGAAGGCCACCGAGGCGAGCGCCGAAACGAAGAGGAACGCGGCGTTCCGCCGGCGCATGGCCTCGTCGTCCGGAAGGGCGTCGCGCGGCGCGAACGGCAACAGCAGGAACGGCGGCGCGACGGCGCGCCCGTCCCGCTTCCGGAGGCGCGAGGCGAGCACGAGGACCGCGAGGGCGGCGAGGCCCGCCAGCGCCGCGAGGCTCCAGGGGGCGCCGAGGACCGGGAGGTTCGTGGCGTAGTGCCAGGCGGGCTCGGAGTGGGGGGCGTCCGAATACTTGCTCCGGGGCGATTCCTCGCGGGATTTGGTTTTAAGGTCCATCCATCCGATGCGGCTCAAGGCCTGGCCGAGGCCGAGCCGGAACGCGAATTGCGGGTCCTCGCCCGAGCGGGCCGCCAGGATCCCCGCCGGGACGAGCCAGGCGGCGGGGACGGCGAGCGCGAGGACGAGGCCGGCCGCCGCCTTCTTCGAGACGAGCCCCTCCAGGACCCGGCCCTGCCAGGCGTCGGCGAGGAAACGGGCGCACGCCCGGAGGAATCCAGAGGCGGCGCCCGCGCCCTCCGCGATCGCCTTGCGGAAGGCGTCCCGGAGAAGCGATGCCCAGGCCTTGGAGGCGATCCGCCACGCGAGGAAGAGCCACGCCGCCTGGCCCTTCGCAACCGGGCCCCAGAGCAGGTCGGTTTTCAGCGTCTCCGGCGGGAGGAATTTCGCGGCGATCTGGAGCGCGATGCAAAGTCCCCACGTCCCGAGCGCCGTCACGAGGAATCCCTTCGTGTCATTCCGCCAGAAGACCGCCGCAAGGACTGCGAGCCATCCGAAGACGAGCGCGAGCGGGCCCTTCGTGAGCACGGCCAGGCCCAGCCAGAAGAACGCGGCGAGAACGTGGCGCCAGGGATGGGCGCCGTCGTCCGCGAACCGCCACATCGCGGCGAATCCCGCGACGATGAAGAGGGCGAACATCAGTTCGTAGATGCCCGTGATGGCATGCCACGCGAAGAAGGGTGTTGCGAGCAGGATCGCCCCCGCCCAGCGGCCGGTCTCGGCGTCGAACATCCGCCGGCCGAGGCGCATCAGGAGGAGCGCGAGAAGAAGCGCGGAAAGGGCCGGGGGAAGCCTCGCCGACCAGACCGAGTCCTCCCCGCAGGCGAGCGCGAAGAGGTTCGCCGCCCAGGGATAGAGGGGGGGCTTCTCCTCGTAGATCAGGCCGTTGACGTGGGGGACGAGGTAGTAGTAGTAGGCGGGCTGGCCGACCGCCGGATCGTTCCGGACGTCCGGATTGCGCTCCGGGGGATGGTTCATTTCCCAGGCGACCTGCCCGCAGCGCAGCTCGTCGGGCACCCACAAATCGTGGATGCCCGCGTTGGCGAGCGTCGTCAGGACGAAGATCGCCAGGATCGCCGCGAGGCCCGGCCCCGAGGAGCTCGCGGGACTCCGCCGGCCCGGATCGTCGGCCGCTGTCGTTGTCATGGAACGCGACGATAGGGAGGAAGGGGGCGGGCTTGCAAGCCCCGCGCGTTCATCCGGTCTTCATCTTTCCGGGGCCTGGACGAAAAAAAAGCCGCGCCCGGCTTGTGCCAGGCGCGGCCTTATGTCGTATGGAAACTACTTCGTCACGGGCGGATCGACGGGGGCGTCCTTCGGGGCGTCCTTCGGGGCGTCCTTCGGGGCGTCCTTCGGGGCTTCGGCGGCGGCGCGCTTCGCGGCAATCTTCACCGCAACCGTCTTGTCGCCGTCCTTCTTGATCTCGATCTCGACCTCGTCGCCGGCCTTGAGGTCGGCAACTTTGGCTTCGGCGTCATTGACCATGACCTTGGTGTCGGCGTTCGTCGTCACCTCGGTCTTCTTGTCCGCCGCCGCAACCGTCACGATGCCCTTCTCGGCATCCACGGCGTCAACCTTGCCAGAAACCTTCTCGGCAGCAGGGGCCGGAGCGGGTTCCGGAGCCGGAGCCGGCGCAGGGGCCGGAGCGGGGGCCGGAGCGGCCTCTTCGGAGAAAACGGCGCTGCCGAAAAGCAACGCGACAACGGCCATCAGAGCGAACAGTTTGGACATCGAATTCAACTCCTTGCGCATCAGTTTGCGCTGCCTTCGAGGCGCTTCTCCATCCACCACGGATTTCAAATTGCCTCCGATAGTCTGGACAGTATCCAACAAATTCGATGCCGGAGAACGCGATAGATTTAACCTCTTGCATTCAAATAAAATGCGTCTCATTCAGGCGGATTCTTCCGGCTCATGAAAAAGGACATACTGTCCTTTCCAGAGGACACGTCCGCAAAAATGGAGGCCTTTCACCGGGAAGCGGCATTAAGATACTGGAAGGCCGCCCCGCCAAAAAGTTCCGAACGATGAATTCCATCCCGTCGTGCCGGGTGTTCGTATACCTTGCTTTCGCTTTCTCTCTCATCCTCGCCGGGCCGCTTTGGTCCGCGACGAGGCCGAGGGACGACAAGAAAGACGCGCCCGCCGCCGGCGACAAGCAGTCCCCGGAAGAGAAGAAGAAGGCGCGCGAGGAGCGGGAGGCGAAGCGCGACGAGCGGAAGAAGGCGAGGGAAACGGAAAAGGGGGAGGCCCCGCCCGCGAACAAGGATCCGGCGCCGCCCTCCACGCCCGCCCCGGCCGAGCCGCCGCCGGCCGTCCCCGCCCCTTCCGAGCCGCCAGCGGTGCCTGGCCCGGCCGAGCCGACTTCTCCGGAAACGGCGCCTCCCGAGCCCGAGCCGGCCGAGCCCGAGCCGCCGGAGCCGCCTCCTCCCGAGCCGCCCCCGCCGCCGGAGCCGCCGAAAACGCCCGCCGGCCCGCTGCCCCCGCTCGCCGGCGGCACCCAGCCGCTCCTCGTCCTCGATCACCTGAAGAGCAGCGACAGCGACAAGGAGCACGTGGGCGTCCCTTCGGCGGTCGCCTGGAGCCCGGACGGCACGCTCATCGCCGTCGGGGGCCATTACAAGGCCGTGCGGATCTTCGACGCGAAGACCGGCGCGCTCTTCGGCTGGGGGCCGGGCCCGCCGCGGATGCCCGGGATCTTCTGGATCGGGCTCGGGATGGCTTGGTCGAAGGACAGCCAGCGCCTCTACAGCGGCGGCGGGGACCACGCGATCTGGGTCTTCACGCGCGCCTCCAAGTTCCACGTCATGGACCGGGCGCTTAGGCCCATCGAGGTCTACACGCTGGGCCTCGACATGGATCCGACCGGCCGGTTCCTCGCCTCCGCGGAGAAGGACGGCCGGGTCTCGATCTGGGATCCGAACGGCCCCATCGTGGGGAATCCCGGATTCAAGCCCGTCAACGACCGCACGTCCGGCCCCCCGATTCGCGCCTCGCAGGAGCCGATGTTCGGCGGCCACTCCATCAGCCTCTACACCGTGGCCTGGTCCCCGGACGGGAAGTACCTCCTCACCGGAGGTCCGTGGGGCTTGAAACTCTGGGATGCCAAGAACTCCACCGGCAAGCCGACGACGGCCCACTGCGGCCTGGGCGAATCGGTCTGGAAACCCAACCCGCCCCAGGGCATCCCGCTCCTCAAGGAGATCGTCGCGCACAAGGAGCCGGCCAAGGAATTGAGCATCATCGCCGTGGACTGGTCCCCGGACGGGCGCTTCGTCGCGACCGGCGAGGGCGGGGTTCGCGAGTTCGCGAAGGGGGGGCGCGTCGCGGAGGGGGCGGGCTCCCTCAAGATCTGGGACCCGGCGTCGTGGACCGCCCGCGAGATCGACCGCTTCGCGCCGCGCGCCTACACGGTCGCCTTCTCGCCGGACGGGACGATGCTCGCCTGCGGCGGCGGCAGCGAGGTGCGCGTCTACCAGACGGGCACCTGGCAGCGGCTGAAAACGTTCGGCGGATTCAAGGACGAGGTGAACGCGGTCGACTGGTCGCCGGACAGCACGAAAATCGTCGCCTGCGCGGGCGGCGAGAAAGTCGACAAGCACGATACGGGGCCTTCCCCCAACGCCTTCGTGTTCCGGGTGCGCGAGGACAAGGACGGCACCCGGCCGATCAGCGGCGGGTCGACCGTCGTGGCCGTCGTGCCGCCGCCTCCGCCGCCCGTCGCCGCGAAGGAGCCCCCGAAACCGCCGCCCGTCGCCGCGAAAGAGCCGCCCAAGCCGGAGGT
>CAYHQZ010000077.1:0-16418 GCA_964358555.1 uncultured Planctomycetia bacterium
TGATTTTGACAATAAAGCCTGTAATCCGCTTCAAGAGCGGCAATTTCAGGATGTCGTTGTAAGTCGCGAACAGGACGAGCGATAGGAGTAGCGCGAGGCCCACGTACTGGAACCCCGCCATGACGCCTTCGGAGACGGGCTTGCCGCGGAGCTTCTCGATGATGAAGAAGAGGATGTTCCCGCCGTCGAGGATCGGGATGGGGAGGAGGTTTAAGATGCCGAGGCCTATCGTGATGAGGCCGAGGAAGGAGAGCAGGGGTTTCAGTCCATGCTTGGCCTGGAGGAAGGAGAGCGTCGCGATGCCAAGCGGGCCGGAGACGGCTTCGCCGGCTTGGGCCTTCTTCTTGGTGAGGAGGCGGACGATGACCGGCAGGCTCTCGGCGCTCATCTCGGCGACGGCGATCGAGCGCCGGATTCCGTAGCCGACGGCCGCGACGGGACCGAGGGGGGCGCGGATTTTCTCGGCGTAGCCGGTTCGGATCCCGAGGAAGGCGGCCTTCGTGGGGGCGACCTTCCATGTGCGATCCATGGGGCGCCCGCCCTGCAGGAGGGCCACGGTCACCGATCCGAGACGCCCCTTTTCCGCGAGGGCGGTCTGGAGGCTCCGCCAGGCTCCCCATTCGCCGATCCGCTTCCGCTTCATTCCGTCGATGTGCGCCAGCGGAACGCCGGCAATCGAGCAGACGAGTTCGCCCGGGGATGCCCCGGCTTCCTGCAGGGCTGCGGGGTCGGAGTCGCCCGACAGGAAAAACGCGGAGGCCGAGACGATCCCGACGTAACGGACGCCGTCGTCCTCGCGAAGCCCGACATCCTTTTCCTCCACGCTCGCGCCCCGGCTGAAGCGGATGCGGACGGCGTTTCCCTTCGCGCTCTTCACGGCGGGGGAGACCTCGTCGACATCGCGGATGTCTTTCCCCTCGACTTGGAGGAGACGATCACCGGGCTTCAGGATGCCGGCTGCGGGATAGTCCTTCCGCGTCGTGGCCACGCACACGCCCCGCTCGAGACGCAAGGCCTTGGGGAACGGGATGTCCGAGGTCTTGATGTCGAGGTCGACGCTCTTCCGGTCGAATCCCGTCTCGCGGCCGGACTCGCCGAACCGGGGGCGGTCGACGGCGAGCCGGACCGCCGGGGGGATGGTCGCGCCGAAGAACGGGGCGCCCTCGACGCCTTGAATCCAGTCGCCGAGTTCGCCGGCTTCGAGATCGCCGATCCGGACGATTCGGTCCCCGCGTTTCAGGCCCGCGGCCGCCGCCGCGCCCTTGGGATGGACCTCGTCGATTCCGTTGGGCCAGGTGAAGTCCGCGCCGAGCCGGTCGTGGATGGCCGACCCGCCCGTCCAGTGCACGGCGAGGGTCTTCGCGTCCCGTTCGATCTTGAGGTCCGCCTCGGGCTTGGCATCCGAACCCAGCATCCGGCAGAACTCCGATCGGATCCACTTCCGCATGAGCAGGAGGTTCACATCCTGCTGCGTCGCGACGGGTTCTCCGTCGATTTCAAGGATCCGATCCCCGGGGCGCAGGTCGATGGCGTCCTTGCGGCCCGCCGCGGGGACGTCCCCGATCAGGGTGGATTCAATCCGGGTCGTGGCCATCCCGGCGGCCATGTAGAGGGGGATGGCAATGAGCAGGCTCATGATCGGGCCGGCCGCGACGATCGCGATCCGCTGGCCGGGGGTTTTCGCGGGGAATTCGTCGGGGGCGTTCTTGCCGGTGGGGACGGCGCCTTCGCCTGCCATCCACACGTAGCCGCCGAGAGGGAAGAGCGAGACCCGGTAGTCGGTGGCCCCGCGCTTCACCCCGAAGAGCCTTTTCCCGAAGCCGAGCGAGAAGATGTCCACCCGGACGCCGACCCAGCGGGCCACGATGAAGTGCCCGAACTCGTGGGCGAGGATCAGGAAGCCGAACGAGAAGAAGACGATCCCGATCCGGAGGGCGGAATCCAGCGCGTCGGCGAGCATGGGGGAGGAGTGTAACCGCTGAATTCGATCTAACGCGCCGGCCCGCCGGCGGATTCCCGTCCGAACCGGTCGGCCTCGAGGATTTCCTCCAGGGTCGCGCCCTCTCCGCGCGGCCGGCGGTCGAGCGCGCGCTCGACGCGGGCTGCGATTTCGGGCAGGGGGATTTTCCCTTCGAGGAAGAGCGCCACCGCCGCCTCGTTGGCGCCGTTCAGGACCGCGCCGCTCGTGCCGCCCTCGCGCGCGACCCGGTGGCCGAACCGGACGGCCGGGAAGCGCACGGGGTCCGGCTCCTCGAAGGAAAGCGTCCCGACTTTCGCGAGATCGATGGGCTCGACGTCGCCCCGGAGGCGCGAAGGGTGCGTGAGGGCGTATTGGATGGGCACCCGCATGTCCGGCCGGCCCATGTGCGCAAACGTGGAGCCGTCCTCGAACTCGACGAGGGCGTGCACGATGGACTGCGGGTGGACCAGGATCGCGATCCGCTCCGGCGGAAGGGAGAAAATCCAGCGGGCCTCGACGACCTCGAGCGCTTTGTTCATGAAGGTCGCGGAGTCGACCGTGATCTTTTTGCCCATCCGCCAGTTCGGGTGCGCCAGCGCCTCGGCCACGGTCGCGCGCGCGATGGCGGCGGCGTCCGCGCGCCAGAACGGGCCGCCCGAGGCGGTGAGGATGATCCGGCGCACGGGCCCGTCGCCGTGGCCTTTCAGTATCTGGAAGACGGCGGAGTGCTCGGAATCCACGGGGACGATCTCGGCCCCGGACTTCGCGCAGGCGGCCGCGAGGAGATGCCCCGCCATGACGAGGCACTCCTTGTTCGCAAGCGCCAAGCGGCACCCGAGCCGCGCGGCGGCAAGCGCGGGCTTCAGCGCCGCGGCGCCGACAAGGGCGACGACGACGATGTCCGGCCGGGCCTCCTCGAGCATCGCCGCCAGGCCGTCGAAGCCGGCGAAGATTTTCGGCCGGCGCCGGCCGGGGCTTTTTTCGTAGGCCCGGGCGGCCGACGGATCGAGCAGCGCGGCGAGCGGCGCGCCGGTCTCGTCGGCCTGGGCCCGCAGCGTCTCGACGCCCGTGTTCGCGGCGATGGCCGCGACGGAATACCCGTTCCCAAGGGCGCGGATCACCTTGAGCGTGTTCTGGCCTATCGAGCCGGTCGAGCCGAGGACGGCGACGCGCTTCATGGCTTCGCGATGATACCCGGCGCCGGGTTATAGTGATGCCCATGGCGAGCGTCTGGTTGCGCCTTCTCGGCGCGGTCCTTTGCGCGGCTTTCCTGGCCGCGGAATCCCCGAAGACGAAGGGCAAGGGCAAGGGAAAGGCGAAGCCGGCGGCCCCGAAGGACGCCTCCCCGGCGCCCGCCGAGGACGAGTTCGTTCCGGGCCCCAAGGACGGGGGTGAGGCGAAACCCCCCGCGGCCTCGGAGCCCCCCGCGCCGCCCGATCCGGCCGCCGTCCAAAAGGAGATCGAGGCGGCCGAAGGCGCCGCCCTCGCGAAAATCGAGGCGCTCGGGGCTCCCGGTTCGGCCGCCGCGATCGCCGGCCGCCTCCAGGCGTCCCTCGGCCCCCTCCGCAAGAAGGCGTATCTTGCGATCTACAAGGATCCGAACCCGGCAAATTTTTATGCTACAAAGGACCCGATAAAGGACGGCTATGGCGACAGCACTGCGTCGGAGGTGGCGGCCCTTTCGAAGGAAATCTTCGGCATCCTGAAGGATGGGATCCTGCGGGACGCCGAGGCGAAGCGGGTCTTCGACGAGGGCGTCGCCGCCTTCCGTGCGCAGGCGAAGCGCCGCGTGGAGGAGGGGCTGCCGGGGCCTGCGATGGGCCCGGACGACGCGCTCGATTACAGCCGCCAGCGCGTCTCGGATGCGATGATCCCGCCGGCGGACAAGGCCGTCATCCAGCAGAACGAGGCGGTTGCCGGCGCCCTGGAGCCCGTCGAGCGCGCGGCCAACCGCGAATACAACCTCTACCGGGTCTCGATGGGCTTCAAGGCCTGCCGGCTGGATCTGCGGCTCTACAAGGCGGCGAACAGCCACTCGGAGGAGATGGCGAGGCTCGGCTATTACTCGCACACCTCTCCCACGAAGGGGAGGAAGGAACCTAGCGATCGGACGGCCCTCGCGGGTTTTCCGGGTACCCCGATAAACGAGTGCATCATGGCGGGCGGAGCCGGTGTCCAAAACGATCCGACCGCGCCAATTCTCGGTTGGATCGGCAGTCCTCCACACCACAAACTGATGCTCGCCACCGTTGAATGTTTCGGTCTTGGCAAGGCGGTTTCGGACGCGGGGGCGAAGAATCTTGCCTCCAAGGGAAGCTCGCCGTCCAAGGGGGCGGGGAAGTTCTCGCTCTACTGGACCCTTGTGAACGGCTCCCTCGGCGGCGCCAAGCCGGCAACCCCGGCCCCCGGGACGAAACCCTCGGGCCCCGCGAAGAAGAAGAAGAAATGAGCCTTCCGTCCCGCGCCTCGTTGCGCCTCATCCTCGGCGCGCTTTGTGCGGCGCTTCTCGCCGCCGAGGCGCCAACGCCCAAGGCGGAGAAGCCCCCGTCGGCCAAGGGGAAGGATTCCGCCCCGGACCCGAAGCCCCCCGCCGCGGAAGAAGGGGAGGGCGGGGAGGCGGAAACGCCGGAGCCGCCGAAGAAGCCGGATCCCGTTGCGGTCCTGAAGGAGATCGAGGCCGCCGAGAAGCCGATCCTCGCGAAGCTCGAGGCCCTCGCGGCGCCCGGCTCGGCCTCCCTGATCGCGCGGCGCCTGCAGGCCCCGCTCGGGGCGGCCCGGAGCAAGGCCTACCTTGCGATGTACAAGGAGCCGAACCCCGCGAATTTCTACGCCACGAAGGACCCCGGGATGGACGGCTACGGCTACGACACCGCGAAGACGGTCCAGGCCCTCGCCATGGAGGTCCTCGCCGTCTTCAAGGACGGATTCCTGCGCGACGCCGAGGCGAAGAAGGCCTACGACGAGGCCGCCGCGGCCCTCGAGGCCCTCTCCTCGCGACGGGAGGCGGCGGGCCTGCCGGGGCTCGAGAAGGGGGCCGAGGCCTATCTCGCCCTGTGCCGCCAGCGCGTGTCGGAAGCGATGACCCCGTCGGCGGACCGGGCCGTCCTCCAGCAGAACGCGACGGCGGGGGCCGCGCTGGAGCCCCTCGAACTTGCCGCCTTCCGCGAATACAACCTCTACCGGGTCGCGATGGGATTCAAGGCGATCCGCCTGGACCTGCGGCTCTTCAAGGCGGCGAAGGGGCATTCCGAGGAGATGGCGAGGCTGAACTATTTCTCCCACCTCTCGCCCACGAAGGACCTCAAGGACGTCGACAACCGCACGGCCCGCGCGGGCTTTCCCAGCGGCACCGTCAGCGAGTGCATCGCGAAGGCGTGGGACAAGAGGAAGGACGAGCCGTTCACGCCCATCGAGGAATGGATCAGCAGCCCGCCCCATCACAAGGGGATGCTGGGCCCCCACGAGGTGTTCGGGCTCGGGACGGCGCTCGCCGGCGCCCCCGCGAAGCCGGCCGGGAAGGCGGAGCCCGCCGCGCCCGGGGACGAGCCGCCGGCCGCGGACGATCCCCCGAAAACGAAGGGCGCCAAGGACAAGGGGAAAGCCAAGGCGAAGGGGGCCAAGGCCGCCCGCTACTGGACGCTGGTCATGGGCTCCCTCACCCCGCCGAAGCGGATCGGGCTTCCCCCCGGCACAAAGGTGATCATCGTCCCGGGAAAGAGGCGGTAGGACGCCATTCCGCAAATGAGACTGCCGATGAAAAGCATGCTCGTTTTCATCGGGTCCGTTTGGGCGGTTGCCCAGGCGGCGAACGCGCCGGCCGTCGGCGGCGCTTCCATTCGCGACGGCTGGGTCACGGTCGCTCCGCGCGAGTTCCAGGGCGCGATCAACAATCCCCTCAAGGGCTTCCGCGCCTACAAGCAGGGCGGCTACGGGCTCGTGGAGCGCGAATACGTCAAGTGGAGGGACATCGAGGTCGGCGCGGATGACACCGTGGAGCGCATCATCGCCCACACGAAAAGGATCACCGACACCAAGGGCAGGCTCTTCGAGGACCTGAATGTCAAGCTCGTGCCCCGCGTGTATCTCGACTGGAACGGAGCCGCCGGATCGCCCAAGGACCCGCAGCAGCACTGGCCCGCCGACCTGCACGCCTTCGACTACGACAGCCCCGCTTTCCAGGAGAGGCTTAAGGCGCTCGTGGCCAAGCTGGGCCAGGCCTGGGACGAGGACCCGCGCATCTTTGCCGTGCAGATGGGCCTCATCGGGCGCTTCGGCGAGCATCACAATCCCGCGCCGACGGCGGCGCAGCGCCGGCTGCTCGCGGAGGCCTTCCGGAAGGCATTCAAGCACAAGCCCGTGCTCGTCCGGCACCATGACGCGGAGTTCATGCAGGCCGGGTTCGGCATCTACTACGACACGTTTGCCACCTTCACCCGCGAGCCCCCCGGGGGCCCCAAGGAGCAGTTCCCCTGGCAGGCCACGCATGTGTATCCCGATGCCTGGAAACGCGCTCCCGTCGAAGGCGAGGTGGAATACAACTGGCAGCAGCGCGACAGCGCGAAGCCGAAGGAGACCTTCGGACGCACGCCCGACGAGACGATGAAGGTGCCGGCCTACCGCCGCCACATGATCGACAAGATCCGCCGCTACCACGCGAGCTACCTCGGCTGGATCGACAACTACGACGCCTCGAACCGCGAGGCGCTGGCGGGCGCGGCGGAGATTCAAAAGGCCTTCGGGTATCGATTCGTGCTCGAGTCCGCCGGCTATCCGCTCGCCGTGCAACCGGGCGGAAATCTCGCGGTGAAACTCTCCGTGCGGAACACCGGCAGCGCCCCCTTCTACCTCGACTGGCCCGTGGCCGTCGCGCTCCTCGACCCTGCGACGAAGAAGCCCGTCTGGTCGGCCCCGCTGGGCGGCGTGGACATCCGGAAGTGGATGCCCGGCGAGGACTGGGACGGCGCGGCCTTCGCCTATCGCCGCCCCGCGGTGCCGCATCACGAGGAAGGGCTCGCCACGCTGCCGGCGGACATCCAGCCGGGTTCCTACATCGTCGCCCTCGCCCTCCTCGACCGCCAGGGCGGCATGCTGCCGAGCGCGCGGTTCGCGATCGAGAACTACTTCCGCGGAGGCTGGCATCCCCTGGGCTTCATCGGCGTCGGCGAGGCGCCGAAGGAGGCCGCCTTGAAAAACGTGAAGTTCGACAGCCCCGCCTTCGATGACAGCCTTCACTACAAAGTGCCCGAGCGGCTGCGGGCGATGAAGGCGCCGCCCGTCCCCCAGGTGAAAGCCGTGAAGCCGTGGACCCCCGATCCGAACACCGAGCTCATCAATCCCTGGCGCTACTGGGTCCCAAAATCGCCGGACAACGTCCTGGAGAAGCAGATTCTCGCCGACGGCCCCGGCGCCGGCCGCGTCATCCGCGTGACGGGCGATTTCGGCGAAGGCGCCAGCCTGGACCACGACTTCGGCAACGATGTCAAGCTCGCCCCCGGCCGCTACCGCTTCGCCTTCCATGTGCGCGGCACGCCCGGCCAATCCGTCGAGTTCGAGCTGGCCGACGGCTGGCGCCGCGTCTCCACGGAAGCCCGGATACCGCTGACCGGGCAATGGCAGGAGCACGCCATCGAGTTCGAGATCAAAACCGCGTTCAAGGACGAGACGACCCTGCGCTTCAGCCTGCCGCATGCGGCCAAAGGCACCTTCGACCTCGCCAATCCCCGGCTGAAAGCGGCGAAACAAGGAAGCGCTTCCAGGCACTCGGGCGCAGGGGTGCAGCTGTGTCGGTCGCCCTTCCCGGGCTCCTGCTCCAGGACGAGGCGTGGGCCGCGGCGCCCGCGCCCGTCCCTCCGCCCGCATCGAAAAAAGGATCCTCCGGGATTCGATCCGGGGGTTGACCCGGCGCGAAAGTTCACCAGAATCGGGCGCCCGCGGGCGCCGCGGGTTTTCGAGCCACAAGGAGGAAGCGCAAGATCATGACCGAGTTCGGCGGGAAGGTTCTCTTCGTCGGCTACGGGGCGGTCGCGCAGTGCACGCTGCCCATCCTGATGAAACTTGTCCGGGTGAGCCCGTCTCGCGTCACGGTGATGGATTTCGAGGACAGATCGGAGGCGCTCAAGCCCTGGACCGCGAAGGGCGTGAAGTTCGTTCGTGCCCGCGTGATGAAGGAGAACCTCTGTTCGCTCCTCGGCCGCTACGTGGGATCCGGCGACCTCCTGATCGACCTTGCCTGGAACATCGACGCATGCGAGATCCTGGACTGGTGCCACAAGAAGGGCGTCCTCTATGTGAACACCTCCATCGAGGTTTGGGATCCCTACGCCGGCGCCAAGCGAAAGCACCCCACGACCCGGACGCTTTACTGGCGCCAGATGAACATCCGGCGGCTCGCGGCTTCCTGGAAGGAGAAGGGGCCGACGGCGGTGCTGGAGCACGGCGCCAATCCCGGCCTCATCTCGCACTGGACCAAGCAGGGCCTCGAGGACATCGCTCAAACCCTTTTGGACGATCGCCGGCTGCGGATCCCGGAGAGGCGCCGCGAGGCCGTCCGCGGGCATCTGGCGGCCAAGATCTGGAACCTCCTGGCCATGGAGCTCGGCGTGAAGGTCATCCACTGCTCCGAGCGCGACACCCAGGTGTCCGACCGGCCGAAGGAGGTCGGCGAATTCGTCAACACCTGGTCCATCGAGGGCTTCCGCGAGGAGGGAACGACGACCTCCGAGTTGGGGTGGGGGACCCACGAAAAAAAACTGCCCGCGTTCACCTTCCGCCACCCCTCGGGCCCGAAGAACCAGATCTGCCTCGCCCGGATGGGGATGAACACCTGGGTCCGCTCCTGGGTGCCGAACCACGAAATCCTCGGCATGGTCGTGCGCCACGGCGAGGCCTTCACGATTTCCGACCACCTGACGGTCCGGAAGAACGGCCGCGCCGTCTACCGCCCCACGGTCCACTACGCCTACTGCCCCTGCGACGCCGCCATCGCCTCCCTCCAGGAGATGCGGGGGAACAATTACGAGCTGCAGCCGAGGCTTCGGATCATGGGCGACGAGATCACGAATGGGGCCGACATCCTGGGCGCGCTGCTCATGGGCCATCCCTACGGCGCGTGGTGGACGGGAAGCGATCTCTCGATCGAGGAGTCGCGCCGGCTCGTGCCGCACCAGAACGCGACCACGATGCAGGTCGCGATCTCGGCGGTGGCCGCCTCGATCTGGATGATCGAGAACCCCGCCGAGGGCGTCCTCTCCCCGGACGATCTCCCGCACGACTTCATCCTCCGGATCGCGAACCCGTATCTCGGGAAGAACCTCTCTCTTGCGTCGGACTGGACCCCCTTGAAGCATTACGAGAACCGCTTCGACGGATTCAACCGGCCCGACCTGGACGCAAGCGACCCTTGGCAGTTCCAGAACTTCCTCGTTCACGACGGAAGATAGGGGATCCCATGATCACGCCCGCCCGCCTGCGCCGCCTCGCTGAGGAGCACGGCACGCCGCTGTTCGTCATCGACCACGAGGCGCTGCGCCAGAATTACCTGGAGTTCAAGCGCTGGCTTCCGCGCGTGCAGGCCTACTACGCGGTCAAGGCCAACGCGCACCCGGAGATCGTGCGCACCCTCTACAAGGCAGGCGCGAGCTTCGACGTCGCCTCCTGGCCGGAGTTCGAGATCGTCCACGAGAACATCAAGGACATGCCCCCGAAGCCGCGCCAGGACTGGATCTGGGACAAGATCATCTACGCGAACCCTATCAAGGACGAGGAGACCCTCAAAAGGCTCGACCCCTACAAGCCGCTCGTCACCTTCGACAACCACGAGGAGATCCGGAAGATCGCGCGAAACGCCCCGCACGCGGGGTTGTGCCTGCGCCTCCGGGTCGCGAACACCGGTGCGATGGTGGAACTGTCGTCCAAGTTTGGCGCGCACCCCGGCGAGGCGATCGATCTGATCCTTGCGGCCGACCGGGCGGGGCTCACGGTGGAGGGGTTGAGCTTCCACGTCGGCAGCCAGACGACGAATTTCCAGAACTACGTCCAGGCGATCCAGGCCGTTGCCGAGGTCTACAAGGAGGCCCGCGCCCGCGGCTACGACAAGATGAACCTGGTGGACTTAGGCGGGGGATTTCCGGCGCCCTACGACCGGAAGGTCCGTCCGTTCAAGAGCCTGGCGAAGATTATCCACGGGGAAATCGAGCGCTTCTTCCCGGAAAAACGCATCGAGATCCTGGCCGAGCCCGGGCGCTTCCTCGTTGCGACCGCCTGCACCCTCGTCGCCCGGGTCATCGGGAAGGCCGTCCGCGACGGGAAGCTCTGCTACTACATCAACGACGGGGTTTACCACACCTTCTCGGGGGTTATTTTCGACCACTGCCATTACCCCCTGAAGGCCTTCAAGAAGGGGCCGAAGCAGATCTGCTCCGTCTTCGGGCCGACGTGCGACGCGCTCGATACGGTGTCGCTGGCGAACGAACTGCCCGAGAACCTGGAACTGGGCGATCTCGTCTACGCCGAGAACATCGGCGCCTACAGCCACGCCTCCTCGACCTATTTCAACGGCTTCCCGCCCGCGAAGGTCGTCCACGTGAATCCGTAGGGCGCGGGTAGAATCCGGGCATGAGACCCTGGATCGCCGCCGCCCTCGTGGCCTTTGCCGTTTCCGCCCCCGCTCCTTCCGCCGAGCGCGCCCCGGAGGTCGTCCTCGGCTGCCAGCAGGAGCCCGACGGCCTGGACGATTTGTTCAGCCAGATGTCCTCCGGCGCCGAGGTGCGCGGGTGCATCTCGGAGGGGCTCGCCGAGCGGGACGATCGCTGGGTCCTGCGACCGGCCCTCGCGACGGAGATCCCGTCGTTCCAGAACGGCGGCTGGACCGTCGAGCGGCGGGACGGGAAGGTCGTCCGGATGAAGACGGTCTGGAGGCTGAAGGAGAACCTGCGCTGGTCCGATGGCCAGCCGCTGTCGTCCAAGGACTTCGAGTTCGCCTGGCGCGTGAAGATGGATCCGAAGGTGACCGGCATCACGACCCGGACCGTCGAGGAGAAAATCGGGGGGATCGAGTGCCCGGACGATCGGACGCTGATCGTGCACTGGAAGGCCCCCTACGCCTACGCGGACGAAGGCCCGCACCTCGCCCTGCCGCGGCACGTCGTCGAGCCGCTCTACAAGGCCGCCCCGGAAAAGCTCGAGACCCGCCCCGAGATCCGGACCGTTCCCCTGTCGAACGGCCCCTACATGATCGCCTCGCCGGACTGGAAGAAGAAGGCCGTGATCGAGCTGGTTTTGAACCCGCACTGGAACGGGGAGAAGCCGAGGCTCCAGCGGATCGTCTATCGCTTCATCACCGATTCGAACACCCTCGTCTCGGCCTTCGACGCCGCCCAAACCGACGCCATCACGACGGTCGGCGTGACCATGCCCCAGGGCCTCGACATCGATCGCCGAAAGGACCCGGACGTGCGCGTCTTCTTCACGCCCGGGATGGCCTGGGAGCACATCGACTGCAATCTCGACTCCCCGATCCTCGCCGACAAGCGCGTCCGGCAGGCCCTGCTCTACGGGATGGACCGCGAGAAGATCGTGAAGGCCCTCTACGAGGGCAAGCAGGCGGAAGCGCACTCGTGGCTGCCCCCGAAGCCCTACGGCTTCCATCCGGAAATCAAGCGCTACGGCTTCGACCCGGGGCGTGCGAAGGCGCTGCTCGAGGAGGCCGGCTGGAAGGCGGGCGTCAGCGGCGTCCGGGAAAAGGACGGCAAGCCGCTGCGGCTGACCCTCATGACGACCTCGGGCAACGAGGTCCGCCAGCAGGTCTCCGAGATCCTCCAGGCTCAGTGGCGCGCGATCGGGGTGGGGCTCGAGATCCAGACGCAGGTCTCGACGACCTTCTTCGGGGACACGAACCGGAAAAGGAAATTCCCGCACCTCGCGATGTACGCCTGGACGTTTGGGCCCTCCTCCGACGGGGAGAACCTCTGGACGAAAGATCGGATCCCCTCCGAGAAGAACAGATGGACCGGCGACAACACCTGCGGCTGGATCCACGACGAGGCCTCCGAAATCGACGCCCGGATCCCGATGACGCTGGAGAAGGAGGAGCGGGTCCGGCTCTTTCGCCGGGAGCAGGAGATCTGGGCCGACGAGCTGCCGGCGTTGCCGCTCTACTTCCGAGCCGACGTGACGGTGAGGCGCCGGGGGCTTTTGGAGTGGCGCCCGACGGGCTCGCTCGACCCCGTGACCTGGAACTGCGAGTCCTGGCGCTGGGGCGAGGAAAAGGAATAGGGGGGGGAGAACCGCGAGGGTGGCTCGATTCCTGACGTCCCGGCTGCTCCAGGTCGCCGGGATGACCATCGCCCTGTCGTTCGTATCGTTCGCGCTCGTCCGCTGGATGCCGGGCGATCCGATTTCCGAGCAGGCCGCAAGCAATCCGAACATGAAACCCGAGGACGTCCGGCGCCTGCGCGCCGAATGGGGGCTCGACGATCCCCTCCCGGTCGCCTACGGGAAATGGGTGCATCAGATCGCGTGGCACGGGGATCTCGGGTGGTCCAAGGCGAAGGGGGCGCCCGTGCGGGAACTCCTCGCGGACCGGATCCCCAAGACGCTCTTGCTGACGGGGACGGCGTTCCTCGCGAGCCTGCTCGCGGCGGTTCCGCTCGCGGGCGTCTGCGCGCTCTGGGCCCGGAGATGGCCGGATCTTCTGCTCAATGCGGCCGCCTTCCTCGCGATCTCGATCCCGACGTTCTGGCTCGGGACGATGCTGATCCTCGTCTTCGGGGTGCGCCTCCAGTGGCTGCCTGTCGCGGGCTACGACGACGAAAGCCTCGGCGTCCTTCTCCGGCACCTCGCCCTGCCGGCGCTCACCCTCGTCCTCGTCCAGACGGGGCAGTGGCTGCGCTACCTTCGGGCGGGCTTTTTGGACGAGATGCGCCTCGACTTCGTCCGGACGGCGCGCGCGAAGGGACTGTCGCCCGCGCGGGTGGTCGTCCGCCACGTCCTGCCGAACGTCTTCGTCCTGCTCGTGACCCTCGTGACGCTGGCGATCCCGGGGCTTTTCTCCGGGGCCATCGTGACGGAGATCGTCTTCTCCTGGCGGGGGATGGGGACGCTGCTCTACGAGGCCGTCACCCTGAAGGATGCGTGGCTCGCGCCCCTCGTCTTCACCGGGATCGGGGCGCTGGTCTTTTTCTCGAACCTCCTGGCGGACGTCCTCTACGGGATCGTGGACCCCCGGGTGAGGCGCGCATGAAATTCTTCCGGCGATTCCGGCGCCATCCCCTCGCCGCCGCCGCCCTCGCGCTCCTGGTCCTCCTGACGGCCGCCGCCGCCCTCGCCGGGGTCGTCGCGGACCAAATCGTCGGCCAGCCCCTCCGGACGGTGGATCTCGATCCCGCCCGCAAGGACCTCTCGCCTTCCCTCGGCGCGCGCACGCTCGACACCCTCGAGGGGCCGAGGCGGGCGTGGCACCCCCTGGGCACCAACAAACTGGGGCAAGACCTGCTCGTCCGGATCCTCTACGGGGGAAGGGTGTCGCTGGCCGCGGGCTTCGCGGCCGCGGTGCTGGCGCTTTTTCTCGGCTGCCTGGCGGGAGGCCTCGCCGGGACGTTCGGGGGGCGCTTCGATGCCGCTTTGATGCGGCTTACGGACTTCATGATGGCCCTCCCGCTCCTGCCGGTCCTCATCATCTTGAGCGCGGCGGATCTCCAGAAGATGCCGGGCGGCTCGCTCATCGCCGCGCACGTCCCGCCGGAATACCTCTCGGTCGTCCGGATCGTGGTCCTCGAGAGCCTGCTGGCCTGGATGGGGACCGCCCGGATCGTCCGCGGCCAGATTCTCACGCTCCGGGAGCGGGACTTCGTGCTGTCCGCGCGCGCGCTGGGTTCGAGGCGCTTCCGGCTCCTCTGGCGCCACCTGCTGCCCAACTGCGCCGGGCCCGTCCTCGTCGCCGGCACCCTTGCGGTGGGGGAGGTCATCCTCGCGGAGTCGGCCCTCTCGTTTTTGGGGCTCGGCGTCCAGGCGCCGCTGCCGTCGTGGGGCAATCTCCTCATGAGCGCCAGGCCCCACCTGGCGACGACCCCGTGGCTGGCAATCTTTCCCGGCTTGTGTATTCTCCTGACCGTGGCCTCGTTCAACTTCCTGGGCGACGGCCTCCGGGATGCCGTGGATCCGAGGACGAGAGAGGATTCCCGCTAGGCCGGAATCCGCGTCCCGGATCCGAGCGAAAGAGGAAAGGCGTTGAAAATCGCCGGCGCGATGGCCTTGGTGGCGATCCTGGGGGCCGCGCTGCTCCTCTCCCTTCTCACGAACAATCCCTACCGCCCAGGCGAGGAGAACCGGAACGTCGTCTACTGGGCCTTTTCCGAGGAGCCCAAGCATCTCGACCCCGCCCGATCCTACTCCGCGGACGAATACGAGTTCCTCGGCCAGATCTACGAGCCGCCCTTCCAATACCACTTTCTCAAGCGTCCCTTCGTTCTCGAGCCTCTGACGGCGGCGTCCCTCCCGAAGGCCGCCTGCTTCGACAAGGCCGGGCGCTTGCTTCCGGAGAACGCCCCGGACGAACAGGTCGCGAAGGTCGTCTACGAGGTCCGGCTCAAGCCGGGGATCCGCTACGCGGATCACCCCTGTTTTGCGAGGACCCCTGACGGCGCCTACCGCTACCACCTCGGTCCGGACGGGACGCTTCCGAAGATCGGGCACCCGGATGAACTGCCATTCAAGGGGACGCGCGAACTCCTCGCGGAGGACTACGTCTACCAGGCGAAGCGCCTGGCGAATCCCCTCATCGAGTGCCCCATCACCCAGACCCTCGCAAGCTACGTGGAGGGCTTTTCGGAGTTCCAGGGACGCCTCGAAAAGGAGATCGAGCGGATCCGCTTCGAGCGGCGGAAGGCCGCCGGGGCGTTCTACAACCAGGAGGCCGACGAACGGGTGCGGCCGATCCATCTCGATCTGCGGACCTACGACTTCCCCGGCGTCCTCTCCGTCGACCGGACCACGTTCCGGGTCGTCCTCAAGAAGCGATACCCCCAGATCCTCTACTGGCTCGCCATGACCTTCTTCGCCCCCGTCCCCTGGGAGGCCGACCGCTTCTACACGCAGCCGGCCGCGCGCGCGCAGAACATCACGCTGGATCGCTTTCCCGTGGGCACGGGCCCCTATACGCTCGCGGTGAACCGGCCGAACTACCGGATCGTCCTGCGCCGGAATCCGAACTACCGGGAGGACTTTTACCCGAGGGAGGGGAATCCGGAGGATGCGGCGGCGGGGCTTCTCCAGGACGCGGGCAAGCGCATCCCGTTCGTCGACGAGGCGGTCTACGTTCTCGAGCGGGAAGGGGCGCCCTACTGGAGCAAGTTCCTCCAGGGCTACTACGACACCTCCGGGATTTCGTCCGACGTGTTCGACCGCGCCGTCCGGGTGAGCATCGAGCGCGGCGCCGAACTCACGGAGGATCTCCAGCGCAAGGGGATCCGCCTCTCGACCGCCGTGTATCCCACGACCTACTTCTGGGCCGTCAACATGCGGGACGAGCTCATCGGGGGCGCCGACGAGAAGCGCAAGAAGCTCCGGCGCGCCTTCTCCATCGCCCTCGACATCGAGGAATACATCCAGATTTTCCGGAACGGCCGCGGCATCCCCGCGCAAGGCCCCATCCCGCCCGGGATCGCCGGCTATCAGGAAGGGAAGGACGGGATCAACCCCTTCGTGTACGAGTGGGACGAGAAGGCAGGCAAGCCCCGGCGGAAAAGCATCGAGGAAGCCAGGCGCCTGCTCGCCGAGGCGGGCTACCCGAACGGGCGGGACGCGGGCGGGAAGGCGCTCGTCGTCTACCTGGACACCGCCGCGACGGGTCCCGAAGCGAAAGCGACGCTGGACTGGCTCCGGAAGCAGCTCGTCAAGATAGGCGTCCAGCTCCAGATCCGGGCGACGGACTACAACCGCTTCCAGGACAAGGTCCTGAAGGGAAACTGCCAGATCCTCTTCTGGGGCTGGAACGCGGACTATCCGGACCCCGAGAACTTCCTCTTCCTCCTCTACGGCCCGAACTCGAAGGTCGTCTCCCAGGGCGAGAACGCCTGCAACTACGACAGTCCGAAGTTCAACGCCCTCTTCAAGGAGGTCGAGAACATGCCGAACTCCCCCGAGCGCCTCGCGAAGATCCGGGAGATGCTCGGGATCTACCGGGAAGACGCCCCCTGGATCGGGGGCTTCCACTCCATCGGTTATGCCCTCATCCACGACTGGTACCTGAACGTGAAACCGATGGGGATCGGGGAGAACACGCTGAAATACAAGCGAATTAACCCCGACCTCCGGGCGAGGCGCCGGAAGGAATGGAACGAGCCGAACACGACCCCCGTCTGGATCGCGCTCGCGCTCCTCGTCGCGTCCGCGATCCCCGCGTCCATCGGAATCTATCTCCGCGAGCGGAGGCCGCCGTCGTGTTCGCCTATATCGTCCGGCG